>DATFRR010000055.1:0-28124 GCA_035263025.1 Micromonosporaceae bacterium
ACCGCGTACGCATCGCACGCGACGCGTTGCCGTCCACGATCGTGCTCGCCGGTGCCGCGTACGACGGCGTCGGCATTCCCGCTTGCATCCGGTCCGGCTGGCGGGCCGCGGCTCAACTTATCGAGGTGTTGCAGTCATGACAGACATCGATAGCGCTGGGACCAGCGCCGCTCGCAACAACGAGGCTGGCAACAATGAGGCTGGCAGTGACGGCGTGGACGAGCGCACCAAGGCGGCGCGCATCCGTGACATCAACGCGTCGATCCGCTACACGATGTGGTCGGTGTTCCGTGCTCAAGCGCCGCTGCCGGCGGTACGGGATGCGTTGACGACCGAGGCTGAGGCTCTCCTCGACCAGCTGGCCGCGAAGGATGTCGTGATCCGTGGGACGTACGACGTCGCGGGGCTGCGGGCCGACGCCGACCTCATGATCTGGTGGCATGCGTCGACGAGCGATGCGCTCCAGGACGCGTACGGGCGGCTTCGGCGTACCGTCCTCGGCCGCCACCTGGCGCCGGTGTGGTCGCAGATGGCCCTCCACCGGCCGGCCGAGTTCAACAAGAGTCATCTCCCGGCGTTTCTCGCTGGCGAGCCGGCGCGGGCCTACCTGTGTGTCTACCCGTTCGTGCGGTCCTACGAGTGGTATCTGCTGCCCGACGCGGAACGCCGCGACATGCTCGCCGAACACGGTCGGATGGCGCGCGAGTATCCCGACGTCCGGGCGAACACGGTGGCGAGTTTTGCGCTTGGCGATTACGAGTGGATGCTCGCGTTCGAGGCCGACGAGTTGCACCGCATCGTCGACCTCATGCGGGAGCTGCGCGCTGCCCGGGCACGACGGCACGTACGCGAGGAAGTGCCGTTCTACACCGGTCGGCGCCGCGCGATCGCCGACATCATCGCCGGCCTCGCCTAACGGGCCGCGCTGTCACTCGACGATTGAGGCTGCACCCTTCACGCTCAGGCTGTGGCTTCACGATCGCCCTTGGCCGGCGCGGCAGGATCGGGTATCTCCAACGGTCCCGAGCGTGGCTCATCTCCGATCGTGGTAAGGGTTGCGTCTCGGGCGTTGCCGCGGATCGATGTAGGCGGGTGGAATGAACTCGGGGCGGCGGTCCGCTGCCAACCGGACTTGCCAGTCGCTGTGGTGCATCAGCCGATGGTGGTGGCCGCACAATGCAACGCCGTTGTCGCGATTGGTCATTCCGCCGTCGGACCACGAGACGATGTGATGAATATCCGTCCAGCGCGGTGGCCGCTCGCAACCCGGGAACGCGCAGCCGCCGTCGCGCAGCAGCACCGCTTGCCGGGCCGCACCGGTGAACAGGCGGCGACCACGCCCGACGTCGATTGGTACGCCGGCTCCGTCGAGTACGACGGGCAACAGTTGCGCCGTGCAGGCCAGCCGGCGGACAGTGTCGGCGGTCAACAGCTGCCCGGTGTCGAGCTGTCCCATCGCGACACCGCGCCGGAGGGTGTCGAAGTCGACCGTGACGCTCAGCTGAGGCGGTTGGCCGCCGTTGTCGGGCAAGCCGCCGGCCGCGAGAGCGATGCGGCAGACATCAACGAGGGCGTCGGCGCGCCGTGCCGCCGGCGTACGCAGATCCGGGCCATCGTCGCCGCGTGCCGGTGCCGACAACGGGTCTAGTGCCGCCGTCACGATCGCGGCGCCCGCCACGTCGAGAACGCCGGAGAGCCGCATCCCACCAAGGCCGTCGGCCGACATTGTGAACCCACGGCGCTGGCGGGCATGGCGTTCCTCGCGGTCCAAGCGTTCGCGCAGCCGCTCGTCCGCCAGCTCGGGTGCGACGTGGGCAAGCACGCGATCGCCGAGGCGGCGCAGGATGGTTGCCTCGCATTGGCTGGCGTGGTCGATCAGCACCGCCTCGACCTTGTCGACGAGAGCCTGATCCTCGGCCGGTACGTCGGCGAGCACCCGCCCGACGGCCAACGCCTGCCCTGCGTTCACGGTGCCGACGGTGATTGCTTCCATCAGTGCCGAGCGTGCATCCAACACCGCACCAAGAGCGGTGAGTTGCCGGGCGTCGGCGGGTGCGATGCGCAACAGGTCGCGGAGCCACGCCACCGTCGACGTCGCATCCTGGCGGTGCGGCAGGTCGCGGCCGGCCGCCTCATGGACAACCGTCGCGGCGGCGGCCGTCGCCAGGGACATCAACCGATGCAGGTCGGTCAGCGCTGTGCATAGCGACTCGTCGGTCAGCGCGTAGCCGGGTCGCGCCGCGAACTCGCCGACCAATTCGATCGCCTGCGCCAGCACGCCGTCCATGACCTAACATTCGCACACCCGTACGACAAAAACGCGGCGCTCGTGACAGCACACTGTCCAATGTGGCAGATGACGCAAACCGCCAGAGTTGTTGTTCTGCAAGAGATCGCGGCATCGGGATGCCACGACGGCGGCACGACTCAGGTCAGGATGATCGGATTGGTCAGGGCGGCCATGTGCCCGTTCGCATGACGTACCTCGACGCGTACGAACGCCGACTCCTCGGCACTTGTATGCCACTCCGCAGAGACTGAACCGCGACTCGCCAACGACTCTCGGTGCACCTTTCCGCGGTCAGTGTGGAAGCTGACCACGCCGGACGGCACACCAACTATCTCGACTCGGATCACGGTGGGCGCTCCGAATGTCGTGAGCTGCCCACCGATTCCGGCAGCGCGCTCATCGGCGATCGCATGAAGCGCAACCTCGATGGCCGACGTTTCGGCGATCCAGCTCCGACCGGCTCGGATGCCGGCGAGAACCGCTTCACAACTCAGCTCGTCGGCGAGCACGACCGTATGTGGCGTACCCATCTGATCCTCCAAATGGGTGTCGCTACTACCTATCGCCGGTCGCCACCGGTGGCGTTGGACGTCTGCGCCCAGGCTGCGGCCCCATTCGGCCAATGCGGCCTCGTTGTCCGCATTCCATGGCCGGTCCGAGGTCCACAGTCCGTTCCACACCTCGACCGCGTCGAATCCGTCGTAGGGATACATGAATTGGCCGGAGGGGTACGGCGCGTGCGGATGAGCCGCGACGCAGAGGCCGCCGGCTCGGTGTACCTCATGCAGATGGCGGCCGACGGTCTCGTCGCGGACGCCGTACCGCCAGTCGACAACCTGTCCGGGACGCAGGCCGAGTGCAAGCCAGTGCCCGTTTTTGGTGGTGACCTCCTCGCCGAGGATCACTAACAAGTCGTCACCGGCGTACCGACCCCAGGCTCCGTGCGCATCAGACGTGTTGTGCTCGGTGGTTGCGATGAAGTCGAGTCCGGCCGCGCGTGCATCCGCGGCAAGCTGTTCCGGCGTCAGCTCGCCACACGAGTACACGGAATGAATGTGGCAGTCGCCCCGATACCAGCCGCGGCCTCGGCCAGCGACCCGCGTCGGTGTCGCTATCGGTGTCGCCACGTCAGCGTGACCGAGGATGCCGTCGCATCGGGACGTGCGGGATCCCGTCTTCGAGGAACTCCGGACCGTCGGGCACGAATCCGGCGTCTTCGTAGAGCTTTGTCGCGTACCGCTGAGCGTCCAGCACGACGGCCCGGTCGCCGACGGCCTCGAGTGCGGCCGCCATCAGCGTCGCCGCGTGGCCGGCGCGGCGCGCGTCGCGGGCAACGCAGACGCGCCCGATCCGCACCGTCCCGTCACGCTCTTCCAAGATCCGCAGGTACGCCAACACCACCGGCCCGGCCGTCGTCGAGGCCGGTTCGCCGGCTCGGTGGCTCGCGGCGGGCACCGGCGCGGTCGGCCGTCCAACCGAGCGGTCGGTCGGACCGGCGTTTTCGGCCGGCGAGGTCAGCCAAACGTGTCGTGTACCCGATTCAAGGTCCCGTCCGTCGAGATCCGGGTATGCGCATTCCTGCTCCACTATGAACACGTCGCATCGCAGCCGCAGGAGCGCATAAAGCGTGGCGGAATCGATTTCGGCGAACGTCGCGACATGTGGTTCGGTCACTGTGACCACGCTACAGGTGCGGATTCCGTATCTTGCCGTGGCCGATCCGTCGCCGTACATTCACCGCGTTGTACCCGCACCTTCACATGTTTGTACGCCGGGGACCGCACCGTCTGACTCGACCGTGATGGTCGCCCCGCATCGGCATTGTGCCGCGTAGCGGGTGTGCGCCGACAGAGAGGTAATCGCGTGCTACGCAACGGTGTGCGGCCCGTGGGGCTCGCCATCGCGACCGGGGCGCTCGCCCTCGGCATGGTGGCTTGCTCGAGTTCGGGCGGCAGCAACGCCAGCAACAACACGGGGAAGAATGTGAACTGGGCGACCGTGCAGTCCGCGGCGGCCGGTGGGGGGATGAACGCACTCGTGGCGGCCGCCAAGGCTGAGGGAACCCTCAACCTCATCGCGGTCCCGCGCACGTGGGCCGGCTACGGCGCCATCATCGACGCGTTCACCGCGAAGTACGGCATCAAGATCAACAGCGAGAACCCGGACGGCTCCAGCGGCGACGAGATCAACGCGGTGAAGTCGACGAAGGGTCAGGCCAGCGCGCCGGACGTCGTCGACATCGGCAACTCGTACGCACTGTCGGGCGCCCAGGAGGGCGACTTCGCGCCGTACAAGGTCGCAACGTGGAACGACATCCCGGATGCGCTGAAGGACTCTGGTGGCCTCTGGTACTCGGACTACGGCGGCTACATCGCGATCGGCTGCAACGCGACGAAGATCGCCAACTGCCCGACCACCATCAAGGGTCTCGACAACCCGGCGTTCAAGAACCAGGTCGCGATCAACGGCGACCCGACGAGCGCGAACGCCGCGTTCGAGGCGGTCTGGGCGGCGGCGCTCGCGAACGGCGGGTCCGCCGACAACATCCAGCCGGGGATCGACTTCTTCAAGAAGCTCAACTCGGAAGGCATCTACAACAAGACCAAGGTCACGCCGGCGACGGTGGCGTCGGGCGAGACTCCGATCGTGCTCGACTGGGACTACCTGCAACTCGGCAACGTCTCGACGCTGCAGAAGGGCGGCGTGACGTGGAAGGTCGCCGACCCGTCGGACGGCCTCGTGTCGGCGTACTACGCACAGGCCGTGAGCATCAACGCGGCGCACCCGGCCGCGGCGCGACTGTGGGAGGAGTTCCTCTACAGCCAGACCTCCGACGGCGGGCAGAACGGCTGGATCCGTGGTTTCGCACGTCCGGTTGAGCTGGCGGCCATGCAGGCCAACGGCTCGGCGGACGCGACCGCGACGGCGTCGATGCCGCAGGTGACCGACGCCAACCCGTTCAATCCGACGCAGGCTCAGATCACGGCCGCGAAGGACGTGGTGACCAAGAACTGGGCAGCGGCGGTCGCATAGTGGCCGACACGCTGTCCACGGAACTTGACCCCCGTGACGAGACAGCCGATCGCGGCGGGGCCGGGTCACCCCGGCTCCGCCGCGGGCTCGCGCGCCGATTCAACCTGGATTGGCTCGGGCTCGTACCGTTCTTCGCGTATGTGCTGATCTTCTTCCTGGTGCCGATCGGATTCATCCTCTACAACGCGTTCATCAAGAAGACGACGTCCGCGTCGACCGTGCGCAACCCGGTCACCCAGCAGTTCGTGCACACCACGACGACATCATTTGGCGGCGCGAACATCTCCGCATCGCTGCAGGGCATCTACCGCACGTCGCTGATCAACACGCTGAAGCTGTCCGCCATCGTGGCGATCATCGGTGCGGTGCTTGGCATCTTGCTTGCCTACGCGGTAGTGAACAGCCGCAGCGAACTGCTGAAGCAGATCGTCACGTCGGCCTCGGCGGTGACCGCGAACTTCGGCGGCATCCCGCTGGCCTTCCTGTTCATCGCGACGGTCGGCAACGCCGGTGTGGTGACCAGCTTCCTCAACGACCATTTCGGCTTCTCGCTGGCCGGCGATCTACACTTCCAACTCGCGACGATCACCGGCATTGCGCTGGTCTACATGTATTTCCTCGTGCCCTTGATGGTGCTCGTGATGACGCCGGCGCTCGAAGGACTCAAGCCACAATGGGCGGAGGCCGCCGAGAACTTGGGTGCCAACCGTTGGCACTACTGGCGGTACGTCGCCGGCCCGGTTCTGTTGCCGAACTTCCTCGGCTCGGTGCTGTTGCTGTTCTGCTCGTCGTTCTCCGCGTACGCCACCGCAAACGCGCTCGCTGGTCAGTCCTTCCCGTTGGTGCCGACGCAGATCGCGAGCGTGCTGTCCGGCAACGTGCTATCCGGTCAAGAGAACCTGGGTGCCGCGCTCGCGCTCGACATGATCGTCGTGGTGCTGCCGCTGACCGTCATCTACCAGTTGCTGCAACGGCGTACGTCCCGGTGGCTGTCATGAGGTGGCTGTCATGAGGTGGCTGTCATGAGCGCCGCCGTCGAACAGGTCGTCGAGCCGGGTGCCGCGCGGCAGCCGGCCGAGGCGCGCCGCGGTCCCCGCCGCCCGGCGCGAGGCACCGTGCTGCGCTGGGTCATCCTGCTGCTGGCCGCCATCTACTTCGTCGGCCCGCTACTCGCCGCGATCAGCTTCACCGTGCAGAATCCGGGGCACGGCGGCATCACGTTCTCGGCGTACCGGCAGATCTTCGCGGCGCCGGCCACCGGGCAGATCGGCTTCACCACCGCGCTGGTCTACTCGCTGGAACTGTCCGCCATCACGATCCTCATCACGCTGGCGCTTATGCTGCCCACCCAACTGCTGCTGCACCTGCGGGTGCCACGCGCGCGAGGCGTCGTGGAGACGCTGACACTCCTGCCGCTCGTGTTCCCGCCGGTGGTGCTCGTGGTCGGTGTCACCGACACGTACACCTGGGTTGGCGACAGTCGCGGCGCGCTGTCCTCCGCCGTCTCCTACATCCGCGGTCAGGGGCACCCGCTCGTGCTTGCGCTGCTCTACGTGACGCTTGCGATGCCGTTCGTCTTCCGTACCCTCGACGCCGGCATCCGGTCCATCGACGCGCGTACCCTCACCGAGGCGGCGCGCGGCCTCGGCGCTGGGTGGTTGACCGTGCTCTTCCGCGTCGTCATGCCGCCGCTTCGCACCGCCATCCTCAACGCGGCGTTCCTGTGCTTCGCGTTGGTGATGGGCGAATACACGATCTCGTCGATCCTGCTCTACACGAAGCCGTTCCCGGTCTGGCTCTACCAGTTGCCGACCACGTCGGGCCAGGTGCAGGCCGCCGTCTCGGTGTTCAGCCTGCTGCTGGTCGAGGTCCTGTTGTTGTTGATTGGCGCGCTGAATTGGCGCCGCGGTTATCAGAAGCGAGGCTGACGCATGTCCGCGGCTACTTCGGTTGTCCCGTCCGGCGTCATAGAGGCCGGCACCACCGTCGAATACCGGGACGTCTACCGGGTGTTCGGACCGACTTCGGCACTGGCCGGCTTCAGCCTGCGGATCGAACCGGGCGAGCTGCTCGCACTGCTCGGACCCTCCGGTTGCGGCAAGACGACAGCGCTGCGCATCCTTGCCGGCTTCGATCGACCGACATCCGGCGAGTTGCTCATCGACGGACGCGACGTGGCCGCGCTGCCGGCGAACAAGCGCGACATGGGCATGGTGTTCCAGTCCTACAGCCTGTTCCCGACCATGAGCGCACAGGACAACGTCGGATTCGGCCTTCGTCTGCGCGGCCAGTCGGCCGTCCAGCGGCGCCGTCGCGCCGGTGAACTGCTCGACCTAGTCGGCCTGGCCGAGCACGGCAAGAAATATCCGCACCAGCTCTCCGGCGGCCAGCAACAGCGTGTCGCACTGGCCAGGGCGTTGGCCATTTCGCCGCGCGTGCTGCTGCTGGACGAGCCGCTCTCCGCGCTGGACGCGAAGGTACGCGAGCAGCTCCGCGACGAGATCCGGCGGCTCCAACTCGAACTCGGTGTCACCACCGTATTCGTCACGCACGACCAGGAGGAGGCGCTGTCACTTGCCGATCGCGTCGGCGTCATGCGGTCCGGCCGGCTCGAGCAATGTGCCGCGCCGCAGGAGCTCTACGACCGTCCGAAAACGCAGTTCGTGGCGGAGTTCGTTGGCACCATGAACCGTCTGGACGCGGTCGCCGAGGCCGGGTCGATGGTCCGGGTCGGCGCGCAGCTGTTGCCGGCGGACGGCTCTTCCCCGGCGTCCGGCCAGGCGGTGCAGATCCTCGTCCGCCCCGAGGCGATGGTGGTCACACCGGATGACGCGGGCGACACGGTCGTCATGGTCGCCACGTTCCGCGGCGCGACGACGAGATTGCGGCTGCTGCGCGCGGACGGCGTCGAGTTGCTCGCCGATGTGGCGTCACACCGTGCACCGGACCTGTCGCAGGGCAGGCGCGTCTCGGTCGGCCTGCTGGAACGCCCCGTCCTGATCGCCGCGACCGAGTCGCCGGCTGTACCGGTGGAGCAGTGATCGTCGCCTGATTGGTCTGGCAGTCGAGTACGGGTACGCGCCGCGGTGCGTACCCGTCTCTGCGCCCGAGGTCAAGGCGCTGCCAGCGCACGCATAACACTAGGTGCGTGAGTGAGCAGATACGTGCCGCAGCGCAAGCCGACGTGGGCGCGATGGCCACCCTGGCAGCCATCCGTCGCGAGCAGTATGCGCAGTACCAGGCGCGGTTCTGGCGGCCCGCCACCGACGCGCTGGACAACCACCGCCCCTACCTGGCCGGCCTTGTCGCCAGCCCGGAAGTGATCGCGCTGGTAAGCGAGGACGCCGGCGAGTTGACGGGGTTCGTCATCGCGACGCTGACCGGGGCGCCGCCGGTCTATGACCCGGGCGGCCCGACCTGCCAAATCGACGACTTCGTCGTCGTCTCGGACGCTAGATGGCCGACGACGGGCGTGGCGCTGCTCCGGGCCGGCCTCCGTGAAGCAGCCCGGCATGGCGCCGTTCAAGCAGTCGTCGTGACGGCGCAACTCGATCAGCCAAAGCGTCAGGCACTCCGGGCCTGCGGTCTGGAAGTCGCCGCGGAATGGTGGGTGACACCACAGGCGCTCGCGTCGGACCCGTGCTAGCACGCAGACCGAACGGCCGTCGCTCGCAGCGACGGCCGAGTGACGCGACGCTACCCGGTGCGACGGGCGTCACAGTGCGGATGTGGCCGGTGTGAACGCGTGCCGGGTTCGTCCGATTATTCGGGGCGGGAATGTCTCGCAACTCCGGCAAATGCCTCCCTATTCTGGGTCGGGTACTGATTACGAACCGTAGGCGCGCTGCAACGCAACGTAGGCGCACGACCTGCTGGAGGCCCCCCGTGACTTCGCGCGTAACGCTTCGCCGTGCCATCGCCGGCGCCGTCATGACCGCACTCGCCGCCGGCGGTACGTTGATCGGCGTATCCGCCGCCAATGCCGCGCCAGCCCACCACGGGACCGCGACCCACGGGACCGCGACCCACGGGACCGCGACAGAGTCAGCCAGCGCGTCGGCGACCACGCCGGCACCCGGTACGCAGACCGCCAACCCGCCCGATCCAGCGCTGTCCGGTCGTGTCGCGACGTGGGTGTCACAGGGCGGCGAGAAGCAGCTGACCACGCTCGGCACCGACTTCCGCTCGCTGGAACATTCTGCCGAGAATGCCGACCTCGGTTCGATGCGCACGAACTGCGTACAGCTGGGCAAGGACGTGGCCGCCGCGCAGGCGTACGCGCCGATCCCCGACGCGTCGGCGCAGCGCGAGTGGTCCGCGGCGCTGGCCGCGTACGCCACCGGCGCGAAGGACTGCGTGGCCGGCGCGACGACGTCCAATGTGAACATGATCTCGACGGCTGCCGACCAGATGATCGCCGGCAGCAACCACCTCGACAACGTCACGCAGCGGCTCACCGAGATCGCCGGCCGCTAGCGGCCGTTCGTGATCCGGCGAGGATGGCGGTGTCGCTCCGGCGGTGTCGCTCCGGCCATGTTGCTCCGGCCATGTCGTTCGGGACCTGGTCGGATCGCAGTGAGATCCTTACCTGGTGCGCATCGCGATCCTCGGACCCCTCGACGTCACGGACGAGGACGGCCGGCCGGTCGCGGTGGCCGGGGCGCGCCTTCGCGCTCTGCTGATCCGGCTCGCGCTCGATGCCGGCCGTACCGTCCGGATCGACGCGTTGACCGACGCAGTCTGGGCGGGGGAGCCACCCGCGGGCACCGCCAACGCGCTACAGACGCTCGTGTCGCGGCTGCGTCGCAGCCTGCCGGCGGCCGCCGTCACCGCGGACCCGGCCGGCTACCGCGTGACCGCGGCGGTCGACGTCGACGAGTTCGAATCGCACATCAAAGATGCCCGCGCCGCGGTCGCGGACGGCGACCTCGCACGTGCCCGCGCACGCTATGCCGATGCCCATGCCCTGTGGCGCGGCGACGCGCTCGCCGACGTGGCCGGCGCTGATTTCGCGCGGGCACCGATCGCCCGCCTCGCCGAGGCACGCGTCGCGGCCACCGAGGAACACCTCGCGGTGCGGTTCGCGATCGACGGCGGCCAGGCGGTCATCGCCGATCTCGACGAGTTGGCGGCCGCGCATCCACTGCGGGAGCAACCGCATCGCCTGCTCATCGCGGCGCTCGCCGATGCCGGACGCGCGGGCGACGCGGTTGGCGTGTACACGCGGTTCCGCGAGCGGCTGGGTGATGACCTCGGGCTCGACCCGTCACCCGAGATGACCGCGGCCTATGCGGCCATGCTGCGCGGCGAACGCAGCGTGGCGGCGGGCCAGCATGTGCTCGACCTGGGCGCACGTGCGATCGGAAGTGTCGGGCACGCGGCGAACCCGGGTGCCGGAGACAAGGGTGCCGGAGACAGGGATGCCGGAAACAAGGGTGCCGAAAACAAGGGAGCAGGCTCGACCGAGCGCGTCGACGACGCGAGACCTGGCAATCTTCGGCCGGCGCTGACGAGCTTCGTCGGACGCGATGCCGAGGTCCAGCGCGTCGCGGCAGCGGTCCGCGACAACCGTCTGGTCACCGTCGTCGGCCCGGGCGGAGCCGGGAAGACGCGGCTCGCTGTGGAAGCCGCCTACGGCTTGCGTGCCGACTTCGCCGGCGGCGCGTGGTTGGTGGAGCTGGCGCCGGTGCGGCTCGGC
Organism: Micromonosporaceae bacterium; assembly: GCA_035263025.1. Taxonomy (GTDB): domain Bacteria; phylum Actinomycetota; class Actinomycetes; order Mycobacteriales; family Micromonosporaceae; genus DASQPR01. The sequence goes on from DATFRR010000055.1 coordinate 11,022, forward strand.
GACGACGTACTTCGTGCGATCGCCGAGTCGTTGCACGGTCACGAACGACGCCGGCTGGAAGAGCGGACCGCCGGACCGCTGCCACGCCTGGTCGAGCTGTTGGGCACTCGCCATCTGCTGCTGATCCTCGACAACTGCGAACATCTCATCCGGGAGTGCGCCGCCGTCGTCGAAGAGTTGCTGACGCGGTGTCCGGGGGTACGCATTCTGACCACAAGTCGGGAGCCGCTGGGCATCACGAGCGAGGTGCTGAGCCCGCTCGGTCCGCTTGCCACGCCGACCTCCGGTGCCGCGCCCGCGGAGGTCGCCGCGGCCGCCGCGGTGCGCCTGTTCGCCGATCGCGCGGCCGCCGTCCGCCCCGGGTTCCGGCTCGATGCCGGCACCGACGCGAACACCCTCGGCGCGGTCGCCGAGATCTGTCGTCGGCTGGACGGCATGCCACTGGCCATCGAGCTGGCGTGTGCCCGACTGCGTACGATGCCGGTCGACCAGATCGCGGCACGGCTCGACGACCGTTTCCGCCTGCTGACCGGCGGCAGCCGCACCGCGTTGCCGCGCCATCAGACGCTGGCCGCCGTGGTCGAGTGGAGTTGGGATCTGCTCGACCCGTCGGAGCGGGATCTCGCGATGCGCTTCGCCGTGTTCGCCGGCGGCGCGAGCCTCGACACGATCGTGGAGTTGTGCGGCGCGGACAGCGTCGGCCCGCTGGCCGGGCTGGTGGACAAGTCGTTCGTGGTGCTCGGCGACGACGGCCGCTACCGGATGCTCGAGACGATCCGGGCGTACGCGGCCGAGCGGCTCGCCGACTCTGGAAGCGCCGACGTGGCTCGCAAGGCGCACGCCGATTTCTTCACCGACCTCGCCGAGCGTGCCGACGGCCACCTGCGCGGCCGTGGTCAGCAACGAGCCCTGCGGCACTTCCGAGCCGAACGCGACAACATGACCGCCGCGCTGCAGTGGGCGGTCGACACCGGCGATGGTGTCACCGCGATCCGATTGGCGAGCGCGCTCGGCTGGTACTGGATGATGAGCGACTATCACAGCGACGCGGTCACGTGGCTCGGTCAGGCGCTCGAACTGCGCGGCCCAGTGCCGCCCGCCGCGCGAGCGAGAGCGCTCGCGCTCTACGGCATGAACGTCGCGGTCGTCGCACCGGAGGAGTACGGCCACACCGCGGTGGACGAGGCCGCCGCGCTCGCGCCGGACGATCCGATCGTGGTGTTGAGCCAGGTGCTCGCCGGCGTCCTGCCGCTGCGTCGCGACGCCGCGTTGGAGGTGCTGCCGATCGCGCTCGGGCACGAGGATCCATGGGTACGAGCGATGGCGACCACGATGCGCGGCATCCTCTACATGTACGCCGGAGATCCGGACGGCGCGGAGCGTGACCTCACCGACGGGCTGGCCGGGTTCGAGGCGGTCGGCGACGATTGGGCGCGCGCGATGCTCGGCGGCGCACTCGGCGAGTTGCGTGCACTCCGCGGCGATACCGAGGGCGCGGTCGCCGCGTTGCGCCGCTCGGCGTCGATTGCCGAGTCGCTCGGCGTCGAGGACGTTGCCGCTCAGTCGATGCTGCAACTCAGCCGCATCCGCGCGCGCGACGGCGACTTGGACGGCGCGCAGGCCGATGCGGAGCGGGCCCGGGAGACCGCGATGCGACTCGACTCACACGTGTTGCACGTTGGCGTCGGCGGTACGGAGGCGGAAATCACCCGTCGCCGCGGCGACCTCGTCGGCGCACGCGACCGGTACGTCGCAACGATCGCGAGCATCGTCGACGTACGAGCGATTCCGCGTGAGACGTACGCCGGGCTGCTGGCCGGACTGATGTTCACCCAGCACCTGATCGGCGACCGTGCCGCCGTCCGGAGAACCGCTGCGACATTGCTGGCGCAGACCGTGCGCGAGCACATCGTGGTGGTGATCGCGACCATGGCATTCGCCTCGGTGCTAAGCGACATCGATCCGGCGGAGTCGGCATTCCTGATCGGCGTGGCGGACGCCATGCGTGGTACGCCGGAACTCGGCAACCCCGACGCGACTCAGATCATCGCGGCGATCCGGGAACGGCTCGGCGACGAGGCCTACGATTCGGCGCGCGATCGCGGGCGCCAGGTCGGCGATATCGATGCCGCGCTGGCGGCGTTACAGGCAGCGCTCCCCACGATCGATACCCCCACGATCGATGCGGCCACGATCGATGCCGCCCCAGGCGTGGCCGACGACGGACCGGTCGACACGCCGTCAGAGACGCGCGACGGGCGTGGCGGTCACGCGATCCGGCGGTAGCGGCGCACCGCGAGCGGTGCGAACACGATTGCGATGCCGGCCGCCCACGCGAGCGTCCGCCAGACTGGCGAGGCGATCGGCCCGCCGAGATACAGTCCGCGCATCGCGTCGGTCAGCGCCGTCACCGGGTTTACCTTCACCCACGCCTGCAGCCACCCCAACAGCGTGTTGGTTTGGACGAACACATTGCTGCCAAAGGTGAGCGGGAACATCACGATGAACCCGAATCCCTGCACGCTCTGCGGCGACCTGACGATCAGGCCGAGCAGCGCCCACACCCAGCACAGCGCGGACGCGAACACGATCAGCAGTCCAAAGCCGGCCAGCGCGAACCAGACGTTCGTCTCGACCCGGAAACCGAGCAGCGACCCGTACGCGAACAGCACGGCAAACGACGCGACGTAGCGGAACATGTCGCCCGCGATCGCCCCGGACAGCGGTGCGGATCGGGCGATCGGCATGCTCCGGAACCGATCGAAGATGCCCTTCGTGATGTCGGTGTTCAACCCAACGCCGGTGCCGACGCTCGCGAACACCAACGTCTGCACCATGATGCCGGGCAGCACGAACTGCACGTACCCGTGCCGATCCGTGCCGGACATCGCGCCGCCGAACAGGAACACGAACAGCGTCGTGAAGATGATCGGCTGCAACGTGACGTCAAGAAGTTGCTCCGGGTTGCGCCGGATCCGGACCAGTGCGCGCCAGGCGAGGGTACGCGCGTGCTTGACGGCACGCAGCGGGCTCATGTGCTTGGCCGGGGCGGCGGCTGGCAAGGCAGGGGAGAGGGTCGTCATCGCTTGGCTCCGGTGGGTGTCATGGTGCGGGGCGCCGGGACATCGGGCCGCTCGGCAGCGGCGTCGTCGGCGGCGTGGCCGGTCAGCGCGAGGAACACCTCGTCGAGGCTGGCGAGGCGCAGCGCGAGCTCGGTGACCGGAATGCCGTCGGACTGCAGTCGGGCCACCACGACCGGCAGCGCCTGGGCGTCGTCGACGGCGACCGACAGCAGACCCGGATCCTCGATGCCAAGCGTCGGCGCGGTGCCGACCGCGTCTTCGACGATGCGCGTGACGTGATCGAGGTCGGCCGGGTCCGTCGGGCGTACGTCCAGCGTCTGCCCGCCGACCTTGGCCTTCAATTCGGCCGCCGTCCCGCTCGCGATGAGCCGGCCATGGTCGATCACCGCGATCTCGTTCGCCAACCGGTCCGCCTCGTCGAGGTACTGGGTCGTTAGCAGCACGGTCGCGCCGTCGGCAACGAGAGCGCGGACCATCGCCCACACCTCGCCCCGACTCCGCGGGTCGAGGCCGGTTGTCGGTTCATCCAGGAACAGGATCCGCGGCGTCGCGACCAGGCTCGCCGCTAGGTCCAGCCGCCGCCGCATGCCGCCGGAATAGGTCCGCACCGATCGTCGGGCGGCATCCGCCAGCTCGAATCGCTCCAGCAGCTCGCTCGCGCGGAGCTTCGCCCGCTTGGTGGGCAGCTCGAGGAGCCGACCGATCAACAGCAGGTTCTCGAATCCGGTGAGGTCCTCGTCGACGGCGGCATACTGGCCGGTCAGGCCGATGATCGCGCGCACTTGTTGGGCGTCGTGCCGGACGTCGTAGCCGCCAACGGTGGCCGTGCCAGCATCCGGCCGGAGCAGCGTCGCGAGCATCCGTACCACGGTGGTCTTTCCGGCGCCGTTCGGACCGAGCAGGCCGAGCACCGTACCGGGCGCGACGGCGAGGTCGACGCCGTCCACGGCAAGCGTCTTGCCGAAGCGCTTCACGAGGCCTTGCGCCTGGATCGCGTAGGTCATGACGGAAGCATGGCGGAGGTCGCTGACATGGCGCGCACATGCCGCTGACACCGCGGCGTGCGCGGTAGGCTCCCGGTCCGAAAAGCAGGGTCCGATGGGCAGGGCGAATGATCGACATTCACGGGTACGGCAACCGGTTGGCCGCCGCGATCCGCCGTGTGGTCGCGGATGACTTCGTCGGCTTGTACGTGCACGGATCCGTCGCCCTCGGCGGGTTCCGTCCGGAGCGCAGCGATGTCGACGTGCTCGCGGTCGTCGCGCACACGCTCGCACCGGACCAACAGGCGGCGGCCGGCGAAGCATTGCTGGCGGCTGCGTACCCGTGCCCAGGCACCGGTCTCGAGGCGAGCGTCATCACCGCGAGAACCGCGGCGGACCTCGGCGACTGCCGCTTCGAGGTGCATGTCGCGGCGCCGGACACCGTCACGATCGGCGCCGACCATCCGGGCGATCCGGATCTCGTGCTCTTCGCCGAGGTGTGCCGCCGGTCCGGCATCACAGTCACCGGGCCGGCCGCCGCGACAGTGTTCGCGGCTGTCCCGCACGAGCGCCTCGTCGCGGCGATCCGCGCCGAGCTCGAGTGGGGTCTCGCGTCCGCGCCGTTCGAGTACGCCGTCCTCAACGCCTGTCGGGCGATGCTCTTCGCGCGCGACGGCTCGCTCGTGTCGAAGATCGCCGGCGGCGAGTCGTATCTGCGCGAACACTCGGACGACGCAGTGATTGCGGCCGCCCTAGCGCGGCAGCGGGGGAGCGACGCCCAAGACCCGCCGCACGACGCGGTCGTCGCATTCGTTCGGCAGGCGCAGGAGATGCTCGGCGTCACGCGGGCGTGGCAGTCAGAGGCGCCGGTAGGTGATGTGTAGGCGTTAGCGGCCGTGGCCACGACCGTGTTAACGGCCGTGGCCACGACCGCGTTAACGTCCGTGGCCGGGAGTGGTTGCGCGGGAAGGATTGTCCCGCCCGACTCCGCAACGATGCGAATTACCGCAACGACTTCAGACCTGCGCGCATCTCATCCACCAGTAGCGTCGGCTGTTCCCACGCCGCGAAGTGGCCGCCCCTGTCGAGCTGGTTGTAGTAGACGAGGTTGGGATAGGCCCGTTCCGCCCAGGTCCGCGGCGTGTAGTAGACCTCGTCGGGAAAGACGCTCAGCGCGACCGGGATGGTGATGTTCTTGGGTCCCAAGTCGGTCTTGGCGAACCCCTCCCGGTAGAGACGCGCCGCTGAGACTGCCGTGTTCGTCAACCAGAACAGCGTGGCGTTGTCGAGCACATCGTCCCGGGTAAGGCCGGTCGACTCCCCGTCGAAGGCACGTTCGATGAGCCGCAAGCTAGCCGGGTCGTGGTCGAGTAACCAGGCTGCCGTACCAACGGGTGAATCCGCGATGCCGTAGAGCGTTTGCGGGTGCGATCCCATGAAAAACTGTGTCGGAATGGTCTTGTACAGGTCGACGACCGTCTCGTAAGCGCGCTGTTCCTCGGCCGTCAGACCCGACGGCGGTGGGCCGCCGGCCGCGGCCGCCTTGTTGATTTCGGGTGGAATCGCGTTGGGCAGGTTCGTGTGAAGGCCGATCAATTCCGGATGTCCCTGCGTGGCCATCACGTCGTTGATAATCGCGCCCCAATCCCCGCCTTGCGCCACATATAGCGGGTAGCCAAGGCGCTGCATCAGCGCCGCCCAAGCACGCGCGATCCGGGCTTGATCCCAGCCTGTCGTTGTCGGCTTTCCGGAAAACCCGTATCCCGGCATCGACGGGATCACCACATGGAAGGCGTCGGCCGCCGTACCGCCATGCGCTGTGGGGTTGACGAGCGGGTCGATAATCTTTAGCTGCTCGATGATGGAGCCGGGCCATCCATGCGTGATGATGACCGGCAAAGCATTCTCATGCTCCGAGCGAACGTGGATGAAATGAATGTCGAGGCCGTCGATTTCGGTGATGAAGTTCGGCAGGGCCGCTAGCCGAGCCTCGACCTTGCGCCAGTCGTAGTCCGTCGCCCAATAGTGGGCGAGCCTCTGCATGGTCGCGAGCGGCACACCCTGCGAGTCGTCTGCGACCGGTTCCTCTTCGGGCCACCTGGTGGCATTGATGCGCTCGCGCATGTCGACGAGGTCCGCTTCTGGAAAGTTCACCTCAAACGGGCGGATGGCTTCGGTACCACTGCCAGTCATGGATTTGTCCCCCACTGCTATCGAGACAGGTCGGGTCTGAGCAGTCGCCTGAGAACGCAGAGGTTGGCTCCCGGTCCAGTCCTGGCGGTCGCTCAAGATGGCGACGATAGTTCTCAGCCGACGTTAAGTCAGGCGTACGCCAACATCCGCAGGGCGGGCGTTGCAGTCAGAGGCGCCGATACATGATGTGTAGGCCGACGTATCCGTGGACCGGATGCCGGAACGCTTCCGGCACGGTGGCGAGGATCTCGAACCCGAATGCCTGCCACAAGGCGACCGCGCGCACGTTGGTCTCGACGACCGCGTTGAACTGCATCGCGCGATAGCCGTCCGCGCGCGCCTGATCCAACGCGTACGCGCACAGCGCCCGCGCAACACCACGGCCCGAGTGCCGCGGCTCGACCAGGAAGCTCGCGTTCGCGACGTGTGCGCCGGGGCCGTCCTGGTTCGGTCGGAGGTACGCGCTGCCGAGCACCGTACCGTCGGATCCGACCGCAACCACCGTGCGACCCGGCGGCTGCTTCATCCACAACGCTCGGGCGGCGGCCTCGTCGACGTCCGGATCCCAGGTGTAGGTTTCGCCGGCTCTCGCGTTGTCGCGCAGCATCGGCCAGAGTGACGGCCAGTCCTCGTCGGTTGCGGCTCGGATACGTATGTCGCTGCTCGGCATGTCGCTGTTGTACACGGCTCCGATCCTCGCAGGGTGCCGGGACTCGCGGCCGGCGCCTGACCCCGGTACGTTCGGTAACGACCGGCGCCGGTGCCGGCCGCTTATGGGAGGTACGGATGACTCTGCGCGAGGATGCCGCTGAACTGCAGGGCGAGCTCGCGGCGTTGCGTCGTGAGCTGCACCAGATCCCGGAGATCGGTCTCGATCTGCCGAAGACGCAGGAGCGTGTGCTCGCCGCGCTCGCGCCGCTGCCGCTGGAGGTGTCCACCGGTGCCGGCCTCTCGTCCATCACCGCCGTGCTGCGCGGCGGCAAGCCTGGACCAGTCGTGTTGCTGCGCGGCGATATGGACGCGCTGCCCGTCATCGAGACGTCCGGCGAAGAGTTCACCGCGCGCGGCGTGGACGCGATGCACGCGTGCGGCCACGACCTCCACACCGCCGGGCTGGTCGGCGCCGCGCAACTGCTGGCCGCGCGCCGTGCGGATCTCGCCGGCGACGTGGTGTTCATGTTCCAGCCCGGCGAGGAAGGCTGGGACGGTGCGGGTCACATGATCGCCGAGGGCGTACTCGAGGCGGCCGGCCGGCCGGTCGACGCGGCGTACGGCCTGCACGTCCAGTCGTCGGTGCTGCCGCGCGGCGTGTTCGCGTCGCGCCCAGGCCCGCTGATGGCGGCGTCGGACGGGCTGTTCGTCCGCGTGATCGGCGCCGGCGGTCACGGCTCCCGGCCGCACGCCGCACTCGACCCGGTGCCGGCCGCCTGCGAGATGGTGACCGCGCTGCAGACCATGCTGAGCCGGCGCATCGACACGTTCGAGCCGGTCGTCATCACGGTCGGTCAGTTCCACGCCGGTACGCGTCGCAACATCATCCCGGACGACGCGACGTTCGAGGCGACCATCCGTACGTTCAACCCGGAGGTACGCGACCAGGTCTCCAAATACGCCATCGAGCTGTGCGAGAACATCGCGGCCGCCTACGGCCTGTCGGTCGACGCGCACTACGACGGTGAATATCCGGTCACCTCGAACAACCCGGACGAGTACGAATTCGTCGCGGCGACCGGGCGGGAGGTCTTCGGCGAGGAGCGGTTCCGCGAGATGAAGCAGCCCATCACCGGCTCGGAGGACTTCTCGCGGGTGCTTGATCGCGTCCCCGGGTCCTACATGTTCCTCGGCGCGTGTAAGTCGGACGACCCGGAAACCGCGGCCACGAACCATTCACCGCGCGCGACGTTCGACGACAGCGTGCTCGGCGACGGTGCGGCAATGCTGGCCGAACTCGCGATCCGCCGAATGCAGCGCGACGCCGCGTAGGTCGCACTTGTGCCGTCTGACGGCGATGTTGACAGCGGTGTGGCCTGCGACGGCCGCACCGCTGTTGCCGTTAGCGCGCGGAGACGCCACGATTTGCCTATGGCACCGGACGACATGGCACCGGACGAGATGGAACCGGACGAGGTGGACCCGAACGCGATCTCGCCGATGACGGACGAGGAGGCGGATCTGTTCCGTCGCCTGCGTTTCGGTCAGATGCCGCCGCCGGTGCGGCCGGCGGACATGGTCGCCGAGGTGGATACCCGGCATCTCCAGCCCGACGACCTCGCGGAGCTGGAGCGCCGCAACTGGCAATACCCGGGTTAGGACGCCGCGCTGGGTGGTTACGCGCCGCCCGCCTCGCTCGCCGCTTTCAGGCCGGCGGCTTCGAGGCCGAGGTATTTGCGGGTACGCCGACCCAACAGCGCGCCGACCATACCGGCCAGCGGACCGCGCTGCTCGATCTCCAACGTGATCTGGGTGGTGCCGTCCGGGTTCGCGGCGAGCCGGTGCACGCCGGTGGTACGTACGCCTGGCGACGACGTCGACCACGTGAACGCCTCGCGATCGCGAAGCTCGTCCACCTGCCACGTCAGCATGGGCAGGCCGGGCTGCTTGACGCGGGCTCGACTGCCCACCCGCAGCGGCCCGTCGTCCAGCCGAGTGACCATCGTCATCGACGGTGTCCAGCGCGGCCACGACCCGACGTCGGTCAGCGCCGACCAAGCATTCGTGACGTCCGCCGTCGTCGTCGCCGTCGCACGCATGACTGCGGTACCCATAGCGTCCCTCCCGATCAGGTTCGACCTACCCAACGTACCGAGACGCGGGGTCACACGGCGGTCAGCAGGGGAGTGCGCTCGATTGGCGGGGCCGTGCCGGGCGGGCCGGCGTCGCCGAGCGGATCTGCGACTGAGTTGCGGAGCCGCAACGTGTAGTGCACCACGCCGTCCTGGTAGGACACCTCTTGCCGGCCACTGAAGAGCGACGCCAACAGGCCGTGGATGGCACGGTTTCCGGGCAGTGTGTCCGCGCCTAGCTCGTCGACGCCGGCGGCGGTGAGACGGGGGAGCAGAGCGCGGATGAGAGCGGACGCGACGCCTCGCCGTTGCCACGGATCCGCGACGATCACGGCGAGGTCGGCGACCGGCGAGTCAGCGGGAATCCGGCCGTACTCCGCCCAGCCGATCAGGTGTCCGTCGCCGACCGCCACGTGTGCGTCCCACGTCGGGCGCGGCCCGGTCGCGATGTGTCGCAGGTAGGACGCCGGCAGCCGACCGCCAGTGCCGGCCAGGAAGCGGTTGGCCAGGCTCGCTGGCGACATGTGCTGCGCTGCCGCGGCGGCGAGCACCTCGTCACCGCACTGCCACGCTCGGATCTGCACGATGACCTCCCTGGTCACTCGCTGATCTCGCTGCGTCTGTCGCGACAACTCAGACTAGAGGAGCTGAGTTTGGCTACACAACCTAGATGGGTATGATGTGCGTCATGCGATGGCTGGACTACGACGGCGAGGCGTGCTCGGCAGGCCGGGCTCTCGGCGTCCTCGGCGACCGGTGGACGCTTCTCGTGCTCCGCGAGATCTTCAATGGCGTACGCCGTTTCGACGACATCAGCCGCCATATCGGAGTCGCGCGCGACGTGCTGACGCGCCGCCTGACCGCGCTCGTCGACGACGGCGTCATCGTGCGCGTGCCATATCAGGATCCTGGTCATCGCACCCGCTATGAGTACCGGCTGACCGAAGCCGGCCGCGATCTTCGTCCGGTGATGCTGGCGCTGATCGCGTGGGGCGACAAGTACCGCGCCGACGACGGCGTACCGATGACGCTCATCCATCCGGAGTGCGGTGCCGCGGTGCGGCTCGCGACCGTCTGCGATGCGGGCCACCGGCTCGACGACCGTACGCGTCTCGAGATGGCACCCGGGCCTGGCGCGCGGCTGCGCGCGGAAGTCGGGTAGCGAGCGCAGGGCTTGGCGCACCGGCTAGCCGGTCGCCGTGGTCTCCTCATCGAGCATTCGGTCTACCGCGAGCGCCTCCGCATCGATGACCTCGGTGTCCTTGTTGACATTGGTCGGCACAGCGTCGGCTGACACCGGTGCCCGATAGCGGACGAACGCCGGCAGCGCGAGGCCGATCAGTCCGGCGCCGACCACGGCGGCCAGCCCGCCCGACACGGCGCTCACGCCGGGCGACGTCGCGGACGCGATCGCGCCGGCGCGGAAGTTGCCGAGTTGCGGAAAGCCCATGCCGACCACGTATTCAGCGGCGCTCACCCGTCCGCGGTACCGGTCCGGGGTGGCCACCTGCACCAGCGTGGTGCGGAACACGACGGCCGTCACGTCGGCGACGCCCGCCACGACGAGCGCGCCGAGCACGAGCCACAGCACGTGTGCCAGCCCGAATCCGACCAGCGCGAGTCCCCACACGCCGCCCGCCACCAACATCGCGAGGCCTTGGCGCGAGACGCGGCCGACCGGGCCGGACAGCGTTGATCCGATGATGCCGCCGACCGCGAGCGACGTGGTGAACAGGCCGAGCGTGCGCGGCGAACCACCGAAGTGGTCGGCGTTGATCGCCGGGAACAGCGCGATCGGCATCGCGAGGACGGTCGCGCTCATGTCGGCGAGCAGCGCTCCCACCAGCACGCGGGTGCTTGCGATGAACCGAAGTCCGTCCAGCACGGCACGCGCGCCGGGACGCGCGGTCCCCGGTTCCGGCGGCATCGCCGGCAGGCGTCCGACGCCCCAGAGCGCGGCACTGAAGCTCACCGCGTCGACGAGATAACACACCTTGAGCCCCCACGCGCCGGCGATCACGCCGGCCAGCGCGGGTCCGACCGTGATGGACGCGTGCATGGCGAGCATGTTGAGCGCGGCGCCGGCCGGGACGCGGTCGGCCGGCAGCAAGCGGCCGAGGAATGTACGCCGGGCCGGTACGTTCACCGACGAGACGACGCCGGAGACCGCCACGAGAACGTAAAGCAGCCAGATCTGGTCAACGCCAAGGAACGCCTGGGTGGCGAAGACAGCCGAGATGACGGCCTGCAACGACGTCATGGACAGCACCAGCCGACGCCGGTCAACGGCGTCCGCGATCGAGCCGCCGACCATGCCGAAGGCGATTGCTGGTAGGGCGGTGGCCAGACCGACGGCGCCGACCGCGAGCGACGAGTGGGTGATCGTGAAGACCTGTAACACGACCGCGAACACCGTCATCTGGCTGCCGATCTGGGACAGGCCGGAGCCGATCCACAGTCGACGGAACGCTGGTGACTCGCGTAGCGGGCGCATGTCGGCCACTAGTCGGCGGCGCTCAGCCATCGTCGGCCCCGGATCTCGACTCGGTCAACCTGCGACTCCTTAGGGCGGCGGCGGCCCGGGAATGCTACTCGGGCGGCGGGCGAGGCGGCACACCGTTTTCAGGCGGGCACACGGAACTCGAGGAACGGTTCGGCACCGGGACTCTCGTCGTACGGTTCGGCACCCGGATTCGTCGCGGTGCGACATATCGCCTGCCGTCGTACGATCGCCTGACCTGATCCGCGCCGGCTCGGGAGGACGTCTGCGATGGAAGACCTGCAGCGGGCCGTCGACGAGCACACCGCGCTGTTCAACGCGTCGGTGGCCGCCGGCGAGTGGTCGTTGTTCGTCGCCACCTTCGCGCCCGACGCGGTGATGCGCTTCGCCAACGCGCCGCTCGGCCCCTACGAGGGGCGGGCCGCGATCGCGGCGGCGTACGCGGCACAGCCGCCCGACGACACCATGACGGTGGTCGACATCGAGGCGATCGGCCAGGACGCGGCACGCGTGCGGTTCTCGTGGGATCACGGCGGCGACGGCACGATGGCGCTGCAGTGGCGCGACGGAGAGGTTGCCGCCCTGGAGATCCAGTTCGACTGACCGGCCGCGCCCGAGCCGATGTCCGTGCCCCAGGTATCCTCGACAGTCCACCTCGCGGAACGGGGGCCGTCATGTCGAGTTGGTACGAGACGCGCATCGACCGCCAGCTCCGCGAGGCCGCCGAGCGCGGCGAATTCGACGATCTGCCGGGGTCGGGCAAGCCGCTGCCGAACCGCGGTGAACAGTTGGACGAAGAGTGGTGGATCAAGGGACTGATCCGACGCGAGAGCCTGGCCGGCGACGGGCTGGCCGCCGCGTTGCCACCCGCCCTCGCGCTCCGCAAGGAGGTCGAGGACCTGCCGAAGGTGCTCGCGCGCAAGCACAGCGAGGCAGTCGTGCGCGGTGTGGTGTCCGAGCTGAACGACCGCATCATGCTGGCCCGCCGCGGCCCAGTGGACGGCCCACCCGTCGCGGTCAACCCACTGGACGCCGACGCGGTGGTACGAGCCTGGCGCAGCGCCCGCACACCGGCGCCGGCTCCCGTCGTACCCGTGCAGAAAGCCGGCGGCCCACCGCCGAAGCGTAGCGATGCCGCGAGGCGGAATGATGATCAGACCGCACGATCCGGGTGGCGCTTCTGGCGGCGACGCGCCCAGGATTGATCCGACCCGGCACCGATTGATCGGACCCCGCACTGACCTCGGGTCGCCGCTGATAATCTGGCCGAACGCCCAGCGCCGCAGGGGGTTCGCATGGCGGTCATCAATCGAGGCTTCTCCGGGCGCGGCCGGCAAGACACCGCGCTGCCGCCCGGCCAGTATCTGACCGAGGACTTTCCGGTGCTGTCCGCCGGGCCGACGCCACGGGTGGACACCGACAAGTGGCAATTCTCGATCGTCACCGACATTGGGCGGCGGCACGAATGGTCGTGGTCGCAGCTGCACATGTTGCCGAGCGAAGAGTTCACCGTCGACCTGCATTGCGTGACGAAGTGGTCGAAGCTCGGCACCGGGTGGCGCGGCGTGGCACTGGACACGCTGTTCGCGAACGTGGAGAGCGCGGCCGACTATGCGCTGGTGCACTCCTACGGCGGCTACACCACGAACCTGCCGGTGGCCGATCTGCTGGACGGGCAGGCGTGGATTGCGTACGAGTACGCCGGTGAGCCGCTCGAGCCGGAGCACGGCGGGCCGGCGCGGCTGCTCGTGCCGCACCTCTACCTCTGGAAGAGCGCGAAGTGGGTGCGCGCGATCGAGTTGACGCACGACGACCAGCCCGGCTTCTGGGAGACAGCCGGCTATCACAACTACGGAGACCCGTGGCGCGAGCAGCGGTATTGGGGCGACTGATCTGGCAGGCCGCCACCGTGGCGGCGGTACGTCGGGAGTCGCCGAGCGCGGTCACGCTCGTGATGGACGTGCCCGAGTGGCCAGCGCACGCGGCCGGCCAGCATGTCGACGTGAAGCTCACCGCCGAGGATGGCTACTCCGCGCAGCGCAGCTACTCGATCGCGTCAGCGCCGGCCGACGGCCGACTCGAGATCACTGTGCAACGCGTCGAGGACGGTGAGGTGTCGCCGTACCTGGTCGACGTCGCCCAGCCCGGCGACCAGATCGAGCTTCGTGGCCCGATCGGTGGTTATTTCGTGTGGTCGCCGTCGGCCGAACGCGGCGCGCCGGTGCTGCTCGTCGGCGGCGGCTCCGGCGTCGTACCGCTGATGTCGATGGTGCGCGCCCGGGCGGAGGGCGGCAGCCGCATTCCGTTCCGGCTGCTCTACTCCGTGCGTACTCCACAGGACGCGCTCTACGCCGACGAGTTGCGCCAACGGGTGCGTGACGACCGTGGGCTCGATGTCGCGTGGGCGTATACGCGCACGGCGCCCGATGGCTGGCCCGGTGTAGTCGGCCGGATCGACGGCGCCCGGTTGGTGTCCGACGGCTGGCCAGCTTCGCTGGAACCGGACGTGTTCGTCTGCGGGCCGACGGGCTTCGTCGAGACGGTCGCCGATCTGCTCGTGGACGCGGGGCACGAGCCGCACCGCATCCGTACCGAACGCTTCGGACCCACCGGAGGATGACGATGGCAGACGCATTCTTGGACGGCGCGTTTGTGGATGGCGCGTTTGTGGACGGTAATGCGCTCGGCGGCACGCTGCGCGAGGTGTTCGCGGTCGACGTCACGGCCGCGATGGGCCGGTGCGCCGGGTGCGGCAACGTTGACGCGATCGGCACCGCACGGGTTTACGCGCGTGCGGCCGGCGCGGTGGCTCGGTGCGTCGCGTGTGACAGCGTCGTCATGCGCATCGTCGCGGCGCCGGATCGGATGTTCCTGGACTTGCGCGGGCTGACCTTCCTGGAGATCCCGCTGCCGGAGGGTGCGGCCTAGCGGCGCAGTGCTGCGTCGGTCAGGGTGCTTCGTCGGTGGACGGTGCTGCATCGCCGGCGGACGGGGTCAGGCGCAGGCTGATCGAGTTGATGCAGTAGCGCGCGTTGCGCGGCGTGTAGTGCTCGCCGTCGAAGCGGTGGCCGAGGTGCGAGTCGCAGTTTGCGCAGCGTACTTCGATCCGCACCATGCCGAACGTACGGTCCTCGAGGTAGCGGATCGCACCCGGGATCGCCTGGTCGAACGACGGCCAGCCGCAGTGCGAGTCGAACTTCGTCGCGCTGTCGAACAGCTTCGCACCGCAGGCCCGGCAGTGATACGTGCCCTTTGTCTTGGTCTCGACGTACTCGCCGGTGAATGCCGGCTCCGTGCCCGCTTCGCGCAGCACGCGGTATTCCGCCGGGGAAAGCCGGGTCCGCCACTCGGCGTCGGTCGTCGGCAGGGCGTCGGTAGCGCGTACGTAGTCGGTCATGCCCCAAACGTACGGCGTCGCGGCGCGGGCGACGATTACCGATTGCGAACGGCGCGAGGTCGGCCGACCGGGCCCTGCCGTCGAGCAAGGCGGCCGTCGGCGGCGTGGCATAGAGTCCGGGCATGGCCAAGGCGAGCGACGCGGTGGAGGTCGAGGTCGCCGGTCGTCCGGTGCGGCTGACCAGCCCCGACAAGATCTACTTCGCCGAACGAGGCTTCACCAAGCGCAACGTCTTCGATTATTACGTCGCGGTCGGCGACGGCATCATGCGTGCGCTCGGCAACCGCCCGACCACGCTGCAACGCTTTCCCGAGGGATTAGACGGCGAGGCGTTCTTCCAGAAGCGCATCCCGACGCGGGGCGTGCCGCCGTGGGTGCAGACGGCGCGGATCACGTTCCCGAGCGGCCGGCCGGCAGATGAGCTCTGCCCGGCCGACCTGGCACACGTTGCCTGGGCGGCGCAGCTAGGCACCATCGTCTTCCACGCCTGGCCGGTCCGTGCCACGGACGCGGACAACCCGGACGAGCTCCGGATCGACCTCGATCCTCAGCCGGGCACCGACTTCACCGATGCGGTGACGGTTGCCGGCACGGTTCGTGAGGTGCTGTCGGACCTCGGATACGTGGGCTACCCGAAGACGTCCGGCGGCCGCGGCGTCCACGTCTACGTCCGCATCCGTCCGGAGTGGACGTTCGTCCAGGCGCGCCGTGCCGTGATCGCGCTCGCTCGGGAGGTCGAGCGGCGGCGTCCGGAGCTCGCGACCACGAGTTGGTGGAAGGAGGAGCGCGGCGAGAAGGTGTTCCTCGACTTCAACCAGATGTGCCGCGACCGGACGATCGCGTGTGCTTACTCGCTGCGTGCCAACCACCGCGCCACCGCGTCGACGCCGGTCACCTGGGACGAGCTGCCCGACGTCGAGCCGAACGACTTCGACCTTGTGACCGTGGCGGCGCGGATCGCGAAGGTCGGCGACCCGCACGCCACGATCGACGACATCGCGCACGACCTCGCACCGTTGCTCGAGTGGGTCGAGCGGGACGAGCGCGCCGGACTGGGCGACATGCCCTACCCGCCGGAATACCCGAAGATGCCGGGCGAACCGATGCGCGTGCAGCCGAGCCGGGCACGTCCCACGACGACCTGATCGCGCGGAGGCGCGACCGACCGCGGACCGCGCCACTAGCAACCGGATGCGGCCCGCGCCGCTCGCGCGACCGGCGGCGGCTGCGTCGCTCGCGCGACCGGCGGCGGCTGCGTCGCTCGCGCGCCCGCGGCTACGACGCGGGGCACACGGTGTTCGTCGGCGGCATCTTGAGGGCCAGCAGATAGTTGTCAACGGCGCTCGTGATGCACGCCGTTTGTGGGTAGGCCGTGTGGCCGTCGCCGTCCCACGTGAGCACCTCGCCGACGCCGAGCATGTTCGCGAGCTTGGCGGTCCCCTCGTAGGGCGTCGCCGGGTCGTTCTTGGTACCCACCACGAGGATCGGCGGCGCGCCCTTGGCCGGCCCGACCGGGTACGGGTCGTCTCCGCCTGGCCATTCGCCCTTGGCGCAACTCAGCAACCCGAGGGCGGCCGGCGCACCGAACAACGGGTACTTCGTGCGCCACTGGGACTGCAGCGTCCGGATCTGGCTGATGCTCGGCTCGGAGGCGAAGTCGGCGCAGTTCACCGCGAGGTTCGCGTCCAGCAGGTTGGAGTACTGGCCGTTCGGGCTGCGCTCCGCGTACTCGTCCGCGAGGTGCATGATGCCGATCGCGTTGCCGTTCCCGAGCAGCGCGATCGACTGCCCGAGGATCGGCCAGAACGCCTTCAGGTACATGGCCTGAATCACCGCGAGATACACCCAGCCGCTGGTCACCTTGCGGCCGTCGGTGTACGTGAGCTGGTGGGTACGCGCCGCGTTGATCGCGTTCACCACGGCGCCCTTCGGATCGCTGGAGATCGGACACTGATTCGCCGTCGCTTTGCACCACGTCACGAAGTCGTTGAAGGCGCGGCTGAAGCCGACCGCCTGGCTCTCCGATCGAGCGGTGAGGCTCTGCAGCGGATCGATCGCTCCGTCGAGCACCATTGCGCGGATGTGGGTCGGGAACAACTCGGCGTATACGGCGCCGAGCAGGGTTCCGTATGAGAAACCCAAGAAGTTGATCTTAGCCTCGCCG
>DATFRR010000056.1:0-12159 GCA_035263025.1 Micromonosporaceae bacterium
ACCCGCGGATTGTCGCGACCCTGATCCGCGTCACCGGCGACTGGACCCTGGCCGAAGACTGCGCCCAAGACGCTTTGGCCGCCGCGGTGCAACGGTGGCCGCGCGATGGCGTACCCACGAATCCCGGCGGTTGGCTCATGACGACGGCGCGCAACCGCGCGATCGACGTCCTGCGCCGCGCGTCCGTGGAGCGAACGAAGCTGCGCGAGCTGGCCGTGCTCGCGCTGACCGAAGCGGCCGAGACCACATCCGACAAAGCGCCGAGCACAGGACAGGAGGAGGTCGTGGACGATCGACTCCGCCTCATCTTTACCTGCTGCCACCCGGCCTTGTCGCTGGAGGCGCGCGTGGCGCTCACGCTGCGCACGATCTGCGCCGTCGCGACGGTCGACATCGCGCGCGCGTTGCTCGTCACCGAGTCGACGATGACGCGACGGCTGACCCGCGCGAAGGCGAAGATCGAGCAGGCCCGGATCCCCTACCGCGTGCCGCACGGCGCCGAACTCACCGAGCGGCTGCCCGGCGTGCTCGCGGTGCTGTATCTGCTTTTCACCCGCGGCTACAACGCCGACGGCGAGCCGGCGTTCGCGGACGAGGCGATTCGGCTTGCGCGGCTGCTCGAACAGCTCATGCCCGATGAGCCTGAGGTGTCAGCCTTGCTCGCGCTGTTCCTGTTCCAGCACTCGCGTCGTCGCGCACGCCGCGACGACGACGGCAACCTGCTCACGCTGGACAAGCAGGATCGCTCGCGCTGGGATCACGCCGCGATCGACGAAGCGGTCACGATCCTCAACCGCACGCCGGCCGACGGCCCGTATGCGTTGCAGGCCCACATCGCCGCCTGCCACGCCACGGCGGCCGCCGCGGACGCCACCAACTGGTCGCGGATCGCCGGTTACTACGACGAACTGGTACGCCTGCAGCCCACGCCCGTCGTACAGCTGAACCGTGCCGTGGCGCATGGCTACGCGTACGGACCGGACATTGGTCTGGCGCTCCTCGCCGAGGCACGCGCCGGCGGAGCGCTCGACGACTACCCGCACACGATCGCTGTCGAGGCCGACCTCACCGACCGGCGCGGCGACCGCGAACGCGCCGTCGAGTTGTTCCGCGACGCGGCCGCGATCGCGCACAGCGACGCCGAACGCCGCGCGCTGCTCGATCGTGCCGACGAAGCCGCCTCTAACGACGCCGATAACGCATAGGAGTTAGCAGATGCCGTCCGCCCCCGACATCGAGATCACGACGCTGCTCGCCGCCCTCGACAACCAGCGCCAGCACATCCGCGAGGTCGTGCGGAACCTGGCCGACGCCGACCTGCAACGCCCCGCACTGCCGTCCGGCTGGACGAGCCTCGGCCTCGTCAACCACCTTGCGCTCGACGTCGAGCTGTTCTGGTTCCGAGCCGCCCTCGCCGGCGATCAGGCCGCGATCGACGAACTCGCCACGATCGCCGATGCGTGGCAGGTCGCGCCGGGCACGCCGGCTCAGGACATCCTTGACGTGTACGACAACCAGATCGCTCTCGCCAACGAGGTCATCCGCTCGACACCGGCCGACGTCGAGCCGAAGTGGTGGCCGGATGCGTTCGGCGACTGGCGCCTGGCAAGCCACCGCGAGATCCTGCTGCACGTGATCACCGAAACCGCGTGCCACGCCGGACATCTCGACGCGGCACGCGAACTCATCGACGGCGGACAGTGGCTGGTGTTGACCTGATCCGCGCCGCCGCCGCCGCGCCAGGCGCGGGTTATCCGGTGAAGCTCGGGTCGAGCGGCTTCTCACGCTGCGACGGCGCGACGGTCGCAGGCGTCGGGTCGTTCCACCACGGGAACGCGCCGCCCTTGGTGAGCCACGAGATGGCGAATGCCAGCAGCGCCACGGTCTCGCACCAGAACAGCGTGTTCCACGATTCTTTGACGGCACGCGTGAAGACGAGCCCGATCAGTCCGGCAAGGATGACGGCGAGCAGGATCACCACGCCGGTCGTACGGTAAACGATGTTCCGCGCCTTCTTCTGTGCCGTGGGCGGCGGTGGCGGCGGCTCACCCGGCGCGACCGGCGCTGAACGCGTGAAGACCCAGAGACAGAAGAACGCCAGCACGAGGAACAGGCCCGTGGCGGCGGTGAAGTGTACGAAGCCGATGTTCACCTGGGTACGCGTGACGTGCCCGGTCTTGGTATCCGGCGGTGTCGGGAACAGCGCCACGGTGATGGCGAGGAAGCCGCCGATCGTGCTCGCGATGTTGTCCAGTTTGTCGTAGCGGTACGCGATCAGGAACACCCCGACCGCGCAGAGACTGCCGACGAACACGCCGCGCATCTGCGTGTAGTACGAGCCGCTGATCGAGCCCAGCCAAATGAACTTCAGCTGGAACAGCATGTTCCCGAAGAGCACGACGAACGGCAGTGCGCTGGCGATGATGCCCACGCCCAGCCGAAGATGTGTGACGGTCCTCGCGTCCTGACCGGACGGCGTAACAACTACGTGTGGGTGGGCCATGGCAAAGTTCCCATCGCTTCAAGTTCGTTAGGTCGCCCGCCGGCCGGGTGCACCACCGGCCACCGAACGGTGTTTGCCTGAGATACGCCGTACGTTCGCGATTGTCAACGCTTGATCCGACAGTTGCTCGGAATTGGCTGTGGACACGCCGAGACGGCGTCGCGAGACCGCGGCCGGTACATTGAGCACATCACGATGCGCGTCGATGGATGAGATCGCGGCCTCATCCAGTGCCTTCGTTGTGCATTTGACATGTATCGGCGACGCACGTGACTCGCGTCGCCGGGAAGATGACGACACCGAGTCGTGGAGGGGCGTCTCAGCGATGAAACGCAACGCCGGGATCATCGCCTTCGTTGCACTGTGCGCCGTCATTCTGTTGTGCGGCGTGCAGCTGTACCTTGCGGGCCGGTCTTCGGGCCGGCCTCCGCCGGTCCCCACTGCGCCGCCGGCCACCGGAGGCGGCCGATGACCGAGCCGACACAGTTCAGGTCGCACGTGCCACCCGACGGACGCCGCCGGGCGCGGCGGTGGCCGTCAACAGTCACGGTCGCAGCAGCGCTCCTGGGCGGGGTGGCGTGTCAACCGGACACAATCAAGCCACCCATGGTCACCGAGGCCCCGTCGGACGTATACCTGGCCCCCGTCGGTCCCACCGACACGACCGCGGACCCGACCACCGGGATGGTCAAAGTCACTTTTGACGTCATGAACGTCGGCGGCGTGTCCGTCGACGTCGTGAAGATTGATCTTCGCTCGCAGCCCGGCATGGATTTCGTGTCCGCGCTGCCCGAGGCCGTAATACTTGCGCCCGGTAAGGCGATCACCGTCACGCTGACTTACGTCATAACCGATTGTGATCAGGCGATGTCGGTAACCGGTCCAGTGCCGGTGATTGTGAAGGTCACCGGCGGCGGCACGACCACGACGACGATCGAACCAAACTCCCAGCCGAACGAATCATGGGAACGGTCGGCTGCCGAGCAGGTGTGCGACGTCCCGCCGTTGGCACAGACCTCGCCGTAAAGCCTCCCGGCGCAAGTGTCGGTGAGCTGCCCGTTCAACGTTCGGCGGCGCCGATACGCGTCGGCTTGAGCTAACCCGGCGCGCACGCTATTTCTCTGCTCACATTGATGTAAGCAGAGCCGCCTCTGCTCACATTGAGGCGAGCAAAGCTGCCTCTGCTCACATTGATGTAAGCAAAGCTGCCTCTGCTGACATTGAGGTGAGCAGAGACATAGGACGTCCGCGCGCTATGCCAGGTCGCCCAGAACTCGAGCGCGGTCGAACACACAAAGCGCGAATCGCCCGCCGTCAGGCTCAGACTCGAAGTCGTGCGCCCGCCGGAAGCCGGCCTTCTCACAGGCCCGAATCGACGCGACGTTCGCGACGCTCGGATCGGCGACCAAGTAGCGCGTACCCGGATATCGCGCCAACACGACCTCGCGGATGTAGTGCCAGATGACGCGCGTACCCACACCGTGCCCGACCACCGACGCGTCACCGATCGCGTAGTCGATCGAAACGGCGTCTGCTCCCCCGTCGGTCGCCCACTGCGCGACGTCGTGATATTCCTCGTCGGCGGCGAGGGGCGTGCACTCGATGAACCCGATCGACCGGTCGGCAAGCGAGATCACGTCAACCGTCGTCGGCGAAGCGCCGTCGATGCGCGGCCCGTACTTCGCCTCGGCCGCGGCCAAACCCTCGACCGCGTCCGGCCACCACGGCCGCACATGCGACGCGTTTTGCCACGTCACGACGTCGGCCAGATCCGCGCGCTCCAACGCCGCGAACGAGATCCGAGAAGACAGCACCGCGAGCGCCCGCCGCAGGCCATCCGCGGTGAAACGGGGCTTGACGCGGTCGTAGGCGTCACCCGGCCGTACCCACTCAAACCGATCGTGCTCGACGTCGCCCAACGCGACCGGGGCGTCAAGTGGCGCGGACGCCACGAACAGGGCCCATGAACCTGTCAAGTCAACCGGCTCGAGGTTGATGCCGTGCAGACCGGCCTCCTCGGCGAGCTCCCGGATCGCGCCCGGCAGGATCGCCTCGCCTGGTTGCCGCGACCCGGACGGTGCCGTCCAGCCCCACGGACCCGCATAGTCCGCGCCGTGATGCGCCCGGTGCAACAGCAGGACAGCACCGTCGGCACGGCGTACGACAACCGTCGCGCCGCGCGGCCAGTCCGGCGCGATCGGCAGCCCGTCCCACGTCGTATCCATCAGCGCCGCACGTTCGGGCACCGCGCCGCGGCGCGAACAAGACGAGAACCCATCACACCGCCGAGTCGAGCGACTGCTCGATCTTCGTGACCTCGCCGATCTGGAACCGCTCGCGCATCTGATCCAATCCCTTGAACCCGATCACGCTCTCCAGAATGCGACGCGTGTTCGCGTAGAGCGAGGGCAGCTTGCTCAACGCGCGAGCGATCTGCTTCAACACCCAGGTCAGCTCGAGTTGCGCCTGCGCCGCCACGGCCGGGGTCATGGTGCCGGCGGTGAGTACGGCCTCGGCGACGTACCCGCCTAAAGAACCGATCAGCAGATTGATGAGCGCGACCACCGTGCCCTCGGCGAGCGCTGCTTCGGCCTGCAACCCGCGCAGCGCGTCCTTCGTGGTCGCCACGTCGGACGCGAGCGCGTCGAGTTCGGAGAGGTAGTCGGCGAGGATCGCGAAGAACTTCTCGGACTGCGGGTCGTCGGCCCAGTCCTCGTGCAACTGCGCGGTCGCGACGCACAGCCGGTCGATGAGCGCGACGACGTCGTCGTGCGTGTCCGACCAGGCCTCGCTCGCCCGGCGGATCTCGTCGGGGTCGCCAGTGATGCGCTCCAGCGCGTCGAACGGGTTCGGCAGCCCGGTGTGCCCGCAGAGCCACGTGACGAGCCGCTTTTCCACACCGGTGATGCCGATCAAATGCAAGTGCGGATGCGGCTCGTCGAGCTGCGGGAAGTGCTTGGCGGCCAACTCGTGCAACTTGCTCTGATCGCGCTCACCCTCGACGTCGGCGTGCGGCTCCTCCCCGTCCGGCAGCGCAGCGGCGCGGGCCAGCCAGTCCTCGATCGTGCGCACTTGGTCGTCGGTGTGCACGAGCGCGGCGCCGGTCGCGGCGGTCGGCGCGGCGAGCAGGCTCAGCCTCTTGCGCCGCAGGTAAAGGATGCCGCCCGCCCACGACAGACCGACGACAAGCAAGACCGCGAGTCCGGTAAGCAGCGTCGTGGTCGGGCTCACGACGAGGCACCGTTGGATTGCGCCGGCACCGTGACCTGTCCGATCGCGTGGCCGCCCTCCAAACCGGCGACGAAATGATCGACCACCTCACCCGCCGCGGCGAAGTCGCGCGCCATCTCGGGCAGGCGTTGGTGATAAGCCTCGTGTACGGCGTGAGCCTCGAACAACTTCCCGAAGGCGTCGTCATGCACTGTGGCGGCGGCAACGCGTTCGCGACACGTGTCGAATGTCGTGCGCGCCTCGCGCAATGCGGCGACGAACTCGGCCACCGGCTCGGGCGGAACACCCATCGTCGCTCCCAGACATCGCGTCGCGCTGCTTGCTGCGGACACGGTACTACCCGAGCCCAAGGGACACGCGTGTGATGTCGCGGCGTCGGGCGGCGCTGTTGCGGGAGCCGGCGGCGCTAGTCTCCGGCGGCCGCCGGCTGACCGCCGTTGATCGGCGCGGTGGCCTGCGACGGCAGGTCGGCGTTCAACATCGGCTCGTCTGAGCCAAGCGCCCGAAGTTGACCCTGCATGAACGTACGCAGACGCGAGCGGTACTCACGGTCGAACTGCTGCAGCGCCTCGATCTGTTCCTGCAACGCGGCACGCTTGGTGGCCAGGCTGCCGACCACGTCGTCGTAGCGCTGCTGCGCCTCGCGTTCGAGGCCGGCCGCGGTCGCCTGGGCGTCCTTGACGATTTCCGCTGCTCCGGCACGCGCATCGTTCAGCGACTTGTCCGCGTCGCGGCGCAGTCCGGCGGCGTGTGCCTGGGCATCCCGGACAATTTGCTCGGCCTTGCCGCGAGCCTCGCCCAGCGCCTTACCGGCCTCCTGGCGTGCGTTGTCGGCATGCTGGGCGGCGTCCCGAGCGATCTGTTCCGCGGCGGCGCGTGCGTCGTTGCGGATCGAGCCGGCCTGGTGCTGCGCCGCGGCGACGTGCTCGTCGGCCGTACGCTGTGCCAGCACCAGGACCTGGAGCGCTTGACGCTGCGCGTCCGGATCCATTGGGTCGGGCGGCCCGTCCACCATCACACCGTCGGTGGACTGTCCGGCGATCAGTCCCTTCACACGACCTCTCATCCGACTGTCAGCCACAATACGACCTCCGTACGTCCGCGTTCATGCGCCGCAACCTGCGCCAACTTACGTTGCGTGCCGCGTTCACGACGCATCGAAGCTTCGTCAACGGGCGACCGCTGCCGCCGGATAGCAGGATGTGAGCTGCGGAATGATACCAAGCACAGCCGCGATCGATCGAGTCCGCGACACGTGCGTGATCCGAGCGTCAAGGACGGCTCACAGCCCGTCCATCACCGCCGGGATGAACGTACGTCGATAGAAGTCCACCTCGTCGCGGAACTGATCCGCCTCACCGAGCATGAGAACGATCTGGCTCGCACCGCGCCGGATGCAGCGCTGCGTCGTCGCCACCACCTCCGCGAGCGTCTCGCGGCCGGCGTCCAGCTGCGCGCGCAGCCGACGGAAACCGAAGCCTCGCGGCAACGACGCCGGGTCGCGGCCGGCCGCCTCGCACAGCTCGTCAAGGCGATCCATCCGCGCGAGAAACTCCGGGGTGTCCGATTGGCTCCGGTTCCAGTTCCACTCGTCGGCATGGCGTACCGCGACGGCCAGCGCCCGGTCTCCCTTCACGCCGAGGATCAGACGCGGGTGCGGACGCTGGACCGGACGCGGTGCGAACGTGGCGCCGGTCAGCCCGTAGTACCGACCGTGCCACGTCGTAGGCTCGCCGGACCACGCCGCCTTCAGCAGGTGGCAGGCCTCCTCGAGGCGCTCGACGCGTTCGCGGGGCGGCGGGAAGCGCATCCCGTACGTTTCGTACTCGACCGCCTCGTTGCCCGCGCCAAGTCCGAGGATCAGTCGTCCGTTGCCGATGATGTCCACGGTCGTCGCCATCTTCGCGAGGATCGTCGGGTGGCGGAAAGAATTCGACGTCACCATCGTGCCGCCGCGGATCCGGGTCGTCAGCGAGAACATCGAGGCGAGCGTCGTCCACGTTTCGAGCGCGTCGCCGTACAGGTGGTCGTTGAGGTAGACGGCATAGAAGTCGAGTTCCTCGCCGAGTCGCCACAACGCGAGGGTGTCCTGATAACCCCAGCCGCGCTGCGGGGTCTTCAGACTCCATCGGACCTCGTTCGAGGGCGTCATGTCCGTCTCCGCCACTGTGGCCGCCGCGATTGCATGCGTATTGCATACCATGCTGCCGGTCAGCCGACGAGAGCCGAACAGCGGTGGTACGCCGAGGTCAGCGCGCGACGGCCTGCTTGATGAGCGTGCGGCCGAAGTCCCAGATCAGCCCGCCGCCGCTGTGTGCCTCGTCCATGACATCCACGAACGCGTCCACGAAGCGGTCCACCTCGGCCTCGCCGATGACCAGCGGCGGGATGAGCTTGATGACCTCGGTGTGGTCGCCGGACACCTGGGTGAGGATGCGGTGCTTGTGGAACAGACCGTGCACCACGGTCTGCGCGAACAGCCCCTTGCGCGCGGATTGCAGCGCGGTCCACTGCGGGCGAAGTCGCCATGACGACGGCCGGTTGAACTCCAGGCCGATCATCAGGCCACGGCCGCGTACCTCGGAGAGCATCTCGTACTTGTCGACAAGCGCGGCGAGGCGGGACTGCAACAGATCGCCGACCCGACGTGCGTTGCCGACCACGTCATCGTGCTCGAAGACGTACATGGTGGCGAGACCCGCCGCCATCGCTTGCGCGTTCGAGCCGAACGTCGAGTCGTGCACGAGCACGCGGTCGATCGACGAGTAGACCTTCTCGAACACACTGTTGCGCGCCAGTGTCGCGCCAACCGGCACGTACCCACCGGACAGCGCCTTCGCCACCGCGACAATGTCCGGCTCGACGCCGTCGTGCTGGTAGGCGAAGAAGTCGCCGGTACGGCCCATGCCGCACTGCACCTCGTCTGCGATGAGCAATGCCTTGTGACGGCGCAGCAAGTCATGCGCGGCGGCAAGGAACCCGGGCGGCGATATCGCGACGCCCTTGCCCTGGATCGGTTCGACGAGGAACGCGGCCACGTCGCCGCGCCGCAACTCGCGTTCCAACGCGGCCAGGTCGCCGAACGGGACGGCGGTGTCCGGCAGCAACGGCGCGAAGCCCTTGCGGAACTCCTCGGCACCGTTGACCGACAGCGAGCCGGTGGTCAGCCCGTGGAACGCGTGGTCGCAGTAGACAATGCGTGGCCGGCCGGTGGCGAAGCGGGCGAACTTGAGCGCGGTCTCGACCGCCTCGGTGCCGCTGTTGCCGAAGTAGACGCGGTCGAGGTGCGGCGCCTTCGCGAGCAGCTGCTCGGCGAGTACGCCGGCGAGCGGCGGCGCGTCGAACTGCGTGAGATCCGCTAGCCCCGCGTCGAGCACGTCGTGCATCGCCTGGCGTACGACTGGGTTGTGCCTGCCGAGCGCGAACACTCCGAACCCGGCCAGCATGTCGAGGTAGTCGTTGCCCTCGTCGTCGTAGAGGTACGCACCGTCGGCGCGCTCGTAGACCTTGTCGAAACCGATCGCGTGCAGCATCTTCGGCAGCTGGGGGTTGAGGAGGCGGGCGTGCAGCTCATATCGCTCCGCGCCGCGTCGCTTCAGCAGCTCACCCAGATCGAATGACCCACCGTTATCCACCGGATGAGCCTACGCAATGTGTCTAGTCCTACGGGGATGGCCAGCGCGATGTCCGATTCGGAGTAGTTTGGGCCTCATCGCTGTCTCAGCCAGTCCGCGTACGTGGTGATCCCCCGTACGTCCGGGTCGGGTACGGTCAGCGATCCGTCCCGCATCCCTCGGCCGACGGCGCCCGGCACACGTACCGGTACCAGCGCGGCACGCCGCCCGGTGATCGACAGCCAGGTACGGGCGAGCGTCCGGGCGTCCGACAGCTCTGGCCCCACGACGTTGATCCGCCTGCCGCGCGCGGCGCCGGTCGCGACGTCGGCGAGCGCGCGTGCCACGTCGGCCGCGGCCACCGTCTGCAGGCACGCCGTCGGGACGGCCAGCACCCGGACGCGGGACATCGCCGCGAAGCCGGTCGTGATGAGCTCGTGGAACTGCGTCGCCCGCACGATCGTCCACGGCACGCTCGCCGCCTCCACAACGCGCTCCTGCTCGACCTTTGCGCGGTAGTAGCCGAACTGCACCCGGTCGCAGCCGACGATCGAGACACAGACGTGGTGCCGCACGCCAGCCCGCTGTTCGGCATCTAGCAACCGCCGTC
The DNA here is from genome assembly GCA_035263025.1 of Micromonosporaceae bacterium. GTDB lineage: Bacteria > Actinomycetota > Actinomycetes > Mycobacteriales > Micromonosporaceae > DASQPR01. The sequence goes on from DATFRR010000056.1 coordinate 9,959, forward strand.
CGCCGTCGACGAGCGTGGCGCGCGCCTGCTTTGGCGTACGGCCATTGCTCGCGTCGACGACCACGTCGCAGCCGGCCAGCGCGGCGTCGAGGCCCTCACCGGTGCGCAGGTCCACGGGATGGTCGGTGGAACGCCGGGTCAGCACGCGTACGTCATGTCCGCGCTCGCGAAACTCGGCCGTCACGTGGCGGCCGAGCATGCCGGTTCCGCCGGTTATCGCAACTCTCATGATTACGAGACCGTGTGGCGGCCCCGAACGTGACGTCACGCCGGCCGTTTCGTGGCATAGCCGCCGACCGGTGGCCGGACTAGGTTGGCGACATGAGTGCAGCCGACGAAGCCACCAAGATCGTTCTGGACGAGTCCGAGATCCCGCGCCGGTGGTACAACATCCTCGCGGATCTGCCGTCGCCGCCGCCGCCGGTGCTGCACCCCGGCACGCTGCAGCCGGTCGGGCCGGACGACCTCGCGCCGCTGTTCCCGATGGCGCTGATCCTGCAGGAGGTCTCCGGCGACCGGTACATCGACATCCCGGACGACGTGCTCGACGTCTACCGGCTCTGGCGGCCGTCGCCGCTCTACCGTGCGCACCGGCTCGAGAAGGCACTGGGTACGCCGGCGAAGATCTTCTACAAGTACGAGGGCGTCTCGCCGGCCGGGTCGCACAAGCCGAACACCGCCGTGCCGCAGGCGTATTACAACGCGCAGGCCGGCGTCCGCCGGCTGACCACCGAGACCGGTGCCGGCCAGTGGGGCACCGCGCTCGCGTTCGCCTGCTCGCAATACGGTCTCGAGTCCGAGATCTGGCAGGTGCGCGCGTCGTACGACCAGAAGCCGTACCGGAAGATCATGATCGAGACGTTCGGCGGCACGATCCATCCGTCGCCGTCACCGCTGACCGCGGCCGGGCGCGCGATCCTCGAGAAAGATCCCGACTCGCCGGGCAGCCTCGGCATCGCGATCTCCGAAGCTGTCGAGGTGGCCGCACAGGATCCGAACACGAACTACGCGCTTGGCAGCGTGCTCAACCACGTGCTGCTCCACCAGACCGTGATCGGGCAGGAGGCGCTCGCGCAGTTCGCCAAGGTGGGCATGACGCCGGATGTCATCGTCGGCTGCACCGGCGGCGGCTCGAACTTCGGCGGCCTCGCGTTCCCGTTCCTGCGCGAGAAGATGGCCGGTCGGATGGACGTGACGATCCGGGCCGTCGAGCCGGCGAGCTGCCCGTCGCTGACGAAGGGCGTCTACGCGTACGACTTCGGCGACACCGCCGGCATGACGCCACTGATGAAGATGCACACGCTCGGCCACGACTTCGTACCGGACCCGATCCACGCCGGCGGGCTGCGCTATCACGGCATGTCGCCACTGCTGTCGCACATCTACGAACTCGGGCTGATCGAGGCGGTCGCGAAGACGCAACGGCAATGCTTCGAGGCGGGCGTTCAGTTTGCGCGTACCGAGGGCATCATCCCGGCGCCGGAGCCGACGCACGCGCTCGCCGCCTGCATCGAGGAAGCGTTGCGCTGCAAGGAAAGCGGCGAGCCAAAGGTGATCCTGACGGCGCTCTGCGGGCACGGGCACCTGGACCTCGGGGCCTACGGGGCGTATCTCGCCGGCAACCTCGTCGACCACGAGCTGACCGCCGAAGAGGTCACCGCGTCCGTCGCGGTCCTCCCGCGCGTGCCGGCTTCCGCGTGACGGAGTCGCGCGGCCTGAGGGTGGTCGGGGTCACGGTCACGCCGGTTGCGGTGGCGGACCCGCCGTTGCTGACCGCGATCGGGGTTCACCAGCCGTACGCGTTGCGGGCCATCGTGCGGGTACACACCGATGCCGGCATCATGGGCATCTCCGAGGCGTACGGGGACGATCCGACGCTAGACCGGTTGCACCGCGCGATTCCGGAGATCATCGGGCTGGACGCGTTCGACGTTAACGGCTTGACGCGTCGAGTTTCCACGGCTCTCGCCGGCATCACGCCGGACACGCCGACGGAGTTGGTCGGCGTCGCTAGCGTCGAGAAGGCGGTCGCCGCCACGGTCGCCGCGTTCGAGGTGTCGCTGCTCGACATTCAGGGCAAGGCGACCGGCCGTCGGGTGTGCGATCTGCTCGGCGGCGCGGCACGCGATCGGGTGCCGTTCAGCGCGTACCTGTTCTACAAGTGGGCCGGGCATCCCGGCGCCGAGCCCGACCGGTTCGGC
>DATFRR010000057.1:0-3381 GCA_035263025.1 Micromonosporaceae bacterium
GGTCTTCGAGATGGGCACCGCAAAGCACGACGTCGAGGCGGTCACCGCCATCAACGCGCTCCTCGAGACGCATCCGGTGCAGCCGCGCATTTCCGGTCACGACACGAGCGACTGGCACATGCACGTGACGGGTCGGGGCGCCACGGCGAGTGCCGAGTTCCTCGCCGGTGCGATCTGGGGTCTGGCCGTGTGGCTGTGCGAATACGGCAGCGAGCGCTTCGGTGTCTGCGCCGACGATCGGTGCGGCAACGTCTATCTCGACACCTCGTCGAATTGCTGTCGGCGGTTCTGCTCGGAGCGGTGCGCGACGCGGTCACACGTCGCGGCGCATCGCGCGCGGAAGCGCGCGGCCGGCGACGAGGTTGCGGTGGTCGGCGCCGAAATGGCCGCGCTGGCAAATTAAGCCGCGGGTACTCCGCTTTACGCGCCGACGGAGTGCCGCGGTTCGAACGGCGTCAGGCGTCGACCGTCGACAGGTGTGCGCGGGCGAAGCGGAGCGATTCGGCTAGGTCGGCCTGACGCTCGTCGCGGCTCAACGCTCGCCGCGTGGTGACCTCGACCGCCACCGCGCCGGCGAACCCGCGTTGGTGCAACGACTTCAGCAGTGGCCCGCACGGTTGGTTGCCGCGGCCGGGCACTAGGTGCTCGTCACGCTGCTCGCCGGTGCCGTCGCCCAGGTGCACGTGGACGAGCTCCTTGCCCATCCGGTCGGCCATCTCGAACGCATCCCGCCGAGACGCCGCGCAATGCGACAGGTCGAGCGTATACGCGGCGTAGCCGACATCGGTCGGGTCGAAACCGGGTGCGTACGGCACGAACAGCCGGCCCGCCATCCGTACCGGGAACATGTTCTCCACCGCGAAGTGGACCGACCCGTACGCCATCGACAGCTCTTCGAGGCCCTCGGCGAAGCGGCGAGCGTAGTCGCGTTGCCAAGTAAAGGGCGGATGCACCACGACGATCGGCGCACCGACCTGTTCGGCCAGCTCCGCCGACCGGCGCAGACGCTCCCACGGATCGGGGCTCCAGACGCGCTGGGTGACGAGCAGGCACGGCGAATGCACCGAGCCGATCGGCATCCGGTAGTGCTCCGACAGCCCGCGGAGCGCGGAGATGTCCTGGCTGACGGCGTCCGTCCAGACCATTACCTCGACGCCGTCATACCCGAGCGTCGCGGCCATCTCGAAGCCCGCCGCGGTCGGTTCCGGAAACACCGACGACGTCGACAGCAGCACCGGTATCACGCCACCGACCTTATCCGCCCCCCGCATCACGCCTTCGGCAACCGCTCTCGGTACCACGTACCCACGTATGGCCCGCACCCTTCGACGGCGCCGAAGCTCGCTAGACGGGCATCGGCCGGGGAACCCGAACGGACGCCTGTGCGTCCGATTCCACGATGCGGCATGTTGGCACGCTTCGGCGTTGGCGACCGTCGTATTTGGGTGTTCCTATCGGCGATCAAGGATCGGCGGACTGGATTGGCCGTGTCGCAAGCCCGGCTCCGCATTGCCGCAACCGCAACGGTCGCGGCCATGCTGTTCGTGAGTGTCGCGAGCTGTGCAAGTGCCGAGCCAAACCAACATCACGTCACGTTGAGCGCGAGCTGGGCGGTTGAGTATCACTCCCTTGCCGCGCTGAAGGAGAACGCCGACGTGGCCGTAGCGGGCAAGTTCGAGCGGACAATCCGCGTGACGAAAGACGAGGATGGCGTTCCCTACACGGACTTTGGCTTCAACGTAGAGCGCGTCTTACTTGGACCACGATCCGGTTCACCTGTCTCTGCCGGCACTACGCTTGAGATTCACCAGCCGGGAGCCGCATCCTCCGGCGTTATCACCGAGATCGACGATGATCCACTGTTCCAGGTAGGCGACCAAGCGATCTTGTTCCTGCACGAGTACTCACCTGGTAAGTACTTCGTCATCGGCGGCCCGGGCGGCAGATTCTCAATCGTCGGGGGATCCGTGAAGCCGATCAATGACGAGGGGGTGCCATTCTCCGGCGATCTTTCGACTTTCGTGTCGGCGCTCGACTTGGCCAAATAAGGGGACTGTGGATCTAGTTGCGGGTGAGGCCAAGCTCTGATCGATCGGTTTGGGCTCGACCCCACCCGCCAACCGCTAGCTCTCGAGCACGTCCAACCGCCGCAAGATCACGCCCTCGCGCAACGCCCATGGACAGATCTGCAAGTCGTCAAGGTCAAGCCGGTTCATGGCGACCTCGGCGACGATGCCGCCGGCCAGTAGTTGTCCGGCGCGACGCGAGTCGACGCCGTCCATCTCCGCGAGCGCGTTGCTCGGGATGTGCCGGATGAATGCTAAAAGCTGGTGCAGACCGGTACGGGTGAGGTGCCGGATCGCGCGAGGTCCGGCGGCCGACGGCGCGGCGCCGGCCAGTCGCGCCAACGTTCGGAACGTCTTCGATGTCGCGACGGCCCGGTCCCAGCCGGATACGTCGGAGGTCTTCAGGGCGTTGTCGATCACGTTCTCGGCATGCTCGTAAATCGCGTCGATCTCCTTGGCGCGCGGCGGATCGCTGGTCAAGAACTCACGCGTCAGCCGGCCGGCGCCCAGTGGCAGTGACAGCGCGACGGTCGGCTCCTCGTCGATGCCGTGACCGATCTCCAGCGAGCCGCCGCCGATGTCGAGCACCAACAGGTTGCCGGCCGACCAGCCATACCAGCGGCGTACGGCGAGGAACGTCATACGCGCCTCGCCCTCGCCGGATAGCACACGAAGCTCGACGCCGGTCTCCTTGCGAACCCGGGCGAGTACGTCGGCGGAGTTGCGGGCGTCCCGTACGGCGGAGGTGGCGAACGCCAGCAGATCCTCGGTGTCGAACTCGACGGCGGCATCTCGCGCCTGCCCGACCGACGCCACCAACGCATCGGCACCAACCTTGGACAGCCGGCCGTCCTTGCCGATCTGTTCGGCGAGCCGCAGCACGGCCTTGACCGAGTGCGCCGGCCACGGGTGCGCACCGAGGTGCGCGTCGACCACGAGAAGATGCACGGTGTTCGACCCGACGTCGAGAACGGCCAGGCGCATGACACATACCGTATCTAGCCGAGGTGTGCATCGGTGACAGGTGGCGCGCCGTACGCTTGCCAGATGGGTACAACGGGCTCCGGCCGACGCAAGCACTCTCGGTCGTACGACACGGTTGCGGCGATCGTGGACGTCGACGACAACCCGCGCGATCGCGAGGTGCCGCTTGACTTTCCGCGTGAGTACGTCGAGTTCGGCGATCCGGCCGATGCCGAGCACGTGATCCGTGCCGATATCACGTGGCTGCTATCCCGATGGACGTGCATCTTCGCGGCTGGCTGTCACGGCATCGTGGCCGGCCGGTCCGGCGACGGATGCTGCTCGCACGGCG
>DATFRR010000058.1:0-2467 GCA_035263025.1 Micromonosporaceae bacterium
TACGCGCGCGGCCGCCACCGTGGCCGCGGCGGTGGCGCACCTGCGTTCGTTGCAGGATGCCGCCGGTTGGTGGAAGGGCGAGCTGCAGACCAACGTCACGATGGACGCCGAAGACCTGCTGCTGCGCGAGTTCCTCGGCATTCGCACCGCGCAGGAGACCGACGAGGCGGCCCGCTGGATCCGCTCGCAGCAACGGTCCGACGGCACCTGGGCGACATTCGAGGGCGGCCCCGCCGACTTGTCCACCACGGTGGAGGCCTGGGTCGCGTTGCGCCTCGCGGGTGACGCTACGGACGCGCCGCACATGGCCAAGGCGCTGGCGTTCATCCACGCGGAGGGCGGTCTCGAATCGACTCGCGTGTTCACCCGGATCTGGCTTGCCCTCGTCGGCCAGTGGTCCTGGGACGAGCTGCCCGAGATACCGCCTGAGATGGTGTTCCTGCCCAAGTGGTTCCCGCTCAACAAATACGACTTCGCGTGCTGGGCGCGGCAGACCGTCGTGCCGCTGACCATCGTCGGCAGCATCAAGCCGGTGCGCCCGCTGCCGTTCCGCGTCGACGAACTGCGCACCGGGGCGCGCCGGCCGCGCAAGGCGCCGCCGTGGACGTGGTCGGGATTCTTCCAGCACCTCGACACCGTGCTGCGCTTCTACGGCCGGCACCCGATCCGGCCGCTACGCCGGCTCGCGCAGCGTCGCGCCGCCGAGTGGATCCTCGCCCGGCAGGAGGCGGACGGCTCGTGGGGCGGCATCCAGCCGCCCTGGGTGTATTCGATCCTGGCGCTGCACTTGCTGGGATACCCGTTAGAGCATCCGGCGTTGCGGGTCGGACTCGAGGGCCTCGCCGGCTTCATCGTCCGCGAGGAGACCCGCGACGGATGGGTACGCCGCCTCGAGGCGTGCCAGTCGCCGGTGTGGGACACGGCGCTCGCGCTGACCGCGTTGCTGGACGCCGGCGTCGCACCGGATGACGACGCCGTCATCGCCGCCGCCGACTGGCTGCTGCACGAGGAGATCCGGGTCACCGGTGACTGGGCGGAGCGCCGTGGCGACCTCGCACCCGGCGGCTGGGCGTTCGAGTTCGCCAACGACGGATATCCGGACACCGACGACACCGCCGAGATCGTGCTCGCGTTGCGCCGTGTGGCGTTCCCCGACGAGGCGGCGATGCGGGGCACGATCGATCGTGGAGTCGCGTGGACGGCCGGCATGCAGTCCAAGGACGGCGGCTGGGGCGCGTTCGACGCGGACAACACCAGCCCGTTCCCGAACCGGCTGCCGTTCTGCGACTTCGGCGAGGTGATCGACCCGCCGTCCGCGGACGTCACCGCTCACGTCGTGGAGATGCTGGCGCACGAGGGCCGTACGACCGACACGGTCACCCGTCGCGGCATCGACTGGCTGCTCGCGAACCAGGAGAACGACGGTTCCTGGTTCGGCCGCTGGGGCGCCAACTACGTGTACGGCACCGGCGCGGTCGTCCCCGCGCTCGTCGCGGCCGGCTTCGCCACGGATGCCGAGCCGATCCGTCGCGCGGTCCGGTGGCTCGAGGAGCACCAGAACTCCGATGGCGGCTGGGGCGAGGACCTGCGGTCGTACGTCGACAAAACATGGGCCGGTCGTGGTGACTCGACGGCGTCACAGACTGCGTGGGCGCTGCTCGCGCTGCTCGCCGCCGGCGAGGAGTCCGGTGATGCGGTGCAGCGGGGCGTCGGGTTCCTGGTCGACACGCAGCGCGCCGACGGGACGTGGGACGAGGACCTGTTCACCGGGACCGGGTTCCCCGGCGACTTCTACATCAACTATCACCTCTACCGGCTGGTCTGGCCGATCTCCGCGCTGGGCCGCTACCTGAAGGTCGCGTCGTGAACCGATCCGACGGTCGCCTGACCGGTCCCCGGCGTCACGCCGTGGGTCGGGCGGTGATCTGCGCGCCGATGCATGTGGAGCGGCTCGCCGTCCGGAGCGCGAGCGCCACCGCGGTGCACACGGGCATGGGCCCGACACGGACCGAGCGTTCCGCGGCCCGACTGCGCGACGCGAGCGCGATCGTGGTGGCCGGCGTGGCCGGCGGGCTCGACCCGTCGATCGAGCCCGGTGACATCGTCGTCGCGACCGAGGTACGCGGGCCGGGCGGTGACGCGATCGCGAGCCCGTCCGCGCCGATGCTGGCCGGCGAACTTCGCCGCCTGGGTCTGACCGCCCACATCGGACCGATCGAGTCACGCACCACCATCGTGACCGGCGACGCGAGGCGGCGCCTCGTCGACGGCGGTGCGCTCGCGGTCGACATGGAGTCCTACTGGTTCGCCCGCGCGGCACGGGACAACGGCCAGCCGTTCGTGGTGGTGCGAGCGATCTCCGACACCGCGGCGGCGCCCTTGCTGCATCCCGCCGTGGTGGTGAACGGCACGCAGGCACTTCGCGCGCTGCGGTCCGCCGTACCCGCGATCGACGCCTGGACCTCGG
>DATFRR010000059.1:0-45435 GCA_035263025.1 Micromonosporaceae bacterium
CGCGTGCCGCCAGCGCACGAGGCCGTTGAGCGGTGATTCGACGCCGGGACCGCGGACGCGTGCGAGCAACTCTCCATCGGTGCTCGCGATCACGACGTCGGTCTTGGAGTTGCCGCCGTCTACGCCGATGACGTATTCAGCCACGCGCTTCGCGATTCTGTGTGAGCCCTGCGGCATCATCGCGGCCGCCAGGCGACACGCTGAATGCGGGCAGGTGCGCCCGGTTCGCCTCGAGGAGCGCGTCGAGCAGGGGTACCGCGACGTCCCATTGCCGTACCAACGGGTTGGCGAGAAGGGCACGCAGCGCGGTGCCCCGGTCGCCACTACGCGCCGCTTGGATCGTCAGTACCTCGTAGGCCGTGACCGCCTGAACCAGGCCGAGCATCTCCGGCGCAAGCGGCGCCACGTGCACGGGATGTGCGCCCTCACGGTCCACGTGTGCCGGCACTTCGACGACCGCCTCGTCCGGCAGGCCCGCGATGGTTCCGTTGTTGCGCAAATCGACGTAGTGATGTGCGCCGTCGCCGGTCAACAGCGACGTGACCAGTGCCGCGGCGGCCTCGCTGTAATACGCGCCGCCGCGCTTCTCGAGCAGCTCCGGCTTGTGGTCGAGGGTCGGGTCGGCGTACATGTCGAGCAGGGTCTTCTCGATCTGCAGCACTTGTTGTGCGCGGTGCTCTCCGGTCTCCTGCTCGTGCAGCGCGTCGTCGGTGCGGTAGAAGTAGCGGAGGTAGTAGCTGGGAATGGCGCCAATCGTGCGCATCAGCTCGGCCGGCATCTCGACGCTCTCGGCGATCTCCTCGACGGTGTCGCGGGCAAGCATGTCCGGCAGGATGTCCACATCGTCGACGAGCACGCGACGTATCCACGACAGGTGGTTGAGACCGACGTGGTCGAGCCGTACCCGGCTTGCGTCGATACCGAGCCGCGCGGCAAAACGGCGCTGGAAGCCGATCGCGACGTTACAGAGTCCGAGCGCGCGGTGGCCTTCGTCCAGGAGCGCCCGCGTCATGATGCCGACCGGATTGGTGAAGTCGACGATCCACGCGCCGGGCTGGGACCGCTTTCGGACAGTATCCGCGATGGCGAGCACCACCGGCACCGTACGCAGTGCCTTCGCGAAGCCACCCGGACCGGTCGTCTCCTGCCCGAGTAGGTGGAACTTGTTCGGCAGCGTCTCGTCGACGAGCCGTGCCGCCTGCCCACCCACTCGCAGCTGGATCAGCACCGCCGCGGCACCGTCGACCGCCTCGTCCAGCGATGTCGTGGTGCGCAGCGCACCGCCGAATCCCTGCTTGGCGAGGATCCGCCCGGCCAGGCCACCGACCACGGTCAGCCGCTCGGTCGACACGTCGTGCAGCACCAACTCGTCGACGTGGAGCACGTCGGTGCGGCGCGCGAAGCCCTCGATGAGCTCCGGCGTGTATGTGCTGCCACCGCCGATGACCGCGATCTTCACTTGGCACCCGTTTTCGTCGTTGGTTGTCCATTGTCCGAATCGGGCGCCGTCGCGCCAGCGTTTAAAGCGTCCGCGGTCGCGACGTGGCAAGCGGCGGAATGCTCGATGCCGAGCAGGCGCGGCCGTGGGGTGACCGTCGTGCAGACGTCGATCGCGAACGGGCAGCGCCATCGGAAGCGGCAGCCCTCGGTCGGGTTGATGACGCGCGGCGGCTCGCCCTTGTCGGTGCCGGCATCGACTAGCAACGGCGCACGCGGGTCCGGCACCGCCGACAGCAGCAGCTGGGTATAGGGATGCTTCGGGTTGGCAAGTACGTCTTCGGTCCGGCCCGACTCGGCGATGTGGCCGGCGTACATGACGATCACCCGATCCGAGACGTAGCGTGCGCTCGCGATGTCGTGGGTGATGTAGAGCAGTGAGACACCTTCGTCCGCGCGCAGCTTCGCCATCACATTCAGCAGCCCGATGCGGATCGACACGTCCAGCATCGAAACCGGCTCGTCGGCGATGATGAGCTTCGGTCGGTACGCCAGCGCTTGCGCGAAGCCGATGCGCTGCCGCTGGCCGCCGGACAGCTCATGCGGATAGCGACCGAGGACCTCGCCGGCTGGCGTCAGGCCGACCGCCTCGACGACCCGCTCCGCCTCGGCCCGGCGGCCCGCCTCGTCCAACTCCGGCCGGTGCAGCTTGAGACCGCGCACGATGCCGTGCGACACGCGATAGGCCGGATTCAACGAACTGAACGGATCCTGGAACACCATGGGTACGTCGCCGTGGTAGCCCAGCGTCTGCGCGCGGCTTCGCAGTCCGGCGAGGGACTCGCCTTGATACCGGATCTCGCCGGCCGTCGGTCGGTAGACCCGAGCGAGCAGCCGCGCGATCGTGGACTTGCCGCTGCCGCTCTCGCCGACCAGCGCGACGATCTCGCGACGGTCGATTTGGAAGTCCGCGTCGTCCACGGCATGTAGCGTCTTGCGCGAGAACGCACCGCCCACCTTGAAATGCTTGGTCAGCCCGCGCGCCTCGATCAACGGCCCGGCTGCGGCGTCGGCGGCCGGTCGCGGCGCTACCAGACCGTCGGTCGTCACGATGCCTCCTTCGCGGCGGCGAGCCAGGCGTCCGAGTAGTCCGGCGCGTATTGCAGACATCGCGACTCGACGCCACGGACTCGGTAAAGATCCGGCGCGGTGACGTGACAGACGTTCTTGACCTGCGTGCAGCGCGCGGCGAACGCGCACCCGTCGAATCCGACGCCGAGATCGGGCGGGGCACCCGGGATGCCGGTCAGCGGCACACGCGGTCCGCGGATGGACGGGAACGCGTCGAGCAGACCTCGGCTGTACGGGTGCGATGGCGTATCGAACACCACGCGTGTCGGGCCGGCCTCGACGACCTGGCCGGCGTACATCACGAGCAACTGATCGGAGAAGTGGCTCACCAGAGACATGTCGTGGGTGACGAAGATGATCGCGAAGCCGAGCCGGCGCTGCAATTCCTTGATCTGCACCATCAGCGACCGCTGCGCGACCACGTCCAGCGCGGATGTGGGCTCGTCCATGATGACCAGGTCCGGCGTGAACAGCAGCGCCATGGCGATCATCGCGCGCTGACGCATGCCGCCGGACAGTTGGTGCGGATAGCTGCCGAGGTGGATCGGATCGATGCCGACGAGTTCCATGACCTCGACGCTGCGTCGCCGGATGTGGCTGGCGGACAGATTGTCATGCGCCCTGACCGCGTCCTCGAATTGCGCGCCGATCGTGGTGACCGGGTTGAGAGCGTTCATGGCGCTCTGCATCACCACCGAGTAGTCGCACCACCGGAGCGCGTTGAGTTGCTTGTCGGTCATCGTGACCAGATTCTGCCCGCGGAATGCGACACTGCCGCCGGTGATCGCGGCCGGATCGCTGAGCAGTTGCGCGATCGCGAACAGCAGAGTGGACTTGCCGCACCCGGATTCGCCGACGACGCCGACGAACTCGCCGCGGTCGACGTCGAGGTCGACGCGGTCGACGGCCCGTACCGCGCCGCGCGTGGTTGCGTATTCCACGGTCAGATCGCGGACCTGGAGCATCGGCGCGCCCGACGTCGGCTCGAGCGTGATGTCAGCGTGCACGCCGCCTCCTCACCGGACGCAGCGCCGGATTGCTGATCTCGTCGAACGCGTAGTTGAGCAACGCGAAGGACACCCCGAGCAGCGCGACGCACAGCCCCGGCGCGAGCGACCACAGCGGCATCCCGGTCTGCAGCGCGAGATTGGCTTGCGATTGGTGCAGCATGGTGCCCCAACTGGCCGAGTTCGGGTCGCCAAGGCCGAGGAACTGCAGACCGGCGGCGGTAAGCACGGAGTAGAGCGCGGCACCGAGGAAGTTCGCGACGATGAGCGACGTCATGGTCGGCAATACTTCGAACACGATGACGTAGGAGCGGCGCTCGCCGCGGACCCGCGCGGATTCGAGGAAGTCGCGGTTGCGCAGCGAGAGCGCTTGGGCACGTAGCTGATTGGCGCCGTACGACCAGCCAGTCACGATCAGCACCACCAGCACGACGGTGAGGTTTCCCTTGCCGGCGTACGCGGACAGGATAATGATCAGCGGAAACGTCGGGATGATCAGGAAGACGTTCGTCAGCATCGACAGCACTTCGTCGGCGAGACCGCCCAGATACGCCGCCGACACCCCGATGATGACCGACAGCACGGTGGCGAACAGCCCCGCCACGACCGCGATCAGGAGCGATTGCCGCGTGCCGTAGATGAGTTGCGCGTAGATGTCCTGACCCAGGTTGGTCGTGCCGAGCCAATGTGCGCCGGACGGCGGCACCTCGGGCTGGAACGTCAGAGCCACCGTGTCCGACTCCTTGGCGAACAGCTGTGGCACCACTGCCATCAGGCAGAAGAGCGCGAATATGGCCAGACCGACGGTGGCCTTGGGACTGCGCCGCAGGGCGGTCCACAGCCGGCGGCCGCGGCGCGCCGCGATCGACGTCGCCTCGGTCGGCGCCGGAGCCTGGATGAGCAGACCGGTCACCGCCGCTATCCCTTCGCCCGGGCGCGCGGGTCGAGCCACGCGATCGCGATGTCGCAGACGAACACGGCGACCAGCACGGCGACCGTGAAGAGCATGAAGAGCACCTGCATCAGCGGGTAGTCGGTATTGCTCACCGCGTTGTAGAGCAGGTATCCGAGGCCGGGGTAGTTGAAGACGTACTCGACCAGGATCGCGCCGGCGATCACGAAACCGATCGACATGGCGAACCCGGACAGGTTGGGCAGGAACGCGTTGCGTGCCGCGTACCCATACATGATCTTGCGGTTCGGCAAGCCCTTCGCGCGCGCCATCCGGATGTAGTCCTCGGCCACCGTGGTGATCATGTTGTTGCGCATGGTCAGCACCCAACCACCGATCGACGTGATGAGGATGGTCAGCCCGGGCAGGATCGCGTGCGTCAGCACGCTCGATATGAACGTCCAGTCAAGTGCCGGCTGCAACGTGTTGTCGTAGTTGAAGTCGCTGGGCAGTGCGCCGTTGGTCCACACCGAGAAGACCAGGATCAGCAGCAGCGCGACCCAGAAGTATGGCAGCGCCGACGTGACGACGAAGACGGACGGTACGACCGAGTCGACCGTGCTGCCTCGACGCCAGCCGGCGACGATGCCGACGAACGAGCCGGCCAGGAACGCGAGGATCGTGGTCACACCAACGAGGCCGAGCGTCCACGGCAGCGCTTGATTGACGATCTTGCTAACCGGCTCGCCGAGGGTGAGCCCGATGGACACTCCCCAGTGGCCGGTCAGCATGTCGCCGAGGTAGGTCACGTACTGCACGAAGATGTTCTGGTTCGGCTTGAACCCGAACGACGTGAGCATCTCTTGCAACGCCTGCGGCGACAGCTTGTTGTGGGTACGGTCGCGCAGCGCCTGCAGCGGACTGCCCGGCATGAAGCGCGGGATGAAGAAGTTCAGCGTCAGCGCGGCCCAGAGGGTGAGCACGAAGAAGCCGGATCGTCGCAGGAGGTATCTCACGATGACCAGTCCTTCGTGCTCACCCTCATGGGCGTGCGTTCCCTTCGCGGTCGCGCTGACTCTCGGGTCGCGCTGACTCTCGGTCGCGCGGTTCTCGGTTGCGCTGTTTCGGTTGGCGCTGTGCGGTTACTGTGCGCTCTGGCTGTACAGGTGCAACAGCACCTGCTCGACATCCGGCACGTTGAAGGCGGACGGCTGAGCGTACGGGTCGTTCGGTGTCGGCCAGCCCTGGATGTCGGATGTGTTGTATTGGAACCAGTCCACCGACTCGGTGGTCGGGATGATCGGCACGTCCTTCAACATCGCCGCCTCGATCTGCTTGATGATCGAGACCTGATCCGCGTCGCCCGCCGTCGGGTACTGGTCGAACAGCGCATCGACGGCCGGGTTGTTATACCGCTCGTAGTTGCTGTTGGCCTGCTTGCCGATCGGCGCGGAGTTCTTCGAGTAGAGGATCTGGCGCAGCTCGTAATAGGGCGTCGGTCCGCCGGCCTCGCCGTAATACGCGAGGTCGTAGTCGCCGTTGAACAACTTGTCGTCGTACGTCTGCTGAGCGAGGTCGGACACCGACAGGTCGATGCCGATCGGGGCGAGCTCCTGCTTGATGACGGCGAGCGAGGCGTCCCAGTCCGTGTAGCCGGTGATCGTGATGATGCTGAGCTTGAGCGGCTTCGACGTGGAGTAGCCGGCGCTAGCCATCAGCTGCTTCGCCTTGTCCGGGTTCGGCTTGTCGAAGCCGGCGGTCGCCAGCGCCGCACCGTCGAAGTATTTCGAGAACGTCGGCGTGACGATGCCGGTCTGGTTCGCCGCCGGCTGCTGGCCGCCTTCACCGATCGTCGCGACCTTCGTGCGGTCGATGGCCATCGAGATCGCCTGGCGCACCGCGACGTTGGCGGTGGCCGCGTGCGACGGGTCGAGGTTCGGGAAGATCTCGACGTTGGTCACCGGCGGCGACCACGTGTGGTTGTTGGCCGACTTGCCAATGTAGAACTGCTGGATGTTCGGGATGAACTGGCTGCCCCACTGCGCCTTGCCGCTGGCGAGGTCGAGGTTGGCCGGCCCGTTGTCCAGGTAAGCGGGGTATTCCACCTTCTGGATGTAGGGCTTGCCGGCCTGCCAGTATTTCGGGTTCGCGGTGAACTGAATGTTGTTCGGCGAACACGGGTTCACCATGAACGGACCGGTACCCACCGGGTTCGGGTCGGCCCAGGTGTCGGGGTGCGCCGCCGCGTCGCCGGTGGAGAAGATGTGCTGCGGCACCATGCCGACCTGATCCGCGAAGTTGAAGAAGTAGGCGCCGGCCGGCTTGTCGAAGGTCATCGTGACCTTGTTGCCGTTGGCTACCACGCTTTGCAGCCCCGCGCCGGTCCAGAGTGCATAGAGGTCGGTCGCCGGGACCTGCTTCATCAGGTTGAATGTGAAGGCGACGTCCGCGGCCGAGAACGGTTGCCCATCGTTCCACTTCACGCCGTCACGAATGGTGAAGACGATCGACGTCTTGTCGGCATTCCAGGTGTAGGACGATGCGAGCATCGGCGTCTCGGCCTGGTTGTTCAACAGGTCGACGTAGATCAGTGGTTCATAGACGAAGCCGAGTGACTCGGCGTTGTTCGACGGGTTGAACGGGTTGAACTGACACGGCCAGGTCTGACCTTGCTCGTTCGAGATGGTGACCGTGCCGCCCTGCTTGCGTGGCGCGTTGAGATCGACGCTCCCGGTCGGTCCGGACGCCGCGTGCTTGCCCGATGACGAGCAGGCGGCGGCGATCAGGCCCACCGCGATGAGGACGGCGAGGACGCGAGTTCGCCTCATCTGACCAAGTCCCTTCTGTACTTACGTTCTGGCGGGGTGTACGGACCGGATGCCCGCGTCGCAGTGGCACGGCCGATAGGCGGCTCGCCCACCGGCCGACGCCTAACGGCGACGCGGGTGTGCACGAGCGCATCGACGCGGATCGGCGCGGACGAGCGGGATTTGGGTGCGGCGCCACCAGTCGACGGACGTGGACGGCGTCGTCCGGTGATCCGGGAGCACGCACGAGCGGTGGCGTACCCAGGCGGATCGATCGCGCATCCTCGACTCCTCAGGAGGTCGCGGCGGGGGTTTGCGCTGGTTGTTAGGAAGGTAGACTAACCAACAATGCCAGGCAAGGCTCTTGGGCCGATTAACGGATTCCAGATCAGTAACGGATGACTCAGACTCGTGGCCGAAGGAGGATCACGGTGTCCGCGAATGGCTCGCCCGCTCGGCCGCAGCTCATGCGGGCCATGAACGAGCAGCTGCTGCTCGAGCACATCCGGTCGGCCGACGGCGTCTCCCGCGCGGAGCTCGCACGGATCTCCGGCCTCGCCAAGAACACGGTGTCTTTCGCGCTGGCAAACCTCGAACGCGCGAACCTGGTGCGGCCGTCCGGGGTGCGGACCGGCATGCCCGGGCCGGCTGCGGTGCTCTACGAAGTGCGGCCGGAGGCGGGCTTCGTGCTCGGCCTGGACGTCGGCGGTCAGTTCCTCCGCGGCGCGGTCGCGGACGTGAGCGGTGCAGTGCGGTCCCGGTCATCCGTGAAGACCCAGGGGAGTACCGGGCATGCGCGCGTGACGGAGTTGATAGCGCTCGCCGAGTCGCTTGCGAACGCCGCCGGCATCGCGATGTCAGACATTACGCAGACCGTGCTCGGCAGCCCGGGCGTGTACGACCCACGGCGCGATCATCTTGCCTTTGCCGGCGGACTGCCCGGATGGGAGAAGCCGGCGGTGCTCGCCGAGCTGCGCAGGTTCCTCGGTCCGACCCTGATGATCGAGAACGACGTGGACGCCGCCGCGCTCGCCGAACAGGCACACGGGCACGGCAACGGCGTCGACAGCTTCGTGTTCGTGTCCATCGGCACCGGCATCGGGATGGGCGTCGTGCTCGACGGTCGCCTGCATCGTGGCCGGCACGGCGCGGCGGGCGAGATCGGGTTCCTGCCGCTGCATACCGATGCCGCCGCGGACGACGCACGCGATGCCCGCCGACGCGGCAGCCTCGAGGCGGCGGCGTCGGCCGCCGGCGTGGTCCGGGCAGCGCGCCGCGCGGGTGCGACCGGCCGTGTGTCGGCACAGCAGGTGTTCGCCGCCGCCGCCCGCGGCGAGTCGTGGGCGGAGCGTGTCGTCGCCGAGGAGGCGCAGCTGATCGCACGCGCCATCTGTGCGGTGGTCACCGTGATCGATCCAGAATTGGTAGTGCTCGGCGGCGGCATCGGACGGGCCGCGGGCTTCGTCGACGCGGTGGCAGTCGACCTGCGGCGGCTCGCTCCGGTGACACCCGAGCTGAAGGTCAGCGCGCTGGGCGCGGACGCGGTGGTGGATGGCTGCCTGGCCGCCGGGCTGGAACGCGCGTGGGTGATCGTGACCGCCGGCATTCCCACCGCGGCCGCGTCGGAGGCGTCCGCCTCCGCGTAGGTGCTGCATGGTTCAGGGGTACGAGTGCTGTAGCCGTTTTGCCATGCGCAACGTGAGCAGTGCGTTACCGTCTGTGCATAGCCGGCCGAGATGATCTCGTTTGGCCGGTCGCCCCGGAAGGGGGTCGGTTGAGATGGTGGATACCCGTACATCCGGCGCGGATAGTGCCGCGGCCGCTCTGTCGCCCATGGAAGCGGCGGCCCGGAAGGGTTGGATGTGGTTGGTAGCGCTTGGCGCTGCCTCAATCATCCTGGGCGTCATCGTGCTGGCGTGGCCGCACGAGACGTTGCGCGTAGTCGGCGTTCTGTTCGGCATTTTCCTGCTGATCAGCGGCGTGATCGAGATATTCGTCGCGTTCGCGCCGGAGATCCGTACGTCGACCCGGGTGCTGAGCGTGTTGACCGGTGTGTTGTCGATCGTGCTCGGTCTGATCTCCTTCCGCAGCGCCGCCGAGTCGATCTTGCTGCTCGCGCTGTGGATCGGCTTCAGCTGGCTGTTCACCGGGATTACGCGGGCGGTGGCCGCCGGCTCGGCGCCGTACCTGCCCTACCGGGGCTGGCAGATCTTCGGCGGCGTGCTACTCGCGATCGCGGGCATCGTGGTCATCGTGTCACCGCTCGCGTCGCTGGGGGCGCTGACCCTGCTTGCCGGCATCTGGCTGGTGGTGCTCGGCGTGTGGCAGGTCATCGAGGCATTCGTGCTACACCGGCATCTTCGCGGGATGGTGGCCACCGCCTGACCGTGGGCGGTCTGGCACGCGCGGCTCGGACGGCCCGCGCGGCGTGGCTCGCTGCCCGTGGCGCGCGCCGTTTGGCCGGCCGCGCGGCGACTTGGTGAACGGTTCCCGGTTCCGGCCCCGTCCGGCGGCCAGCCGCGTAGCGTTCCGGTGATGTCATCGGCGGCCGCGCGGCCGGAGTCTCTGACCGTGCGAGTTCGTCACGGAGAGTGGGGGAGCGACGATGGCACGTGGATCCTCGTCGGGACGGCCCGGCGACTGGGATGACGAAGACCTGCTCGGTGGTCCGGATGTGGCGTCCGCCGACGAATTCGGCGGACCGGACGCGGCACGAGAAGACGTGTACGGCGGACCGGACACGGCATTGTCCGAGGACGAGTTCGGCGACGAAGAGTCGATCGACGAAGATCTGCTCGGCGGCCCAGATGCCGACGAGGACGTGCTCGGGAACCCGCGGCAGCAACGGCGACGCTGACCGGCGGCCTACTGCGTCGCGTGCGCCAGCGCGGCCGCGAGAATCGCCGCACCGCTCATGTCGAGCGCCGGCTCGCTGGACTGCAGGACCGCACGTCGTCGACATATCGGCTGCCATGCCCAGTGAACGGCTTGTACCGGTCGACACCGTCGGCTGGGCATTTCACCGTGCCGTCCCGTCGACCGCCGTGGCGTGTTGGTGACTGGCCATGACGTGGCGATCGAGGTCGGCCGGGGATTCCTCCAGCACGCGGAGCCGGCGGACGGTGAGCTCGTCGACCTCGAACTCGCGGATCCGCACCTGCCGGATCGCGAGGCGCCCGATCGCCATCGCACCGATGGCCACCGCGCCGACCGCGATCGCGCCAACCGCCAACGCGCCGAGCGCGAAGGAACCCAGCGCCGCGGTACCGGTCGCCACCGCACCGGTCGCGCGAGCGCCCGTTGACTCGGTAGCCGGCCACTCGACGGCCGCATGGCGGCGGCGAAGTGCCTCGGCGGGCCTGCGTTGCCGATTGCCGCGTTGCGTCGCGGTACGTCCGGATGCGGTCACGTACCAATCCTTGCGTGACCCGGCGCGGCGACCCGTACGTTCCCGCGAATTGCCGCGCGCCGCCGGTCTGTCGTTCGGGGCACGCTAGCGCGGGACGGCCGCGACCGCCTCGATCAGCCGTGCCACGTCGCTCGCGTCGGTGTAGAGCCCGATGCCCGCACGGACCCCACCGACGTCGGCAAGGCCGAGCACACGGGCGCACTCCGCCGCGTAGAAGTCGCCGGCCGGCGCGTTCACGCCGACCTCGGCAAGCGACTGGCTGACCTCCGACGACGCGATGCCGTCCACGGTGAACAGCACAGTGGGGGTACGGTGCGACGCGCGGCTGTGGAACCGTACGCCGTCGATCTGCGCGAGTCCGTGCTCGAGCTTCCGCAGCAGCTCGGCCTCGTAGTCTTCGACGGCACGCATCGACGTCCGCACCGACTCGCGCCGTCCGGTGTCAGACGGCACCAGCCCAGCAATGAAGTCCACCGCGGCGGTCACGCCGGCCAGCAACTCGTAGGGCAGCGTGCCGAACTCGAAACGCTCCGGCACCTCGTCCGTGGCCGGCAGCAGCTTGTCCGGATGAATGGTCGCGAGCAACTCGGGTGCCGCCGCGAGCACGCCGAGGTGCGGACCACAAAACTTGTACGGCGAGCAGACGTACGCGTCGGCACCGAGCCGTACGACGTCGACGGGCGCGTGCGGCGTGAGGTGAACACCGTCGACATAGCACAGTGCGCCCGCACGGTGTGCCGCCGCCGCGATCGCGGGTACGTCCGGTCGGGTACCAATCAGGTTCGATGCGCCCGTGACCGCGACGACGCGCGTGCGTTCGTCGATTGCCGCGGCGACCGCGTCGACGGCGAGCTCGCCGCTGTCCGGATCGAAGTCGACAATGTGTGCCGCCACGTCTCGTGCTTCGGCCGCCTGGATCCACGGCCGCAGATTGGCGTCGTGGTCCAGACGCGTCACCACAACGTTGTCCCCACTGCGCCAGTCCTTGGCGAGCGCCCGCGAGAAGTCGTACGTCAGCTGGGTCATGCTCCGGCCGAACACGATGCCTTCCGGGTGGGCACCGAGCAGGTCGGCCATCGCCGCTCGCGCCTCGACGACGGCGCGCTCGGCGCGCCGCTCGGCGACGGTGACGTGTCCGCGGTTCGCGACGGCCGCCGTCAGCGTCGCGGCAACCGCCTGCGCAACCTCGGTGGGCACCTGTGAGCCGCCGGGGCCGTCGAAGTGTGCGGCACCCTCGCGCAGCGCCGGGAAGTGGGCGCGGACCGCGGCGACGTCGTACGACATGCGGGCTCCTCGTCGTTGTGGCGGCGCGACCGCGTATGCGTCGCCGGCTGTCGAACCGTACCCCGCGATACCGGTCGCGGTGCAACGACGCGACGTCGCTCGGACGCGGACGGAATCTCAGTCGACCGAGATCTGCTGACGGCCGGCGCCACGGGATACGATCCGGAAGGTCTGCGCCAGACAACTGAGTTGGAGAGGTATTCGGCCATGCCAACCGAGTCGGAACTGGTGGAGCTCGAGGCCCGCAGGGCGGATTTGCGCGGCGCATATCTGCGTCCGCCTGCCGAACGCGAGTCGACCCCGGGCCGGGGAATCCACCACGCCGCACTGATTTGTTCGGATGTCGAACGGACGATCCAGTTCTACCAAGGATTGCTCGGGTTCCCGCTCGTGGAACTCGTGGAAAACCGTGACTACAAAGGTTCCTCGCACTTCTTCTTCGACCTCGGCAACCAGACGCTGCTCGGCTTCTTCGACTTTCCCGGCCTCGGTCTCCAGCCGGGGGTGGAATCGATCGGATCCGTGCAGCACATCGCGATCTCGGTGCCGCGCGATCGCTGGGAGCAGCTGCGGACGCGACTCGACGAGGCCGGCGTCACCTACTTCGGTCCGGACCAGGGCATCGTGGAGTCGATGTACTTCAAGGATCCGGATGGCATCCAGATCGAGTTGTTGAGCGATCCGCTGATGTATTTCGGCGGGCGACAGCTCGACGAGTAGCGGGGCGTGTCGCATCAACCGATCGCGGTCGCGTTGTCACGGTCGGCCCTGGGGAGCCCGGAACCGAAGTCACATCACTCTTATCCCCCCACCAAGGAAGGCATACGGACATGAGTGAGTGGAATGCGATGACGTACGAGGGAAAGGACACCATCCTCCGCGTCGTACGCAACGAGGCCGCCCGCATGTATGCGATGGCCGACAAACCCGAGATGTGGCATCAGCCCACCACGTCGTGCCCGGGATGGGAGACCCGCGACGTGGTCGCACACATCGTGGACACCGTCGAGGGCTACTTCCGCGCGTTCGACGCGGCGTATGGCCGTTCGGAAGGCAAGGCGCCGCACGGGCTCGTGGCCATGGCCGGCATGGTGGACCAGGGCGCGAAGGCGCTGCGCGACATTCCACAGGCTGAGCTGATGCAGCGGCTGCGCGATGACGTCCAGAAGTTGCAGGACATGCTCGCACCGATGACCGCGGACGAGTGGACCGGGTTCATGGTGACCCACCCCTACATGGGGCCGGTGCCGGCGTTCTTCTACGCCGCCGGTCAACTGATGGATTTCGGCGTGCACTCGTGGGACATCCGGCAAGGCACGTCGCGCTCGCACGGCCTGGACGGGGACGCCGCCGACCTGCTCGTACCGTTCATGTTCGCGCTCTGGCAGGGCACCGTGAAGACGGACGAGATCAGTGAGCCGTTCACGGTCGGCATCCGGGTCGGTGGCCGCAACGGCGGCGACTACCGGGTGACGTTGAGCAAGGACGGCATGGCGTACGAACCGGGCGACGTCGAGAGCCTGCCCGCGTATATCGAGTTCGACGCCGGCAGCATGGTGCTCACCGCGTTCGGGCGCGGCAACTTCGGCACCATTCGCGGCGACTTCGACATGGGCGAGCGCTTCCTGAACTCGTTCTTCCGGATCTAGTCGAGCATTCCGCCGAGGCCGGCACCGTCAATCTTTTCGATCGGCGGTGCCGGACTCGCGTGCGGTGCTGGACTGGCGTGCGGTGCTGGGCTGGGTTGTGGTGCTGGACTGGGTTGCGGCGTCCGCGTCGTATTCGCCGGCCGGGTGACCAGTGGGCAGCCGGTGCTTCGCGACGCGCGAGGTTGGCGTGCGTGGCAGCGCCTCGATCTGCTGCCAGAACCTCGGCACCTTGAACGCGGAGATGCGCTCCGCGGTCCACTTGCGCAACTCCTCGAAATCAAGTGTGGCGCCGGGTTCGGCGACCACGAACGCCTTCACCTCGTCCTCGGTGAGCTCCGACGCGACGCCGACGACCGCGACCTCGAGCACGTCGGGATGCGGCAGGATGGCGTCCTCGACCTCGGCCGGCGACAGGTTCAGGCCGCGACGTCGTAGCACTTCCTTGCGCCGCGCGACGAACGTGTACGTCCCGTCCGGGTTCGCGGTGACCAAGTCGCCGGTGTGCATCCAGCCGTCCACAATCGCCGCGGCCGTCTCGTCCGGCATCCCCCAGTAGCCGGGCGTTACGGTCGGGTTGCGCAGCAACAGTTCGCCGGTCTCGCCGACACCGAGATCGCTGCCCGTCTCGTCGACGACGCGTGCCTCGTTGACCGTACCCAGGCTCGGGTGCTGGCGCGGCGACCCGAGCGTGCCGAACGGGCGGGTACCGTGCCGCCAGATCAGGCCGTACGGCGACTCGGACATCGCATACCCGCACACCACCCGCAGCCCGAAGCGCCGCTCGAACGCCTCCTGCCATTCGCGTTCCGGCGACGGTCCGGTGTAGCACAACCGCAACTCGGTGTCCGCGTCAGTCGGCCGCTCCGGCTGTCGCATCAGGATTTCCAGCATCGCGCCGATCGCGTTGAACTCGGTCGCACCATGACGCCGCGCGGAGCTCAGGAACCCGCTTGCCGAGAACCGTGGCAACAGGATCAGACCGGCACCGCAGGCGAGCGAGCCGAGCACCGAATACGCCGGCGCGTTGATGTGGAACAGCGGCAGCGACGTCATGAGGCGGTCCGAGGCGGTGAGCTCCATCCAGTACGGGAATCCGACGCCGGCCATGCCGTACGCCCGATGCGTCTGCATGACGAGCTTGGACCGACCAGTCGTGCCGGAGGTCGGGATGAGCACCGCAAGATCGTCCGGCGTCACGTCCACCGTCGGGCGCCACGAAGACCCGGCATCGGCGCGCCAGTCACCGACGAGCGAGTCGATGTCGATCGGACCGAGTTCGGGTACGCCCGCCACGCCGGCCTCGTTCACCACCGGAATCACGGCGGGGTCCGTGATCAGCGCCCGTGGCTGGACCTGCGACACGAGTCCGGCGAACTCCTGCGGCGTGCCCGACGGATCGGTCGGCACCGTGACGGCGCCAAGCGACGCGAGCGCGAGCCACGTCAGCAGGTAGGGCGGGGTGGTCCGTGCGGTCATCACGACCAGGTCTTCCCGCCGTACCCCCGCTTCGCGAAGTTGATCGGCGATGGCGGCGACCTGGCCGGCCGTCCCAGCGAACGTCAACGCACCCTCGTCGGTCCGCAACCACGTGCCGTCCGGATCGCGCTCCGCGGCCGCGACCACGAGCCCTGGAATCGTCTCGAGCATCGGCGCGGCCTGCTCAGGCGCGCGCCGGCGACGTGGCCGGTTGCTGGAGGCGTTCGTGGGCGCCGCGGACTAGCGTGTGTGGTCGCTGCATACGGCCAGTCTCGCGCCAGCCGTTGGGTCGGCCGACGCCGGGGGTGGCCGCCAACCGAAGGGAACGTCCATGCCGACGCTTGCGTTGCCCGGCGCCGATCTCTACTACGAGATGGTCGGCGATGGTGCCCCGGTGGTGTTGGTGCACGGTCTGGGGCTGGACACGCGGATGTGGGACGACCAGGTCGACGCGCTGCGGCCGATCTCGACCGTCATCCGCTACGACGCCCGGGGCTTCGGTCGTTCGCTTCGGCTCGACAATGTCACGGAATACACCAACTCGTCCGACCTGTGGGCGCTGCTCGACCACATCGCGGTGGACTCCGCTGTCCTCGTCGGGCTGTCGATGGGCGGCGGCATCGTGCTCGAGGCCACTGTGGAGCGGCCGGAGCGGGTGCGAGCGATGGTCCTTCTCGACCCGTACCTGGACGGGGTGCCGTGGGACGACGAGTCGGCGGCAGGCATGCGAGCGATCCGCGACGCGGTTCGGGAGGGCGGGCTGCCGGCGGCTAAGGCCGCGTGGCTGCGGCACGGATTCTTCGCGCCCGCGTTGCGACGCCCGGACTTGGCTCGACGCCTCGCGGCAATGACCGAGGACTATTCGGGCGTGCAGTGGACCGATCATGACCCACACGGCCCGCATCCGGAGGTCCGCGGCCGCCTGGCCACCATCACGGTGCCGACCACGGTGGTGGTCGGCGCGCTCGACGTGCCGTGCTTCCACGACATGGCCGACATTCTGGCCGCGGAGATCACCACGGCCCGCAAGATCGTCGTATCCGACGCCGGCCACATGGTGAACATGGAGGCGCCGGATGCCGTGAACGACATCGTGTGCCAGGTGGTTCGCGCCGCCGGGTGATATGCCACGGCCGGCTGCGGACGTCCGCGTGGCCAAGGGCGCTGAATCGATGACGGGTACGCCCGCGTGAGCGCCACCGCCTGCCGGACGACATACTTGACGCTTCGTGACTTGCCGTCGTTCCTGACCGGGCGTGCCGCGCCCGCGAGAACCGTTTGTGGAGGCCGTTGCCATGGCGCAACTTCCGTTGTTCCCGACCGCGCTCGTGGGCAGCTTCGCCCAGCCGGAATGGCTGATCGACCGGGCGAAGCTCGCCGGTCGCTTCCCGCCCCGGGTGCGCGCCCGCGAGTTGTGGCGGATCGCGCCGGAGCATCTCGCACGTGCCCAGGACGACGCGACACTGCTCGCGATCCGGGCCCAGGAAGACGCCGGCCTGGACATCCTGACCGACGGCGAGATCCGGCGGGAGAGCTATTCCAACCACTTCGCCACCGCGCTGCGGGGTCTCGACCTCGACAATCCGGGCGAGGCGCTGGACCGCAGCGGCCATCCGAATCCAGTGCCGCGCGTGGTCGGCCCGATCATCCGCCCCGAGCCGATCGAGGTGGGCGACGTCCGGTTCCTGCGTACCCACACCGAACGCACCATCAAGGTCACGGTGCCCGGTCCGTTCACCATGTCGCAGCAGGCGCAGGACGACTACTACGGCGATGCGGAGAAGCTCGCGTTCGCCTACGCCGACGCCGTCAACGCCGAAGTGCGCGACCTGTTCGCGGCCGGCGCGGATGTCGTACAGCTGGATGAGCCCTACCTTCAGGCTCGCCCGGAGCCGGCGCGTCGCTACGGGCTCAAGGCGCTCAATCGCGCGCTCGCCGGCGTTGAGGGTACGACCGCGGTGCATGTGTGCTTCGGGTACGCCGCGATCATCCACGACCGCCCGTCGGGCTACTCGTTCCTGCCGGAGCTTGCCGACTGTACGTGTGACCAGATCTCCATCGAGACGGCGCAGTCCAAACTCGACACGTCCGTGCTGACGCACCTGACCGGTAAGACGATCATCCTCGGCGTCATCGATCTGTCCGACCACGCGGTCGAATCGGTGGATACGGTGGCCGAGCGGGTCCGGCGCGCACTGCCGTACGTCGCCGCCGAGAACGTCATCATCTCGACCGACTGCGGCATGAAATACCTGCCGTGGGAGTCGGCAGTCGGCAAGATGCGCGCGATGGTCGGTGCCGCTACGACACTGCGCGCGGAGTTCGGCGCCTAGCTCAGCGCCGGGCGGCTGCGGTCGCTCGCATCGCGTCAGCAGCGGTACGGGTTGGTCTGATCGCCGTACGTGACGGTGATGTGCGAGATCCTCGTGGTGTCCATGCTTGTCGCGGCATCCGTCTGGAACAGCGCGACCACGGTGTCGCCGTCGCCGAGTACGCGTGCCAGCGTCGTCGATGTGAACACCACGATCTCGCACTTGGTCGCCTCGTCGCCGACCACGAGCCGCGGCGCGCTCGCCGTTGCATCGGCCGGCAGATCGTTGCGTACCAACGCTTCTGCGTCTGTCAGCCGGCGTGGCGAGATGGTGGCGACGTAGCCGGTGACGCGCTGCCGGCCGTCCGTGATCAACGTGGCGTATCCCGGAGCGTGCGCAGTGCGCCAGACGGACGCCGAGGTGCCAAGCCCGGTGAACGCGGGCGCGGACTCGCCGCGGGCGACCGGTGTCGCGTCAACGCCTCGTGACGACGCAGCGTCGCAGCCCGCGGCCGCAAATGTCGCCGCGACGGCGAGGAGTGTCACTAGGCCGGCGAGCGCCGCGCGGACGCATCGTCGCGTCGGCGCTCCGGTCTTGAGAGGGTCAGCCGAGGCGGGCTTCGGCGATCGTCGGCTGGAACAACTCCACCGGGTTGCCGGATGGATCCTCGACGAGCACCTGCCGTCCGCCCACTCCGTCGATGATGTCGCCGCGAAAGTGCGCGCCGGACGCCGCAAGCCGCCGCACCTCCGCGTCGATGTCGTCCACCTCGACCGCGAACCGGTTCCAGCCGCCGGGCTGCGGCAGCGTGCCGTCCGGCATCGCCGCGCCACCGCCCGGCCCACCGCCCGGCGCGCTCAGCACCAACCTCAGGTCGCCGCGGGACAGCATGGCGAACGATGGCGCCGGATGCATGACGACGTCGAAGTCTAGGTTCCCGGTGTAGAACGCGATCGCCGCGTCGACGTCGTTCACGATGTACCGAACGCTCACAGATGCCATGCCGCGACTGTCGCACAAACCGGCACGGCCGGCACGACGACCACCTCAGACCAGGTTCGGACCCTGCTTGCGTAGATCGTCGACGCTGCCCATCGCGGTACGAAGATCGGCGAGCCACTGGTCCGCATGTTCGCCAACCAGCCGTACGCACCATGCCAACGCCTCGGACCGGGTCCGTGCGACGCCTGCGTCGACGAGCGTATCGAGCACGCGACGCTCGGGCTGGCGCAGCCTGGTCATGACCGGCGCCGAGTGAGTCGTGAACAGCTGCCGGGTCCCGCCACAGTCGACCCCCCAGGCCATCTTGCGCTGGTACCGGTGCTCGATCTGCCGGGCGACGCGAATGCGCTGGTCGCGCGTCTCCTCGCGGAATCCGCTGATGCGGCCGGCCTCGGCGGACGCGACGTCGGCCGCCGATGCTCCCTCGGCGAGCGACGGTGCGGGCAGGCGACCGATGACCAAGATCTCGTCCCGATCGATGACGATGTCCGGAGGTCCAGTAAACATGCCGTCCGGCAGGATGCCGGAGATCCAAGCGGCGGCGTCGTCGGTCGGCACCGAATCGCCCCGGTTGGCGTGCCTGATCATCATGACCAGCTCCCTTGC
The DNA here is from genome assembly GCA_035263025.1 of Micromonosporaceae bacterium. Classification (GTDB taxonomy): domain Bacteria; phylum Actinomycetota; class Actinomycetes; order Mycobacteriales; family Micromonosporaceae; genus DASQPR01. Next base: position 19,013 of record DATFRR010000059.1, read on the forward strand.
TGTGTTGGCCGCCGTCATGTGGCAGCTCCTTCGTGGTGCGATTACACAATTACACAGTTACACCGCTGGACACGAACTGCAAGGGGATCAGTTATGTTCAGCCGTCGGCGAATGCCGCGCGGTGGACCTGTGGGTTCATTGCCCGATTTATGATCGTTTGATGGTGCACCGAGTCCGGTGGATCTATCCGTCGGTTGTCCTCGCCTTCGGTGCGGTTTACTGGCTCTTCCCCCGGACGCACCCGTACGTCGTCGGCCTGGTCGCGCTGGCCAGCGTGCTGGCCGTCGGGTACGGCATCCGCACTCACGCGCCGCGGCGCGCGAACGCGTGGCGGCTCGTCGGGCTCGCCGTGGCGTTCGCGGCGGCCGGCGAGATCAGCTACGACATCTTTGCCGCCGGCGGTGCCGTTGACGGCTATCCGTCGGTCACCGACGCGCTGTTCCTCGTGGTCTACGCCCCGCTCTCGGTCGGCCTGCTGTGGCTGGGCCTGCCGCGCGTGCCGTCGCGGGACAAGGCGTCCATCATCGACACCGCGGCGCTGAGCCTTGGCGGGAGTCTCGTGCTGTGGCTTGTGCTGATCCAGCCGACGGTGTCCAGCCTCCACCTGACCGGACTCGCCAAGACGATCTCGGTCGCCGGTTGGGTCGGGGACGCAGTCGTACTCGCCGCCGCGTTCCGGCTGCTCAGCGCTTGGCCGCAAAACACCGCGGCACGCACGCTCGGCGCGGCCGTCATCGCCCTGCTCGCCGGTGACCTGCTCTACGGAATAGCGCTCATCGACGGCGTGTGGCACAGCGGCGGACCGGTCGACCTGTGCCTGCTGGTCTTCATGGCACTGTGCGGCGGCGCCGCGCTGATGCCCTCGATGGCCGAAATCGGGACCGCGGAGGGCGTGCATCGGGTGCTCGGTGTGCGCCGGCTGTCTGCGCTCGCCGTCGCACTGCTCATCGCTCCGACCGCTCTACTCGTGGAGGCGACGCACGGCCCGGTCCGGACTCCGGTCGCCATCGGGGTGGTATCGGCGATCGGTGGCTTGCTCGCGGTTTGGCGCATCGAGGTGACACTGAAAGCGCAACGGACCACCGTCGTCCGTGACCGGACGGTGCGCGACGCGGCGCAACGAATCGGGCTCGCCACCACGACCGACGACGTCATGACGGCGGTCAACTCCGCGTTCGGGGCGTTGACGCGGGGTCTGCCGGCCGAGGCACATCTCAGCGAACGCTCCGTCACCACACCGACGCTGACCGATCATGGCCAATCCTTGCGGATACCGATCGACACCGACGCGGTCCGCGGTCCCGACATCGCGCCGATCGACTATCCCGATCACGACCTCGTTTTCACGTCGGAGGCACCGGAGCTAGCCGAGCTCGTCGATGTGCTGGTCGGTCTGGCCGAGTACGCCGGCGTCGCGTTGCAACGCATCGCGTTGAGCGAACAGGTCCGCGCGAGCGAGATGGAGCACGACATCCTCGTCTACCGTGCGTCGCACGACCCGCTGACCGGCCTCGCCAACGGCGAGCTGTTCCGGCGGCGGCTGCGGGCGCTCGGCGCGGACCCGGCGCGACATGGCCGGACCACCGCGGTCCTCTTCATCGACCTCGACGACTTCAAGACGATCAACGACACGCTCGGCCACGAAGCAGGCGACCTCACGCTCGTGAGCGCGGCCGAGCGGATCCAAGGCTGTGTTGGCACCGACGATGTCAGTGCACGCCTCGGTGGGGACGAATTCGCCGCGCTGCTGCCGGATGTCGGCGACCGTGACGCCGCATACCAGATGGCCGAACGCCTGTCCGTCGAGCTCGCGGAGCCAACCGTCGTGGCGGGCTTGCCGGTGCGATGTCGCGCCAGCATCGGCGTGGCGACGGCGTCGAGTCCTGAAGAGTATCCGCACGTGATGCGCTGGGCGGACGCGGCGCTCTACGCGGCCAAGGCGGAAAGCAAGGGCGGGTGGCGTCCGTACCAGCCGAACATGCGCAGCCCCTTGCATCGCGGCAACGACCTCCGGATCGAGCTGCAGGCGATGCTGCAACGCACCGGCCGCGACGACCCGGCCGCGAACGGGCTCGCCATGCATTACCAACCGATCGTCGACCTCGCGGACGGATCCTTGCGCGGCTACGAGGCGCTGATCAGGTTCCGGCATCCGGAGCGAGGCAGCGTTCCGGTCACCGATCTCATCGCGGCGGCCGAGCAGACTGGGCTGATCGTGCCGCTGGGCAACTGGGCGCTGAGCCAGGCGATCACGGATGCCGTCGAGTTGACGGCCGGGTCCGATCCACCGGTCCGGTACGTCAGCGTCAACGTTTCACCGACGCAACTGCGCCAGCCCGACTTCAACGAACGCGTACGTGACGCGATCGCGGCGGCCGGACTGGAACCGACACGGCTGGTCATCGAGATGACCGAGACACAGCCGCTCGACGACGACGACGAGATCTGGGACGTTCTCGAGGCGCTGAGCGACGCCGGTATGCGCATCGCGATCGACGACTACGGCACCGGGCATGCATCGCTGGGGTACCTGCGCCGTCCGGTCATCGACATCCTGAAGCTCGATCGGCTCTTCCTGCGCGACATCGACACCGACCGGACCCGAAGCCTGGTCGGTGCCGTCATCCAACTCACCAAAGAACTGAAGATCGAGTTGGTGGCGGAGGGCATCGAGGATCACGCGACGCGCATCGCATTGCTAGGGCTTGGCTGTGCGGTCGGACAAGGGCATCTGTTCGCCCACGCGATGCCGGTCGGCGATGCCATCCGGTGGGCATCGCCAACGTACGCGTCGCTGCCGGCAGACGCCGCCGAATAACGGTGGCATCCGGCCCGTCAAAGCATTTGCCGCCGCCGCCGCGGCCGGCGTTTTGGTGAGTGGAATCGTGGTCCGTTGAGATCGGTTACGTCACTGCGTCGATCGCGTCGCAATGCGATAACGGTGGTAGGCGAGGCGTCGAAACGTTTCCGGCGCGTGGGACGCTACGGCGCGGCCGTACCGCCGGCAACGGCGCCGACATGCGGCCTGTTCTCGGGGTTCCGACATCGCGGGCTGCCCGGTTTATCCGGAGATGGTGGGCGACATGCGTGATGACTCGTTCACTTGACGTGACTCAGATGGTTCTCCGGACCGACCTGAGAGGACGTTCCCGCAGCCCACTGGCTCCCTTGACAACGTCTTCCGGGTGAACAAATAATTCATCCGCTTAACAAATCTGTTTCCACGCTGTTGCGCTGTGCGATCGGTGGCTGTCGTCGGTTTTCGACGGCATTCGCGATGTTGCGGTGCATTGGCGTGGCGACGCAAACCAGCCCACGGTGAACCCGAAAACCCCACCCGCTCGGCCCAGCACTTCTCAGTTCCGCGGCGTGGCGTCGCAACCGCTAGCGACGCGACCAGAAAGGAGACACGCGGCGATGCGCATTTCCCCTCGGTCCGCCCTCACCACGACGGCGGCCGCAGTGTTGCTCGTCGCAGGCCTCGCGGCCTGTGGCAGCGGCAGCAACGGCAGTAGCAACAACGCAGGCAGCGCGCCCACCAACAACAAGGTCGGCATCCTGCTGCCGGACACGGCATCCTCGCCGCGCTGGGTCTCCGCGGACCCGAACGAAATGGCGAAGGAATGCACGGTCTACAAGTTGGACTGCAAGATCTACAACGCCAACGGTAGTGCAACGACGATGCAGGCCCAGGCGCAGGCACTGATCAACGCCGGCGTCGGCGTGCTGCTGGTGACCGACCTCGACCCGGACTCCGGCAAGGCGATCGAGGACCTGGCCGCGCAGCACCACGTTGTGTCGATCGACTACGACCGCCTGACGTCGGGTAGCTCGAACAACGCCTACTACGTGTCGTTCGACAACACCAAGGTCGGCGTGGACCAGGGCACCGCCCTCACGCAGTGCCCGCAGGTTCAGGGCAAGAGCGCCGTGAACTACGTCGACATCGACGGTGCGCCAACCGACAACAACGCCACGCTGTTCGCCAACGGCTACGACTCGGTGCTGTCGAAGCAGCCGGGATGGAAGCAGCTGGCCAAGCAGACGGGTAACTGGGACCCGCAGACCGCCCAGACCGTGTTCACCACGATGCTCGGTCAGCACAAGGACATCAACGCGGTCATGGTTGCCAACGACACGATGGCGCAGTCGGTCATCAACGTCCTGCAGTCGCAGGGCCTGGCCGGCAAGGTGGCCGTCTCCGGTCAGGATGCGACCGCCGGTGGCCTCGACAACATCATGGCGGGCACCCAGTGCTTCACCATCTACAAGCCGGTTGCCGGCGAGGCTGATGTCGCAATCAAGCTCGCGTCGCAGATTCTCGCGGGCCAGAAGCCGACGGCTCCGGCGACGACCAAGGACCCGAAGACGGGTCGCGATGTTCCGTCCTACCTGGCCGACCCGACCGTCATCACCAAGGCGAACGTGGCCTTGCCGGTGACCGACGGATATGTGACCGCGGGCGCCGTGTGCAGCACGCCGGCGCTGGTCACGCTGTGCAAGGCGAACGGCATTAACACCGGCTGATCCGGCCGAACGACGGCGGCCAGCGTGCCTAAAGCGTCTTGACCGTACGGTCCTGGCGTGGGCACGCTGGCCCCGTCCTTATCCGCCGTCGGTGGACAACTCGCGATTCGCCGCCTTCATCGCAAGCCAGGCCTGGCTCCGGGTGCCACCGGACGAACGTTACGACAGCAGGTGACCAGTGACAGCGCAAGCCTCCGCCGCCCCGCCCGCACTCGCGCTACGGGGCATCGACAAATCGTTTGGACCCGTTCACGTCCTGCAGTCCGTTGACTTCGTCGCGCGCGCTGGTGAGGTCACCGCGCTTGTCGGTGACAACGGTGCCGGTAAGACGACGCTGGTCAAGTGCATCGGCGGCAGCTACTCGACCGATCACGGCGAGATCTTGTTCGAGGGCAAGCCAGTCGCGGTGCACAACCCACGCGACGCGGCCGCGCTCGGCATCGAGATCGTGTATCAGGACCTTGCGCTCTGCAACAACCTGGACATCGTGCAGAACATGTTCCTCGGGCGCGAACGCGTCTCCGGGCTGCGCACGCTGGACGAGAACAGCATGGAAAAGGCCGCGATCGCGACACTCGAGAGCTTGTCGGTGCGCACCGTCCGATCGGTGCGCCAACTCGTCGCGAGCCTGTCCGGCGGGCAGCGCCAGACCGTAGCCATCGCCAAGTCGGTGTTGTGGCAGTCGAAGGTGGTCATCCTCGACGAGCCGACCGCCGCCCTCGGCGTCGCGCAGACCGCGCAGGTACTCGACCTGGTGCGCCGGCTCGCCGACCAGGGTGTCGCGGTGATTCTGATCTCCCACAACATGAACGACGTACTGAAGGTCGCCGACCACATCGCGGTGCTGTTCCTCGGCCGAATGGCCGCCCAGGTCAAGCGCGCCGACGTCACGCATACCCAAGTTGTCGAACTCATCACCTCGGGTCGATCGGGCGACCTCGGGTTGTCCCCGACTGAAGCATCCGGAGCCGTGGTATGAGCGTCCAGCCGCGAACCGACGAGGTCAACATCGATCTCACCGCACCGGGCGAGACGGCACCGCCGTCCACCGGCGTCGGCGTCCTTGCCGGCTACATGAGGGACTACGCGACGCGCGTTCGTGGTGGCGAGACGGGTTCGATCCCGGCCGTTCTCGGCCTGCTCGTGCTCGTCATCTTCTTTGCCATCGTGCACCAGGGATTCTTGTCCGCGTACAACGTCGAGGCGCTCATCGTCCAGGCGGCGCCGATCATCGTGATGGCGATGGGCTTGGTCTTCGTGCTGCTGCTCGGCGAGATCGATCTGTCGGCCGGTACGACCGGCGGCATGTGCGCCGCGATCATGGCGATCCTGTTGGGCCGGCAGCATTTCTCGTGGCCCGTGTCGGTGGTCGCCGGCATCGTCACCGGTGTCGTCATCGGTTTCGCAACCGGATGGCTGCGGGCCAAGGTCGGCATTCCGTCCTTCGTGATCACGCTCGCGACGTTCCTCGGCTTCCAGGGCATCACGCTGATCCTGATCGGCGGCCAAGGTTCCATCGGCGTACGCAACGACGTGATCATCGCGCTCGAGGGCCTCAACAGTAAGTTCGTGCCGATCTGGGCCGGATGGGCGTTGCTGGTCGTGATCGTGGTCGGCTACGCGATGCTCAAGCTTCACGACTCGTACGCACGCCGCCGGGATGGGCTGCCTGCGGTGCCGACCGTGGCCACGCTTGCGAAGACGGTGGCCATCGCCGTACTCGGCGCGATCTTCGTGTACGTGATGGGCCTCGACCGCACGCTCATCCACAACGCGTTCTTCAAGAACGCAGCGCGCGGCATGCCATGGTCGGTGGTCATGATCGCCCTGCTGTTCGTCGGGCTTAACTTCGTGCTCGGGCGCACGCGCTACGGGCGGCACGTCTACGCGGTGGGCGGCAACGAAGAGGCGGCGCGACGCGGTGGCATCGAGGTCAACAAGGTGCGGATCTCGGTGTTCGTCATCTGCTCGACGCTCGCCGCTCTGTCCGGCATCACCGCCGCGTCCGAGCTCGAGTCGGTCCAGTCCAACGCCGGCGCACAGAACACGCTTCTGCTCGCGGTCGGCGCCGCGGTCATCGGTGGTACGTCGCTGTTCGGTGGCCGCGGCCGCATGATCGACGCGATTTTGGGTGGCCTTGTCGTCGCCGTCATCCAGAACGGCATGAGCGCGCTGATCTCGGGCGCCAACTCGGCGGGCTGGGAATGGATCGTGACCGGCCTCGTGCTCCTGCTGGCCGCCGGTTTCGACGCGGTCGCTCGGCGCGTCGGCTCGACAACCTAGCACTGTCTCGACGAGAACGGGCCTCGCTGGGAGCATCGGCGGGGCCTGTTTCGCGCGCGCGTGATACGCGCGGGCGGCGTTCAGGTCTGGCACGGGCTTCTCGCTCCGCGGCGTGCCGTCTCGGGCGTTGGGCGTCCCGTCTCATGCGGCGGCGTGCCGTCTCGTCCGACAAAGGCCTGCGCTGTTCGTGATCGCCACAGACAATGAAGGCTAGCGGCTGGATCCCCGCCAGCGGAGCTTCGGCAGACGGGAGGATGCGCGTGAAGGGCAGCGTCGGCGATCGCCTCATCCTGGAAGGTGCCCACGTCGGAGATCACAAGCGGATCGGCGTGATCACTGAACTCCGTCATGACGACGGCACGCCGCCGTACATGGTGCACTGGCTGGACAACGGGCACGACAGCCTGGTGTTTCCCGGATCGGACGCGCACATCGAGGCGGCGTCCAACGGGGGTACTGGCAGGCCGTAGGCGGCAGCGGCGGCGACCGCCGCAGTCGTGTCGCGGTCCTGACGCCACGGGTCGTCGCGACGCACGACGTCGGCCGGCAGAATCAGGTGCGTGGCGCTGATCGGTCGAGATGGCGTGCGCTCCGTGCTGCGACGCGCGGCCGATGATGCGCGCGCCGGCCATGGCCGGCTCATGCTGCTCGCCGGCGAGCCGGGCATCGGCAAGACCACGCTCGCCGCCGACGTCGCGGACTACGCCGCCGACTCGGGCGCGCTGATCGCGTGGGGCGCCTGCGTTGCCGGCGCTGGCTTCCCGGACGACTGGCCGTGGCCGGAGGTGCTAGGAGCGCTCGACGGGCCGACGGCAGCCGATCCCGCCGCGTCGGACTCGACCGCGCCGGACACGGCATGGTTCGGCATCGCGAATACGGTGACCCGCACGCTCCGCGCGGCGGCGCAACGTTCGTTGGTGGTCGTCGTGTTGGACGACCTCCAATGGGCGGGTGCCGCCAGCGCACGAGTGCTCGACTTCGCCACGCGCCAGTTGCGCCGCGCCGCCGTGTTGTTCGTCGGCACCTACCGCGATGTCGAGGTCGACGGCCGGCATCCGGTGACCAATTTGCTCGGCGGCGCCGACACAGTGCGGATCGGCGGTCTTGGCGTGGCCGACGTCGAATCGCTGCTGCGCGATGCGGGCGCCGATCCGACGGCCGACGCCGGGACCGCGGTCGCCGTGCACCGGCGTACGGCTGGGAATCCGTTCTTCGTCCTGCAGATCGCACGACTGATGGCCGGCGAGGCGACCGGCGGCGCGACCGCGACGCGTACCGCCGCCGAAGTGGCGGCGAGCGTCGCGACGCCGGCCGCGATCGAGGACATCGTGTCTCGCCGCATGGCGCGGCTGCCGTCCGAGACCGTCGCGCTGCTCGACGTCGTCGCGGTCGCGACATCCGTTTCCGGCGGAGACGTGGACGCGTCACTCGTCGCCATGGCGGCCGACCTGTCTCACCCGACCGCCCTCGCTCGACTTGAGCCGGCCGTGCCCGCGCACATGCTTCGCATCGCCGACACCGGTTCGATGCGGTTCGAGCACGACCTGTTCCGGGTCTCCCGCTACGACGCGATGGTGGCGACCGCGCGCGCCCGTACCCATCTCGCGCTCGCCACGGCGTTAGAGGCGCGCGCGGCGTCCGGTGGCGACCGGGCAACCGACGAGATCGCGCAGCACTACGCTCTCGCCGTTCCAGTGGTGAGCGCGGACGAGGCGGCGCGACGTGTCGAGGCCGCTGCCCGTGACGCGGCGGCTCGGCTGTCGTACGACGACGCGGTGCGACACTGGCAGCAGGCCGTACGCCTTGGCGAATCGGCCGGCGGGGTGGCATCCAAGGTCCGGCTCGGGCTCGCGGAGGCGTTGTTGCGGGCCGGCCGGCCGCGTGCCGCGCGGGACGCCTTCCTTGCCGCGGCGGACCGAGACGGCGAGCCGACCGAGGTCCTCGCGACCGCGGCGTTGGGCGTGCATCGCGCTGGTGTGCTGTCCGGCGATCCTCGTGACGACGTCATCGCGTTGCTAGCCGTGGCGGACGAGCGTCTGCCGTCGGGTGGGGCGATCGGCGCTCGCGTCCGCGCGGCGCTGGCCCGCGAGCTAGCCGACGGCCCGACGCAGGACCGGGCGCGCGCCGAATCGCTTGCCAGCGCGGCGGTGCGCGACGCCGAGGCGGCGCGTGACCCGGCCGCGCTCGCCACGAGCTTGTTCGCACAACACGACGTCGCCTGGGCACCCGGCACCGCCGCGCAGCGGCTTGCGCTTGCCGACCGCATGCTCACCGCCGCGGAGGCGGGCGGGGAAGCGGCACTCGCGTGCGAGGCGGCGTTGCTGCGGTTCGTCGCGCTTGTCGAGCTTGCCGACCCACGGGCCGCCGGAGCGCTCGCGGACGTCGAGGCGCGCGCGGAACGCCTCCGGGAGCCACACCTGATGTATCTCGCGATGTCGCGGCGTGCCACCTGGACCGCGTTGACCGGCTCGCTGGACGCCGCGGAGCGCCAGATCGCGGCGGCGGGCGATCTGGCCGATGGGATCGGCGAGCCCGACGCGTTCGCGGTGCGGTCGACGCAAATGATCGCGCTAGCGATGACGCGTGGCGGACCGGCCGGACTCGGTGCGGCGCTGCGATCTCTTGGACCCGGCATGATGCCGAGCGAGCTGGCCGGACACGAACGAGCGCTGATTGCCCTCGGCGAGAGTGATCTGTCCGCAGCCATGACGCTGACGCGCGCGCTCTCGCCGGACGCTGCGATGTTTCGGTGGCGTGCGCTGGCGAAGGCGGTGCTCGAGATGGAGTTGGCGGTCGCGGTCGGTCTGCCGGACATCTGTTCGTCGCGGTACCGGGCGCTTCGACCGTACGCGGGCCAGATGGTGGTGATCGGCGGCATGGTCGCGGCGTTCGACCCGGTGGACCTCTACCTCGGCCTCGCGAGCGCGGCCGCCGGCGACGACTCGACCGCTCGTGGTCACTTCGAGGACGCGGTCACGACCGCGGAACGCATTGGTGCGCGCGCCTCGGCCGCGAGAGCACGCGCGGAACTGGCGGCCATCGTCCTCGACAAGGGCGAGCTCTCCGCCGGCCACTCGCTGCTGTCCGAGGCCGCAGATGTGGCGGACGAGCTCGGCCTCGAGGCCGTACGGCAGCGCGTGACCGCGATCCGGCAACAGTCGACCGCCACCGGTGTGTTCCGCCGAACCGGCGATCTGTGGACGCTCACGTACGGCGGCGTGACCACGCAACTCCGCGATGCGAAGGGCCTGCACGACATCGCCGCGCTGCTGGCGTTGCCAGGCGAGGACGTCAGCGCGCTACGGCTGATCGGTGCGGAGCCGGACACCGGTGCCGACGAGGTGCTCGACGCGCCGGCCCGAGACGCGTACAGGGCCCGTCTCGCCGATCTCGACGACGAGATCGACACCGCCCGGTCGAACCACGACAGCGCACGGGCGGAACGTTTCCAGGCAGAGCGCGACGCGTTGGTTGCGGAGCTCGTCAGCGCGTACGGACTCGGCGGCCGGGTACGCCGGCTCGGTGACCGTGGCGAGCGGGCGCGCAGCACGGTGACGGCGCGCATCCACGATTCGCTGCGCCGGATCGAGCGCGTCCATCCGGCGCTCGGCGCGCACCTTCGCGAGTCGCTGGTGACCGGACGCTCGTGCAGTTATCGCCCGACGTCGGCGGTCCGATGGACGCAGTAAGGACGCAGTAAGGCCGCAGTGCGCTCGACACGCCCGTCGTCTCACGCGGTGTGAGACCGGTTCTCACGCCTTCCCGTCATCCGACAACGGATCTGATTGACGGAAGGTGAGAACCATGATCGACATGTCCACGCTCGATCCGGCGAAGATCGAGGCCGCGGTGGGAAAGACGTTCAGTGAACTCGGCATCGGCGTGACGGCACCGCTCGTGGTGCTCGGCGACCGGCTCGGCCTGTGGACCGCGCTGGCGGGTGCCGGCCCGACAACGCCCGCCTCGCTCGCCGCGCGTACCGGGCTCGCGGAACGGTACGTCCGAGAATGGTTGCGCGGCGTCGGGATCGCCGGCTACCTCGAGTACGACGCAACCGAGGGTACGTTCCTGCTCACCAACGAATTCGCCGCCGTTCTCGCCAGCGACGACTCGCCTGTCGCGCTGGTCGGAGTGTTCGCCGGCTTCGAGGCGCTGTGGGCCGATCTGGGCCGCGTCGAGCAGTTGTTCCGCAGCGGCACGGGGATGGGCTGGGGCGACCACCACCCGTTGCTGAACGAGGCACAGGAGCGCTTCACCCGCCCGATGTACCTCGCCGGGCTCGCATCCGCGTGGCTTCCAGCCGCAAACGGCGTCGACGCGGCACTGCGCGACGGCGGGCGGCTGCTGGACATCGGCTGCGGCTACGGCGTTTCGTCGCTGACCATCGCGGAACAGTGGCCCGTCGCCCGCATCACCGGCGTCGACATCGACGACGCGTCGATCGCGCACGCCCGCAAGACGGCGGCGGCCACGGGGCTCGCCGACCGGGTCACGTTCGAGGTGGCGAGTGCGACGGCGTTGCCAGGCGGGCCGTACGACATCGTGGTGTTCACCGACTCGCTGCACGACATGGGTGATCCGGCCGCCGCGATCGCGGAGGCGCGACGCGTGCTCGCTCCGGACGGTGTGCTGGTGGTCGTCGAGCCGCTGGCCGCCGACCGCTTCGAGGACGACTTTGCCAACCCGTACGCCCGGATCGGGTACGCCATCTCGACGATGGTGTGTACGCCGTCGGCGCTCGCGCAGCCCGGCGGTGTCGCGCTCGGCGCGATGGCCGGCGAGACGCGGTTGCGGGAGGTGCTGCACGCCGGCGGCATGACGCGGGTGCAGCGCATCGCGACGGAGTCGGCACCGTTCAACATCGTGCTGGCGGCGCGGCCATGACCGGCGGCACGTTGTCAGCGAGCGATGTGCATGCATTGGGCCACCTCGACGCCACCGATCAAGCCGCGTTGGTGCGACGGGGCGAGGTGACGCCGACCGAATTGGTCTCGGCCGCCATCACGCGGATCGAGGACCTGAATCCGGCGCTGAACGCGGTCATTACGACGACGTACGAGCGCGCTCTCGAGTCGGCGACGGCAGGACTTCCCGCTGGGCCATTCACCGGAGTGCCCTATCTGGTGAAGGATCTCGCGATCGAGGTCGCCGGCGTACGGTTCACGGAGGGCTCGCGCTTCCTTGCCGACCTCGTGTCGACCACAGATCAGGAGCTGACGCGCCGGCTGCGCCGCGCCGGGCTGGTCATCCTCGGCAAGACGAACACCTGCGAGTTCGGCATGTCGGCCACGGTCGAGCCGCTGTTGCACGGCGCCACCCACAATCCGTGGGACCTGACTCGTACGCCGGGCGGGTCGAGCGGTGGCTCCGCGGCGGCGGTCGCGGCCGGACTCGTACCGTTCGCGCACGGCAACGACCTGGGCGGCTCGATCCGGTTCCCGGCGTCGTGCTGCGGCCTGTTCGGCTTCAAGCCGTCCCGGGGACGTAATCCGCTCGGCCCTGAGTACGGCGACGTGTGCAACGGCTTCGCCGTCGAACACGCGCTCACCCGGTCGGTACGGGACAGCGCAGCCTTGCTGGACGCGACGGCCGGCCCGGACCTCGGCGACCCGTACGCCGCGCCACCGGCCCCGGACGGCGGGTTCGCGGCCGAGGTGGCGCGCGAGCCGGGACGGCTTCGTATCGCGTACAGCACGCAACCACCGGGCGGGCATCCGGTGCACCCGCATTGCATCGCGGCACTCGACGAAACCTTGCGACTGTGCGAGCACCTCGGTCACGAGGTCGTGGCGGCAGAGTTGCCCGGTCTCGACGACCGGATCGGCGCCGCGATCGGCGCGACCTACGGCGGGGCGATCACGTGGATCCTGGACTACTGGATCCGCCGCATGGGCCGCGAACCAGAAGCCGACGAGATCGAGCCCTACACCCGCGCGCTGTGGGAGTCCGGCCGCCACATCAGCGCCGGCGACTATCTGCTGGCGGTGACCGACCTGCAAGCGTTCGCACGCCGTGTCGCCGGCTTCTTCACCCGCTACGACGTCTGGCTCACACCTACCCTGGCGCAACCGCCCCTGCCGCTTGGCGAGATGGTGTCCACGGCTGACGATCCGTGGCGGGCCGGCCGAAACTCCGGGCCCTTCGTCGCCTTTCCGGCGATCGTCGCGAACATCACCGGAGCGCCAGCAATGTCCGTACCCATGTTCTGGTCGGCCGACGGGCTGCCGATCGGCGTACATTTCCTCGGTCGGTACGGCGACGACGCAACGCTGTTCCGGCTCGCCGGGCAGCTGGAACGCGCCGCACCATGGGGGCACCGCTGGCCGGAGTTGACCGGCCGAGTGGAGTTCGCCGGCCGTTCGGCTCCGGCCTGAGGATGGACGGTCGCTAGGATCCGATCGCGGATGCATCAGCGGATCGGAGGTAGTGCGCGTGGTCGCATGGGCGGTGGTCGGCCTCGACAACGGCGGGACGAAGAACAACGCGACTGTGCTGGACGACGAGGGCACATTCCTCGTCGACCACCTCGTCGAGATGCCCAGCCGCGTCATGGAAGGCCCGCGCGTCGCGATCGCCGCCCTCGGTGAGGCATTCGACAGCGTGCTGGCCCGCACCGGCGTAGCGCGCGGGGCGGTTCGCGCGGTGGGCCTCGACACGCCCGGACCGGCCAGCGCGGACGGCGTCATCTCCTCCAAGGGCTCGACGAACTTCTCCCAGCCCGAGTGGCGCGGCTTCGACGTGCGCGGTGCGCTGGAGGAGCTGATTCGGCTGCCGGTCGTCTACAACAACGACGCAAACGCGGCCGGACTCTATGCCCATTACGCGTATTTCGGCGTCGGGTCGCCGGACCGCTCGTCGGTGTCCGTCGTCATCGGCACCGGACTGGGCGGCGGCATCGTCGAGCAGGGTCGCATTGTGCGCGGTGCGGCCGGCATGGCGGCCGAACTCGGCCACGTGCAGATCCCGCTCGACGGGTTGCTCGATGTCGGCCAGCCCACCCCGGTGTGCAACTGCGGCCTGCCCGGCGACGCGGAGAGCATCGCCTCGCTGACCGGCATCGAGAACAGCCTGCTGCCCTACTGGCTCGGTCGCTACCCGGGACACGAGCTCGCCGCGGTGCCGCCCGCGCAAGCGGCGAAGCTGGTGCGCGCCTACGGCGAACGCGGTGACCCGATGGCGCGCCACATCTTCGAGCAGCAGGCGATCGCGGTCGGCCGGCTCTGCTCGATCGCGGCAAACTTCACCGACCCACACGCGTACTTCGTCGGTGGTGGTGTCGTCGAGGCCGCCCCGGCGTTCCGCGACTGGTTTCTGGCCACCGTACAAGCCAACACCTCGCTGCGTGACGAGCAGCGCAAGGTGGCGACGTTTGCCCTCGTGCCCGATCTCGACATGGCCGGCGCGCGGGGCGCGGCACTCGCCGCGGCCGCCACGATCCACGGGTAACGGCGGGCTCAAACCCGGCCGCCACGCGCAAACCCAGGGCCACAGCGGCCGGCGGCCGTTCGATCGGTCAGAACAGCGCGCGCAAGCTCGCGATGAGTTCGCCCGTCGCGTTGGCGTCGGCGGCGAGGATGCCGACGGCGACCAGGATGGCGCCGACGACGACCAGACGCAGAGCGGTCGGCGCCGGCCGTTGCAACGCCACCACGCGATCGACGGTGGCTAATCCGTTGAAGGCGAGCGGTGCGCCCGACGTGGCCAATGCGGCACCGGCCGCCAGCTTCGGGCTCGACCCGCCGCCGTGCGCCAGCGCGGCGGTCGCGATCGCAGCCGCGACCAAGTTCCGGCTGCCGACCGCCGCGCCGGCACGTTCGTCCGCCGACCGCTCGCAGAGGAAGCCGACCGCGTCCCGGGCCGGGATCAGCAGCGGGCTCGCGGCCGCGGCGAGATCCGCCGCGGCACGGAGGAGGTGGTGACCGCCATCGAGGTGCGCACGCTCGTGGGCGAACAGCGCTTGCTGCTGATCGTCGTCCAGCGCGGCCAACATCCCGTTCGTCACGACGATCTGCGGGCGCTGCCGCCGGAGGATGCCGGTTCGCCGGCCCGGAACGACGAACGCGTCCGGCAGAAGGTCGGCGATGACGACGACGTCGGAGTCGCCGGACGCGAGGCCGTGCAAGGCGCCGCGGACGCGACGATGGACGCGTCGCCGGCGCCGGATCGTGCCGGCCATGCGTGCGGCCGCCACGAGAACACCGACCGCGGCCACCAACGCGACCGGGTCCGGCACGGAGAACACGATCGATCGCGGGTCCAGCGCGGGTACGTCGTCGATGCCGGTTACGGCCAGCAGTGCCATCGCCCAGAGGCTGCCCGCCGCGGCCACGACCGAGACGGCCGACAGCACGATCGCGGTGACCGCCGGCCGTCCGCGACGCGCCACGACCGGACTCGCCAGGCAGATCACGAGGCTGGCCAGGAACGGCAGGTAGACCGAGACGTTCACGTCTCGCGGCTCGCGTCGAGCGCGGCGCGCAGCGCCGCCTCTTCCTCACGGGACAATGCCGTCACGAAGCGTTGCAACACCTCGCCGTGTTCACGGCTCGCGGCCAACGCGTCGCGCATGCGGTCCGCGGCATCCTGCGCGGCGTCCTTGACCGGTACATAGCCGGTACGGGCGCCGCGGCGTACCCGCATCACGTCGCCCTTGTCCTGCAATCGGGTGAGGATGGTGTGCACGGTGTTGTAGGCGAGATCCGGTCCGACCTTGGACTGGATCTCGGTCGGCGTCAGCGGGCGGTCCGCGGCGCGCAACACCTCCAGCACGGCGGACTCGAGCGCGCCGGCGGCACGGCGTTCCGGCCGGGCCGGAACTCCCGTGGAGTCGCGATGCCGGCCGCGGTCGTGGCGGTCCCGATCGGTCACGCTACCTCCTCGAAGATCGTGGCCGTATCGACGTAGCGGCGCGAGTGTGCCATCGGCTAGGAGCCGCCTCGGCGGCTGGCACGAGCGGCCCGGTGGAGCGACGCGGCGAGCAAGAGCGCGACCGCGACCGGCAGCAGCCACCACGCGACGACATCTTGGTGAGCCAGGACGGCGGTCAGCGCGATAGCGACCACCACACCGGCTGCGATCGTCGCATCGTCGCCGACCACGAAGTCATACCAGAACAACAGGAATCCACGTAGCGCGCGCATCACGGCACCTTCACCGGTGTTGGTGTGTCAGTGGGCGCGTCATGTCGGGCGCTGGTGCGCAACGCGGCTACGCCGGCCAGCGACAACACGAGCGTGGCGGCAATCAGCGCCGGAATCGCCGCGTCGTCGCCCGGCCAGTGCGCCCCGGCACCCTCCGCCGCCCAGAACATGCCGAAGCTGGTCAGTAGCACGCCGACGGCGTACTTGAGCGCGTTCTCGGGCACTCGGGCGAGCGGCCCGCGCACTGCGGCGCCGGCGGCCGCGACGACGAGCACGGCGGCCACCGCGGCCAGCGTCGCCCAACCGATGCCGTGCTGGTTCGCGCCGAACGTGATCACGATGAAGACCACTTCCAGGCCTTCGAGCACGACACCCTTGAACGACAACGTGAACGCGTACCAGTCGGGCACCCGGAAGCGGCCACCGACGGCGGCCGATCGCGCCGCCTCGACTTCCGTCGCGTAGATCGCGTCCTCGTCATGTGTCGCCTTGAGCCTGGCGGCACGCAGCATCGCCTTGCGCAGCCACTGCAGGCCGAAGATCAGCAACAGCCCGCCGATCACGACGCGAAGCGGACCGAGTGGGATCGCGGTAATGGCCGGTCCGAGCACCGCGACGATCGCACCGAGGACAACGATGCCGGCCGCGACGCCAGTCAACGCGGATCGCCAGCCGCGGGTGGCGCCGGCCGCGACCACGATCGTCAGCGCCTCGACGGCCTCCACAAGACAGGCGACGAACACCGACAGCACCAGCAGCCACACACTCACCCGGCTACCTCCTGGCTCGTCCTCGGGCCTGCGACCTGGCCACACTACATGTTGTAGGACGGCACGGACTAGCGTGGCCGACAGATGCGGGGTCGGCGTAAGGAGGTGAGCACGCATGTCGGGCGGACCGCGACAGCGGCTGGGTAAGCGATGGCTGAGCGGTCGGTCGTTGGGCGGGGTGCTCTGTGGTGTCGCGGCGCTGGCGGTCGTGTTGGCGGGCTGTGGCGGCGGACCCATCGCCCCTCCGGCGGCGCCAAACTCGGCTGGCCGGACACCGGCAGTTGGTCGGACGCCGATCACGAACGCGCCTGCCCCTGGCACGACATCGCCCGCGGTACCGCCACGACCGGACCACCTGGTCGTCGTCATCTTCGAGAACAAGGGCGCGTCGTCCCAGTCGGATCCGGCGAACGCGCCGTTCCTCGCGTCGCTGTTCGGTCGTGCGGCGGTGTTCACCAACTCCCGAGCGGTCACGCATCCGAGCCAACCGAACTATCTGGCGCTGTTCTCCGGGTCCACGCAGGGCGTGTCGAGCGACCGCTGCCTCACGCCGTTCCACGACCGCCCCAACCTCGGCCAGCAACTCGACGCCGCGGGCTTCACGTTCACCGGGTATTCCGAGGATCTGCCGGCGGTCGGCTTCGCCGGATGTTCGAGCGGCCGGTACGCGGCCAAGCACAACCCCTGGGTGCATTTCGACAACGTGCCGGCCACCGCGAACCAGCCGTACTCGGCGTTTCCGCGTACGTTTGACCAGCTGCCGTCGGTCTCGTTCGTCATACCAAATCTCTGCAACGACATGCACGACTGCTCGACCCGGGTCGGCGATCGTTGGCTGCGCGACAATCTCGGCCCGTACATCGCCTGGGCACAGTCGCACCACAGCCTGCTCTTGGTGACGTACGACGAGAACGACGGCGCGGCTGGCAACCAGATCCTGACGCTGCTCGTCGGCGCGGGTGTCCGCCCGGGACGGTACGGCGAGCCGGTGACCCACTACCGCGTGCTCCGGACCATCGAAGCGATGTTCGGTCTGCCGCCCATCGGTGCGGCGGCCGCGACGTCACCGATCACCGACGTGTGGCGGTAAGACCTCGACTCCTTGACCAGGCTTCCGGTTCCACTACACCGTGTAGGGTTTGTGCGCTATCGTCGACCGAGCCCACGATCCGGCGATGGTCACGTACGAGGAGCCGAGTCCATGACGATCACGTACCCCGAAGCGATCGTCGTCGGGCTGCTGCAGGGCGTCAGCGAGTTGTTCCCGGTGTCGAGTCTCGGGCACAGCGTGCTGGTGCCGGCTCTGATCGGCGGCCGCTGGGCCAAGGACCTCAGCGTGTCCGCGCCAGAATCGCCATACCTGGCCTTCATCGTCGGGTTGCACGTGGCCACCGCGCTGGCGCTTGTCGCGTACTTCTGGAGGGACTGGTTGCGCATCGTGCGCGGCTTCGTCACCTCGATCTGGAACCGTCGCGTCGACACGTCGGACGAACGTCTGGCATGGATGATCGTGATCGCCACGATTCCGGTGGGCTTGGCTGGCTTGCTGCTCGAGCACACGTTTCGAACCGTGCTGGGTCGACCCGTGCCGGCCGCGGTATTCCTGATCGCCAACGGCGCGATTCTGTATGGCGCTGAGCGCCTGCGGCGGCGGAACGACGGCGAGCGGACGTCGGTCGCCAGGCGACCGATTCTCGTCTCGTCGGACGGTCGGGCCACGCTCTACTCGTCGCGGGTGGCCGGCCGCGTCGAGGTCGTCGAGCCGGCCGCGCTCCGTGCCATCGACGCGACGGGGGCGATCGATGCCGCGGGCACGGCCGCGACGGCCGGCCCGATGTCTGTCGAACCAGCCGTCGTTGACCCAGTGCCGGTTGCCCCACCGGCCGTTGATGCGAGGGCGCCGGTCATACCCGAGGGGGTCGGACATGCCGGTTCGGATGGGTCCGAACCGGCCGAGTCCGATGCGCGCATCACCCGCCACCGGATTGGCGAGACGACGCTCATCGGATCCGCGCAGATCCTCGCGCTGTTGCCGGGCATCAGCAGGTCCGGCGTCACGATGGCAGCCGGCCTACTGCGTGGCCTCTCGCACGAAGACGCCGCGCGGTTCTCGTTCCTGTTGGCTACGCCGGTCATTCTCGCGGCCGGCGTCCTCAAGCTGCCGGACCTGACCGGACCACTCGGCCACGGCATCGGCGGACAGGTGCTCGCCGGGAGCGTCGCGTCCGGGCTCGGCGCGTACGCCGCGGTCCGCTGGCTCACGCGCTACTTCCAGACGCGTACCCTCACGCCGTTCGCGATCTACTGTGCGGTGGCCGGCGTGCTGAGCCTCGCGTGGTTGACGCTGGTCTGACGGCCATGGTGGTGAGCCCGGCCCGTGGTTACCCTGGCCGGGATGCCTCGGCCGGCTGCTGCACCAACGGCAGGCCGCCGTTCGGTAACGTCACCTCGGCCAGCACCGGCAGCGTACGTTTGCCCTCCGCCAGTGGACGGCTCAGTGGTACGACGGTGTTGCTCGACACCGTCAACGAGGCGCTGATCGTCATCTCGCCCGACGTCAGCTCCGCGATACGACC
This sequence comes from Micromonosporaceae bacterium, assembly GCA_035263025.1. Classification (GTDB taxonomy): domain Bacteria; phylum Actinomycetota; class Actinomycetes; order Mycobacteriales; family Micromonosporaceae; genus DASQPR01. The sequence goes on from DATFRR010000059.1 coordinate 38,309, forward strand.
GTTACGAACGACCGCGACGAGCCCGGTGATGTCGACACCGATCGCCGCGACCACGGACACCGTCGCGATCGTTTTGTGGTTGAACGTCACGTCGACGTCCACGTCGTGGTCCCAGCCGAACGAGTAGGTCTTAAGCGTGACCTCCTTGTGCGCATCCGGCTTGCCGACCGTCTCGCGCGCCGCCTGAAGCAGCGCCGACCTCGTCCGCCACGCGCCGACGAGCACGTCGTTCACCGGGAAGTCGAGGACGTCGGCGACCTTCGACATCGCGGTGCGCGCGATCGCCGCCGGTGGCGCCTCGCCGCGTTGCGGAACGGCGCCAGCACCGGCCAGGCGTTCGGCGGCCGCCTCGATCTTCTCCGCTGGCGGGCCGACGTTGCCCGGCAGCACGTCACCGAACAGGATGTCGCGGATGGTCGTCATGTGGTTTCCCGGAAGTCGTGGAGTCGGTAGGCGCTGCGCTGTGCCCGTACCACCGCGGTGAGTGCGGACGACGGCGGCCGCTGACGGCGTTCGCGGCCACCGTTTCGGATCGAGCGCCGGAGCGCGAGGGCGGCGAGCAGCGCGAGGACGATGAGCAACAGGACGCCCGCGCTGATGCCGCCGACGACCAGGAATGAGTTGTCCGCGACGTCTCGGCGCGGCCCCGTTGTCGTTGGCAGCCCACCTCCGCCCGCGGGTGAGCTGGATACCGGAGTGGCCACCGCGACGAGGCACAGCGCCGTCACGTTGAGGCTGGGCGCGGTCGGGACCGACGACGTCCCATTGACCTGCACGATCCACACCGGCTTGTCGACCGGAGCGTTCACGAGCACCGAGTACGGACCCGGCAAGGCACCGTCGGTGACCTGGTATCCGCCGCCACTAAGGATCTGACCGTCGGCGCAGCCCACCAGTTGATTGCCGGTAAACGGCGTCACGCAGTTGACGGCGATGCCGGCGGACAGTCCGGTGCAGTTCGGCGTGCCGGGCGTCAGCGTGAGCGGCGTCGGCGTCACGTCGGCAAGCTGGACGCTTCCGTCGACGCAGACGGCGAACGCGGTGACGGTGTTCGCTCCGATCACGGCTGCCGGTGTCGAGATGCCGACCAGAACGACATCGATGCCCCAGCTGTCGTCCGGGTTCGGGTAGCTACCGGTGACCGCCGCGATGCCGGACCGCGGGTTCCATTGCGAGGCGTACCCGCCGCTGGCGAGCTGGGTGCCACCGGGACATGCGGCGCTCAGTGAGAGGCTGCTCTGGTCGACGATCTTGGTGTTCGACGAGACGGTGGTGGTCGCCGTACCACCGGCCAGACACGCCGCGCTCACCTGCACGCGCGGCACCGTCTTGGCGGCATTGACGATGCCGACGGTCCACGCGGTCGGCTGCGCGCCGTCCGCGGTCGGCGTTCCGTCCGCCGCCGACGGGTAGCTGAACACCAGGCGCATGCCGTCGGCCGAGGCGTACCCGCCACTGACCAACTGTTCGCCCGCGTCGCAGGCGGTGGTGAACAGCTGCGGCTGGCCGGTCGGCTCGACTTCGAAGATGGACGTGTGCACCACGAGCCGGCCGAGTTGGTCGACCCGGAGGGCGGCCGAGGAGCCGGCCGCGATCCCGGCCGCCGCGGTCGCATTCCGGGCCGCCGGAGCGGCGGTGGCCGCGGTCCCGGTCCCGGTCGCTGCCAGCAGGAGCACCGCGGCGCACAGCATTGCCCCAAGCCGGACCCGCACCGCGCGATTCATGGCGCACAGGATCGCATGACCACGCTAGTTCGGGCTGTCCGCCGACCGACAGGCGACCACGTCCGCCGCGGATTGCGGCACGTTGTCCGTCCGCATCGGCGCCCGGCGGCCGGGCGATTTGGCATGATACGCGGCCACCGATGCCCGGCCACGGCTTCCGGCAATGAGCCCGTGGCCCGAGCATCCGCGACCGACGATCAATGCACCACGTCGCGCCGCGCCCTGCGCGGCCGGACCGTGCGGACCCGACGGGGGGATGCGGGATGGCAAATGCGACCGAGGAGTTCTTCGACGAACTGGGCCGTCGGGGGCATGAACCCCTGGTAGCGAGGGTCCATGGAGCGCTGCGATTTGACGTGACGCAGCACGGCAAGACCGACGTCTATCGACTGATCATCGACGGTGGCCACCTCACCGTGTCGCGCGATCCCGGCCACGCCGACTGCGTGATCCGCGTCGACCGCGCGGTGCTGGACGGGATCGTGTCAGGCCGCATGAACGCGATGGCGGCGCTGCTGCGCGGCGCGCTCGCGGCCGAGGGCGATCCGGAAATGATGGTCATCTTCCAGCGCCTGATGTCTCCGCCGACGCGCGAGACCCAGCGCGAGCGCATCACGACCGTCGCGGGGTGGTGACGATGACCAAAGAGGTACGCATCCTCGACGGCAACACGTTCGTGGTGAGCGACGACGCCGGCGACGTCGCCGCATCGCCGACCGAACCGAGCGGGCTGTTCTCCTACGACACGCGATTCCTGTCGACGTGGGCGCTGACCATCGACGGCAAACGTCTCACCACGCTGTCGGTCGATGACCTGCAATACTTCGAGACGCGCTTCTTCCTCGTACCGGACACCGGCAGCATCTACGTCAACGCGACCCTGTCCGTGATCCGGCAGCGCACCGTGGAGAGCGGCTTCACCGAGCGGCTGACCATCATGAACCACGACGACAAGGTCGTTGACCTGTCGGTGCGCATCGAAGCCGGCACCGACTTCGCGGACATGTTCGAGGTGAAAGACGCGCTTGCCAAGAAGGGCAAGACGTATACGCGCATCGAGCACGGCCGGCTCACGTTCGGGTACGAACGCGAGACGTTCCGTCGTGAGACCGCGATCTCCAGCACCGCGACGGCGGATGTGGACGAGAAAGGGCTGTCCTTCACGGTGCACATCCAGCCACACAAGGAATGGACGACAATACTTCGCGTCGAGGCCATGATGCTCGGACCGGACGGTAAGCCGGTGCTGCCGCGCCATGCCGATGACTCGGATGGCCCGAGCAACATGCTCGCCGAGCTTGACGGTTGGCTGTCCGGCGCACCACGGCTGGAATGCGACTGGGAGCCGTTGCAGGAGACGTACCGGCGCAGTCTCGTGGACCTCGCGGCGTTGCGCTTCGCGCCCAGGGTGACCGGCGGGAAGCACAGCCTGCCCGCCGCCGGCCTGCCGTGGTTCATGACGATGTTCGGTCGGGACAGCATCCTTACGAGCCTGCAAGCGTTGCCGTTCAACGCGGATCTGGCCGCGACGACACTCCGCGTGCTGGCCGACTGGCAGGGCAGCCGCGTCGACGACTTCCGCGACGAGGATCCGGGCCGCATCCTGCACGAGATGCGCTACGGCGAGACGGTGGCTTTCGAGGAACGGCCGCACTCGCCATATTACGGAAACGCCGATGCCACTCCGCTGTTCGTGGTGCTCCTCGACGAATACGAACGGTGGTCCGGCGACACCGAGCTAGTGCGCGAACTCGAGTACGAGGTGCGCGCCGCGCTCGCGTGGATCGACGACTATGCCGACCTGATGGGCAACGGATACATCTCGTACCAACGGCGCAACGAGGAGACCGGCCTGGAGAACCAGTGCTGGAAGGACTCGTGGGACTCGATCGCATACCGCGACGGGCGCCTGCCAGGCTTTCCGCGCGCGACTTGCGAGTTGCAAGGCTACGCGTACGACGCGAAGGTGCGAGGCGCACGGCTGGCGCGCGAGTTCTGGAACGACCCGGCCTACGCGGCCAAGCTGGAAGCACAGGCCGCCGACCTCAAACGCCGGTTCAACCGGGACTTCTGGGTCCGCGACGGCAAGTATTTCGCGCTCGCGCTGGACGCGGACGGCAGCCAGGTGGACGCGCTCACGTCCAATATGGGTCACCTACTGTGGAGCGGCATCGTCGACCGTACGAAGGCGAAGGCGGTCGTCGGCCACCTGATGGGTCCGCGCCTGTGGTCGGGGTGGGGAGTCCGGACGATGGCCGAAGGCGACGGGCGGTACAACCCGATCGGCTACCACGTTGGCACGGTGTGGCCGTTCGACAACTCGTTCATCGCGTGGGGTCTGCGGCGGTACGGGTACAAGGCGGAGGCGGCCCGCGTGGCGGCCGGCATCCTCGAGGCGGCCACGTTCTTCGACGGACGGTTGCCAGAGGCGTTCGGTGGCTACGAGCGGAGCCTGACGAAGTTCCCGGTGCAGTACCCGACGGCGTGCAGCCCGCAAGCGTGGTCCACCGGGGCACCGTTGCTGCTCCTGCGTACCATGCTCGGCCTCGACCCGGTGGGGGACCAGCTCGTCGTGGATCCGGTGCTGCCGGCCGGCTTCGGTCAGCTGGAACTGCTCGACATCCCGGGCCGTTGGGGGGTACGCGACGCGTTCGGTCGCAGCCGCAACGAGGCGCCATCTCGCGCCAACGCGGCCCGCGGCTCGTGACGAACGCGGGTCATCAGGATCCGCCGTCGCGGTCGCGACGTTACGCCGTGGGCAGATAGCGCCGTGGCGCGTCGCCCGACACGTGGCGCGGTTATATCGTCGTGACATGACCACGCGGCCCTCCGGTTGGGTGGCACGGTTCCCGTACCGGCAGCCGGACCCGGGATCCGAGTCCGGCCGCCCCGAGCCGCACGGCGGTGTGCCGCCGTGGCTTCAGGAGCGCCTGTTCGACCGCCGCATTGTGATGCTCGCCGGTCCGCTCACTGGTGACGCGGCGAGCCAGACGGCGGCTGCGCTGATCACGCTCGACGCCATCGGCGTGCGTCCGGTGCAGCTGCACGTCACGGCCGTGGACGGCGAACTCAGCGCCGCGTTCGCGGTGGTCGACGCGATTCGCTCGATGCGCGCGCCGGTCGACGTCGTCGTACCGTCTCAGGCCGGCGGCGCGTCGCTTGCCGTACTCGCTGCCGCCCGTCGCCGGCTCGCGTTTCCGCACGCGCGCCTGCGGCTGGTCGAGCCGGGCGCGGCGCTGGCCTCCGGTACCGCGGACCGGGTCGCGGGCGCGGCCGGCGAATACCTCCGTGAACTCGAAGAACTGATCGTCGCGTTGGCGGACATGACACACCAACGGCGCAGCCGCATCGAAGACGACCTGTCCGCCGGTCGCGTATTGACTGCGCCAGAGGCGAAAGAGTACGGACTGATCGACGACATCATCGACCGGGCGCAGGAGATCTAGGACGCTGCACGGGCGCCTCGCCGACGAGCGCGACGGCTGGCTGCGGGTGGGCGGCACTTCGTCGTCGCTAGCCCCGGCATCTCCCGGTTTGGCAGCGAGAGGCCGGGGGTAGCGGCCAGAGTGGGGGAGGCAACGGGCACGGAGGAGGGGTCATGGCACGACCGCGCATCGTGATCGTCGGCGGCGGCTTCGCGGGATATCACTGCGCTCGGCGGCTGTCCCGGCTGTCCCGCGGCCAGTTCGACATCACGCTGGTCAACCCGACCGACTACTTCCTCTACCTGCCGCTGCTCCCGCAGGTGACCGGTGGCCTGCTCGACCCGCGTCGGGTGACGGTGTCGATTCCGGCCACCCTGCCACACGTTGGTCTGCGACTCGGTCAGGTGCGCGGCATCGATCTCGACGCGCGTCGGGTCGAATACGTCGACCTCGAGGACCGCTCCGGCAACGTGGGCTACGACCGGCTGGTGATCGCGGTCGGCAGCGTGAACCGTCTGCTTCCGGTGCCCGGCATCGACGACTACGCGCACGGGTTCCGCGGCATTCCGGAGGCGCTCTACTTGCGCGACCACTTGGTCCGGCAGATTGAGTTGGCGGAGGCGGCTGACGACCCGCACGAACGCGCCGCCCGCTTGACGTTCGTCGTGGCTGGCGCCGGATACACGGGTACGGAGGTGTTGGCGCACGGCGAGCGGATGACCAGATCGCTGCTACGGTCTCGACCAGCGCTGGCCGGCGAGCGGTGCCGATGGCTGCTCGTGGACACGGCGGATCGTGTGCTGCCCGGGCTGGATCCGAGGCTGTCGGCCGCGACCGCACGGGTGTTGCGGCGCCGTGGTGTGGACATCCGACTCGGTACGTCGGTGCAAAAGGCGACCGCCGACGGCATCCAACTGAGCGATGCCTCGTTCGTCGCGACCCGCACGTTGGCGTGGTGCGTCGGAGTACGCCCCGATCCGCTCGTCGAAGGCGTCCACCTGCCGACCCGCGACGGTCGCCTCGTCGTCGACGAATACCTCTCCGTGCCTGGTCATCCCGAGGTGTTCGCGTGCGGCGACGCAGCGGCGGTCGAGGACGTGACGATGCCGGGCAAGCTGACGCCGATGACGGCGCAGCACGCGGAGCGGCAGGGCAAGCTGGTTGCGATCAACATCGCCGCCGAGTACGGGCGCGCTGCGCGGCGGACGTACGAGCATCATGATCTCGGGTTCGTCGTGGACCTCGCTGGCGTCAATGCCGCAGCAAACCCGTTCGGCGTGCCGCTGTCCGGGCTGCCGGCCGCCGCCGTGACCGGCGGATACCACCTGCTTTCCCTGCCGGCTAACCGTGTTCGGGTGACCGTGGACTGGTTGCTCGGCGCGTTCTCGATGCGGCAGTTCGTCCAACTCGGTCTGATCCGCAGCGGCGAGGTTCCGCTGGACAGCGCGATGCCGGAATACCCGTCGCGTCGTCGGTAGCGACGTAGGTCCGCAGGCGCGTCGGTCGGGCGCCGAGGACGTTGCCGCGCGCCGGCGTCATTCGGTCTGCCGTTCGAATCCCGTGGCCGTTACCGTGTCACGAGGCCGGCGCACGGTGTCGCGTCCGGCCAGGGATCGGAGGCGGCTCGATGGCGGCCGGAGGGGCGACGCAGTGGGACGAGTTCGTCCAGCAACGCGACGCGTTGATGCGCGCATTCGCGGCGACGGTATCGGAGTCGGTGGCGCGCACCGACACTGATCATCCGGCGTTCCACGGCTGCTACGACTGGCACAGCGCCGTCCACGGCACGTATGCCTTGTTCGCCGCGTCCCGGCTGACAGGTGACGCGAGCTATCGCGAGGTCGCATTGCGGGAGACGGGCGAGGAGCGCATCGCTCGCGAGGTAACGGCACTCGTCGAAGGCAAGCTCGATGTCGAGATCCCGTACGGCGTCGGCTGGGCGCTGATCCTCGACGCCGAGGCGGCGCGCAACGGGATC
>DATFRR010000060.1:0-7945 GCA_035263025.1 Micromonosporaceae bacterium
GACGCGCCGATGTAGCGGGCCTTGCCGGCGCGTACCACGTCGTGCAGCGCTTCCAGCGTCTCCTCGATCGGGGTGGTCGGGTCCCATCGGTGGATCTGGTAGAGATCGACGTAGTCCATGTTCAGCCGACGGAGGCTGTGATCGATCTCGGCAAGGATCACTTTGCGCGACAGGCCGCCGCCGTTCGGGCCCTCGCGCATCGCGCCGTGCACCTTCGTCGCGATGACGACCTCGTCACGCGGCACAAAATCGGCAACCGCACGACCGACGATCTCCTCGCTGCTGCCGGCGGAGTAGACGTTCGCGGTGTCGATGAAGTTGATGCCGAGTTCGAGCGCGCGCTGGATGAACGGACGAGACGCGTCCTCCGGTAGCGACCACGGATGGGCACCGCGCTCCGGCTCGCCGTAGCTCATCGCCCCGAGGCAGATCTTCGAGACTTCCAGGCCGGTGTTGCCGAGCTTCACATACTCCATGCGAACCATCCTGGTACAGCGCCGTTTCGCGCGCCGCGAGACCGTCCGGTGGTATGGGACACAATGTCGCGCGGGCTCACCGCTGACAGATCTGCAAGAGTGGACGCATGGCCGCCATCACCGACCTGCCCGTCGCCGCGATCAATGCGATGACCGCGCGGTGGATCGCGGCGTTCGGCGGCCACCCCACGGTATGCGCCGGCGTCGGAGCGTGGCCGCTGCTTGCGATCCTGGCCGACGTCGCGGACGGCAAGGCTCGCGAGGAGCTGGCGGCCGCGGTCGGCATCGACCCAGCCACGGGTACGGTGGCGGGCCGCGCACTGATCGACGTGCTGGACGAGGCGGACGGGATGTCCGCAGCGCTCGGTCTGTGGAGCCGTCACGATGTGCCGCTCCGGTCGGAATGGCTCGCGGCGCTGCCGGACGGCGTGCATCGGGACTTCACCGGCGACACCCGCGCCGACCAGGGGGCTCTCGACTCCTGGGCGGATGAACACACCGATGGACTGATCAAGAAAATGCCGGTCCAGATCGACGAATCGATCGCGTTGCTGCTCGCGAGCGCGCTGACGGTTCGGACCAAGTGGCGGCAGCCGTTCGAGAAGCCGCGGTCCCGGGCCGGCGGCTGGCCGCTGCTGAGCCGCACCACCGACGGGGTGTCAGCGGTACGCGCGACCACGACCGCGACATGCGTACGCATCGAGGGCGACAACGGCATCGACGTCGAGCTTGTCATCGGGCCAGCGGGTATGGCTGCGAGCGATGTGCTGTCCGAGGGACTCGCGATCGTGACTGGCGCGCGCGAGGCAACCGACGGCGAGCACTTTCCCGACGGGCTGCCGGTGCCGGGTGTTGTCGTCGATCGCGTGGCGCATACCTCGAGCACGCCGCAGCTTGTCGTCGACGCACCGAAGTTCACCGTACGGGCCAGCCACGACCTGCTCGCCTTCCCCGAAGTGTTCGGCCTCAACGCAGCCCGGCGGGGACATCCGTTCCCGGGCATCAGTGATCGGGCGCTGGAAGTCAGCGACGCCAAACAGGATGCGATGGCGGAGTTCACCGAGACCGGTTTCCGCGCCGCCGCGATCACCGCGGTCGCGATGCGGCTGACGATGGTGCGCCGCATGGACGAGTACGACGTGCGCCGTGTCACGGTCACGTTCGATCGACCGTACGGGTTCCTGGCCGTACACCGAGACACCGGGCTGATCCTGGTGGCCGGGTGGGTGACGGCCCCCGACGCGGACTAGAGTTCGCGCCCGTGGAACTCGTGGATGCCGACGCGCTCGCCATCGCCGCGGCGCGACTGGACGGCAAGGTCGTGCGTACGCCATTGCTGCCATGTGATCGGCTGACCGACGAGTTCGGTGTGCCAGTGCTTCTCAAGGCCGAAAATCTCCAGCACACCGGCGCGTTCAAGGTGCGCGGGATGTTCAACGCGATGCTCGCGCGGGCGGCGAGCGACCACCCGCCGTCCGGCGTGACCACGTTCTCCGCCGGCAATGCCGCGGCGGCCACGGCGTACGCGGCACGTGCGCTCGGCATCCCGGCCACCGTCTGCATGCCGCCCGGCGCGGTGGAAGCGAAGGTGCAGGCCGTCAAGCGCTACGGCGGCGAGATCGTGTTCACCGACGACCTCGTCGGCACGTGCCACCGGATCGCGGACGAGCAGAACTTCCTGGCATTACACCCGTTCGACGATCCGGACGTGATCGCCGGCCAGGGCACCGTCGGCGTCGAACTGATGGCGGACTGCCCAGTGCCGGCCCTGATCCTCGTCCCGGTCGGTGGCGGCGGACTGATCTCCGGCGTCGCGGCGGCGGTACGGGCCGCGCAGCCTGGCCGTACCACCAAGGTTGTGGGTGTGGAACCGACGACGGCGAACGCGATGACCCACGCGCTGGCCATCGGCGAGGCTGCCGCGCCGCCCACGAAGCCGGTGTCGATCGCCGACGGCCTCGCCGCGCCGTTCGCCGGCCCGAACACGCTGGCCCACGTCCAGGCGAACGTCGACGATGTGGTGACCGTCGACGACCTCGCGATCCGCGATGCGTGGTGGTCGTTGATGGAGGCGACGAAGCTGCTGGTGGAGCCGTCCGCCGTGGTCGGTCTCGCGGCGCTGCGCACCGGGGTGGTTCCGGTGCCGGCCAGCGGTCCGATCGTGCTCGTGATCTCGGGCGGCAACGCGGCCCGCACCGGCATCGCATCCGTCGCCGCCGGCTGAGGTCGGTTTCACGCACGCTATGGCGTCGGCGTGGCAGACAAGCCGGCGCAGGCGCGCAGCGACGCATAGCGCTTCGAGATCGCCGCGCCCTTGGCACCGGTCTGGATGACCGGCTGGCCGGTGCTCGACACGATGGCCGGCGTGAACGACGACTTGTACGGCTCGTCGGCGCCCGGGTGCAGCGTCAGCTTCAGCACCCCGGTCTCGGTGCTCCACGAGTTGATGTACCAGAGGAAGTTGCCCATCCCGTAGGCGACGAACGTGTTGCCGAGCCAGCCGCTGCCCTGCAACGTGTGCACGTGCGAGCCGATGATGATGTTCGCGCCGGCGTCGGCCATCTGCTTGGCAAGTTTCTTCTGCGACGAGTTCGGGCAGGAGTCGCCTTCGGTCCCCCAGTGCATGAACACGATGACGACGTCGGCGACCTGGTGAGCGTCGCGGATCGCGTCGAGCGTCCGGGACAGGTTGTTCGCGATCGCCTCTCCGGACCGCGTCGGCGTCGCGATCCAGGAACTCGACAGCTCTTGCACGTCGGAGACGCCAAGGTACGCGAGCCGAGTGCCGCGTACCGTCGTGACCCACGGCGTCCATGCCTGGTCGGCGTTGTCGCCCGCGCCGTAGACCGGGAAGTCCTTCGCCTTCGCGGCGGCGAGCGTGTCGGTCAGCCCGATCCGGCCGTAGTCGAGGATGTGGTTGTTGGCGATCGTCACCCCGTCGACTCCGGCCGCACGCAGCGCGTCAAATGCGCTGGGGTTGGTCCGGAAGTGGAACGTCTTCGGTTGGGGCGTGCCGCGATCGGTGACCGCGGTTTCGAGGTTCAGTGTCGTGACGTCGGCGGCCGACAGCAGCGGGGTGATCGACGGGCCGAACGCGGTCGCCGGATCGGACAGCAGCTTCGCGGTGCGTTGCATGAAGTGCACGTCGCCGGCGAACTCCAGCGTGATGTCGGCAGGCTTGGCACTGCCGCTCGCGCCCGGCGACGCCGACGGTGCCGTCGCCTGGCCGCTGACGAACTTCGCGCCGGCATGCGATGAGCCCGGCCCGGCGTGGCAGCCGACGACGGCCACGCCCGCGAGAATCACGGCAAGGCACGCGTACGCCCGGCGGAGCGCGACCGGGGGGAGACTTCGCACGGCGTCACTCTAGGACAATCCAGCTGCGCGCACCCGTCACGCGTTCGCCCATTCGGCGCCGCACTGACGACCGGGCACTTAACTGTCCGGTCAGTCAGCCATGGGGCAGCCAGGATGCGTGTGGTCGGCTACCGTTTGTGCTCGTGACCCGGAGATCGGCCGACGTACGCCTCGATGCGCTGCTGCGCACGGCGTGCGAGGTGATTGCGAGTCGCGGTCTGCCCAACACGCGTGCCGCGGACGTGGCCGCGGCCGCCGGTGTCAGCCAGGCGCTCGTGTTCTACCACTTCGACACGAAGGATCGGCTGCTGGCGCGCGCGTTCGCGTACGCCGCCGAGCACGATCTCGCGCGGCTCGACAAGGTGCTGGCCTCGAAGTCCGAACCGCTCGCGAAGCTCCGTGGGATTCTCAAGATCTACATGCCGACGGGTGTTTCGAAGGCGTGGGCGATGTGGATCGACGGGTGGGCCGAGTCGATGCGCGTACCCGAGCTGGAGGCCGTGTCTCGCCGCCTCGATCTGCGGTGGAAGGAAGGGTTGAGCGAGGTCATCGAGGCCGGCGTGAAGGACGGCTCGTTCACCTGCGACGACGCGCTCGGCGCCGCCTGGCGACTCATCGGGCTCCTCGACGGCCTCGCGGTCCAGGTCACCGTGCACGACAAGGTCATTTCACGGCGACAGCTCAGCGACTGGGTGCGCATCGCGGCCGGCCGCGAGCTCGGCATCGATCCGGACTCGCTCGCCTGACTCCGCGGCCACCGTACTAGCGTTTGGCGTAACCCTCGGACGCGGATCGGGAGAGTACGGATGAGCCAGGCACACGTCGGATACGCCACCATGCTCGAACAGTTCCATCCGGTCGAGGCCGTCGAGTTCACGGCCGCGGCGGAGCGGGCCGGATTCCGGGGTGCGATGGTCGCCGACCACTTCCAGCCATGGGTACCGGCGCAGGGCAACGCGTCGTTCGTGTGGAACGTGCTGACCGCGATCGGCGAACGTACCCGCGAGGACCTCGGCCCCGGCGTGACGTGTCCGTCGTTCCGGTTCCACCCGGCGATCGTCGCGCAGGCGTCGGCCACGCTCGCCGCCATGTATCCGGACCGCCACTGGCTCGGCCTGGGCTCCGGTGAGGCGCTCAACGAACATGTGGTGGGCGGCTACTGGCCCGAGGCGGCCGAACGCCTGTCGCGGATGTGGGACGCGATCGACATCATCCAGAAGCTCTTCACCGGCAAGGACGTGAAGCACGACGGTCCGTACTTCCGGTTGGAGATGACGCGGCTGTGGTCGATGCCGGCCGTACCGCCACCGATCTACATCGCGACCGCTGGGCCGATCACCGCGAAGCGCGCCGGGCGTCAGCTCGACGGAATCATCACGCCAGGCGCGCCCCTGGACAAGATCGCCAACCTGCTCGGCCGGTTCGACGCCGGTGCGAAGGAGGCCGGCCGCGACCCGGCTACGCAGGTGAAGATCCTGCAGCTGCACCTGTCGTGGGCGCCCACCGACGAGGAGGCGCTCGCCAACGCGATGCACGAGTGGCCGAACGGTGGCATGAAGTTCCCGAAGGCCGACATCCGCTCGCCGCACGACTTCGAGCAGATGGCCAAGCTCGTCCGGCCCGAGGATTTCGACGGCCGCATGCTGATCTCGTCCGACCCGGACGCACACCGTGCGGAGATCCAGAAGTTCTTCGACGCCGGCGTCGATCGCGTCTACCTGCACAACGTGGGACGCAACCAGACCGACTGGATCGACTTGTTCGGCCGCGATGTGCTGCCCAAGCTCACCCGGTGATGGACGACGTGCGGTGATGGACGTCGAGACACCACGGTTACGCCTGCGGCGGTTCACGACGGCAGATCTCGACCTGCTCGTCGAGCTGAACAGCGATCCGGAGGTGATGGCGTTCCTCACCGGCGGCGAGCCGACGCCCCGCGCGCGGATCGCCGACGAGATCCTGCCGGAGTGGCTCGACGAGTACGAGCGTTGGCCGCACTGGGGTCACTTCGCGGCCGAGGCACGCGACACCGACGAGTTCATCGGCTGGTTCGGCATGCGGCCCAAGGGCGGCTACCCGGACGACGTACCGGAGTTGGGCTACCGCCTGAAGCGGTCGGCGTGGGGGCACGGGTACGCCACCGAGGGTTCGCTTGGGCTCATCGACCTGGCGTTCGGCGAATTCGGCGCCACCAGCGTGATCGCCGAAACGATGGCGGTGAACACGCGGTCCCGCGGCGTCATGGAGCGCTGCGGAATGCGCCACGTCAGAACCCGCCACGACCACTGGGACGACCCGATTCCGGGCGCCGAGCAAGGCGAGGTGGAATACGCGATCACGCGCGACGAGTGGCTGGCGCGGAAGGCGCGCTTCCTGGGCTGAGCGGCGCGGGCTGAGCGGCGCGGCCCGAAGCGGCGCGACCGGTTCCGGCTGCCGCCGTCAGGCGCCCGTCAGACCGGCGAGCGTCGCCACCGTGAGGTCGCCCAGCGTCGGTAGGTGATAGCCGCCCTCGTGTACCGCAACGATCGGTACGCCGATGTCATGGATCAGCACACCGGAGCGCCGATATCCCTCCCGTGTCACCTGAAGTGGGCTCTCCGGATCGTCGGCTGCCGCGTCCACGCCGAGCGACACGACGACAGCGTCCGGCCGGAATCCGGCGGCCGCTTCAGACACCGCGGCGAGCCCGTCGAGCCAGCCGTCGTCACCGGTACCCGGTGCCAGTGGCACGTTCCGGTTGCACCCGTCGCCCGCGTCACGGCCGGTCTCGTCGGCGTACCCGGCATAGTGCGGGAACCATCCCGCGCCGGGATCGACGTGCACCGAACCATAGAACACGTCCGGGCGGTCGTAGAACAGCGCTTGCGTACCGTTGCCGTGGTGCGCGTCGATGTCGACCACTGCCACCCGGTCCAGTCCGGCCGACCGCAGCGTCTCGACCGCGACCGCCGCGTTGTTGAGGTAGCACGACCCGCCGAACGCCGTCCGCGTCGCGTGATGCCCGGGCGGCCGGCAGATCGCGTACGCCGCCGGAGCGCCACCCGCGACAAGTTCTCCAGCGGTCTGGGCGGCATCCACCGCGGCTCGCGCGGCACGCCAGGTGCCCTCGCCGACCAGTGTCATCGTGTCGTACATGTAGAGCCCGGCGCGGCCGTGCGTGGCGTACGGCTCCCGGGCGGGCAACCCGTCGAGCATGCCGGCGGTCGGGAACACGTAGGGCACCACGTTGTGCTGGTGCTCCTGGTATCCGCGGGCGGCCCACTCGGCGTACACGGTCTCGAGGTGGCGCAGCAGGCCGTCGCTGTGTACGCGCCGCAGCACGGTGTCGTCGTGCGACGTCGCGGGTACCAGGCTCGCACCCGCGGCCACCACGGCGTCACGGATGACGGTCGCGCGTTCCGGGAGTTCGGTGCCGGGTGTGGGTACGCCGATCCAGATCTCCGCACCTGGGATGTGTGCGAGCGTGTCGTCCGCCCAGACGACCGGCAAGCCCAACATCTATGCCCTCCTTCGGAGCGTTCGCGCAGCGGTTACGCTGCCGCCATGCCACGTACACGCGACCTCGAAATCCGGATCGGCTCAATGGCATGCGGCCCGACGAACTCCATCGTCGACGTGCCTGGCACCGGGGTCGGGCACGCGACGATCTGGCGCGACGAGCCTGATCCGCCGGCCGGTCGTGGGGTGGCTCGCACCGGTGTGACCGTCGTCGACCCGGGCGGCAACCTCTTCCGCGCGCCGATTCCGGCCGGCGGCGCGGTGCTCAACGGCGCCGGCGAGTGCACCGGGTTCGTCGCGATCCAGGAGTGGGGTCTGCTCGAAACACCGATGTTCCTCACGTCCACTATGCAGGTCGGCCGCGTGTTCGACGCCGCGTGTGAGTTGCTCGGCGCGGAGGACGACGGCATCGGCACCGACGACGTCATCATTCCGGTGGTCGCCGAATGCGACGACAGTTTTCTCAACGATGCCCGCCGTATGCAGGTCGGTCGTGATGATGTCGCGGCGGCGTTGCGGGACGCGCGATCGTCGGCGCGGGCATCCGCGGCCGGTTCGCCGTCCGCGCCACGCGAGGGCGCGGTAGGCGCGGGTACCGGCATGAGCTGCCTCGG
>DATFRR010000061.1:0-27744 GCA_035263025.1 Micromonosporaceae bacterium
CGGTGGTCGAGTGCGTTCAGCGATCCGCAGTGGCTGCAGGTCGATCTCGGTGCGACGCACAGCATTAGTCGTGTCGTGTTGAACTGGGAGGCCGCCTACGGCAAGGCGTTCCAGATTCAGACGTCCAACGACGCAACGAACTGGACGACGATCTTTTCCACCACGACGGGTACCGGTGGTGTTCAGGACCTGACCGTCTCGGGATCGGGCCGGTACGTGCGCATGTTCGGTACGCAACGCGGGCTGCCGTACGGCTATTCGCTCTGGGAGTTCCAGGTGTACGGCTCGTGACCTGAGCGCGATGCATGGCGGCCGGGCGTCACGCCCGGCCGCCACCTCGTGATCCTGCGCTATCAACGCGCTCCGGCGTCCTTCGCGGCCTGCTCCACCCGGTCACGGTGGGTCATCCACGCGTCGGAGTCACGGTCGGGCACACCAGCGTAATCAGCGCGGACGCCGACCGATCCGTCGATGAGTTCGCGGACGATGTCGGCATGGCCGGCGTGCCGTTCGGTTTCGGCGATCATGTGGATGGTGACCCGGTGCAGAGTCGGGTTCCGCCGCTCCCGCGGCCACCACGGGACCTCGCCGGTCGCGTCGAGCGGAAGCGACTCGAGGGTGGCGTCGGCGTGGGCCCAGGCGGCGCGATACAGGCTGACGAGCCACTCCCGCGATTCGTTGGCAGAAGCGAACATGCTGGCATTCGGTTCGTCATCGTCCAGCCAGGGCACCGGCTCGGCGAACGGCCGGTCGAAGCATTCGCCGAAATACCGGACGGTGACACCGGCGACGTGCTTGACGAGCCCGAGCAGGTTGGTGCCGGTCGGGACAAGCGGGCGGCGCACGTCGTATTCGGACAGTCCCTCCGTCTTCCACAGCAGCGCGTCGCGGGCGCGGGTCAGATAGAACTGCAATTCCGCTTTCGGATCGGTTTCAGTCATGCCGGCCAGCGTGCTACGCATGGCTGGCGCTCGCGCCTGCTTTTCAGGCGTTGCATGGATCCGAGCGAACGGCGCGTCGGGCGGCTGGTGCAGGAACACAGCGGCTCGGCATCGTTCGAGGTCGCGCCTGCGCTGACATGTTCTGACATGTCACCCACCGAGGTTCGGGTGGGACAAGGTTGACCATTTTCGGCATACTGCAGGCATGCCCACACCGTTCGTCGCTGCGCCGCCGTGCGCCGAATGCGGCCAAGCCGCGAGCCACATCGAACTCGTCGCGCCGGTCTCGGGCAGTGCCTGGCGGTTCATCTATTCCGGACCAGGCGGCAGCAACGGCGGCGGGGACGACGTCAGCGTGGATCGGGCCGAGCGGCTGGGCGAGGCGTTCGCGCAGCCGCTTGCGTTTGCGACGGTGGCAACGGCCGGGCTCTATGACAATGCCGGGTTCTGCGAGAAATGCGACGCGGCCTACTGCGGCTGGCATTGGAACATCACATCGGGCGGGTACGGGACGTGTCCACGCGGCCACCGTACGATCCTCGATCCCCACCAGGCATCGGCCGACTGACCCCGGCCGGGCCGCTCAAGACCAGACTGCCCAGTAGGGTCCGGTTATGGCAACGCATGCGCTCGACGCGCTGAGCGCCGCCGGCATTGCGCATCGTGTGGTGCGCCACGGTGAGGTGCGTAGCGTGGCCGAGGCCGCCGACGCGGCGGGCGTCGACATTCGGGATGTCACCAAGACGATCGTCGTGCGGCGGGCCGCAGACGACTTCGTGTTCGTGCTGGTGCCCGGCGACCGCTCGATCTCCTGGCCCAAGCTCCGCGCCGTGTTGGGCGTCCACCGGCTGTCGCTGCCCGACGCCGCCACGGCCAAGGACGCCACCGGGTACGAGCGCGGCACCATTACGCCATTCGGAGCGACGATCGCGTGGCCAGTGGTCGCGGACGAGCGCGTCGTCGGCCGTACCATCCGGCTCGGCGCCGGCGAGCCCAACGCGGCAGTGGTGCTCGCCGCCGATGACGCGCTGCGCGTGCTGGACGCTTCCGTCGCGGACGTGACCGAACCGGCCGGCTGACCCGGCCGACACCTCTGACACGACTGACCCGGGCTGGTCGCCCAGTGGCTACGCGGATCGACGTTGCGCGGGCGCGCAGGTGCCGCACGCCGTGTCGCGTCGCCACGCGAGCCGACGCATGTCCGTACCGGCGCCGAATTCGATCCGCATCGGCTGGCCGGCGTACGCCGGCGGCTCGTACCCGGTCACGTAGCGCAGGATCTCCAGCGCCGCGAGCGAGGCGAGCATGCCGGACACCGGTCCCATGCCGAGTCCGGCCGCCGGCCGCTCGCGCAGCAACCGCAGGACGTCCGGCGACTGGCCGACCGACGTTCCGGCGGCACACGCCACGCACGCGCTGCGGCCCGGATCGACCGAGTAGACGGTCGCGGTCGTCTGCTTTGTCGCGGCGCGGATGAACGGCACGTTGCGTGCTACGCAGGCGGCGTTGACCCACAAGTCCACGTCGACCGTACCGTCGACGTCCGCGACCACGATGTCCGGGCAGAACCGGTCCAGGACGGCACCGAACGCCGCGGCGTCGCCGACGCCCACGTCGACGGCGTCGACCTGCATCGACGGGTCGATGTCCCGCACCCAGACGGCGGCCCGTCGCGCGGTCCGCGTCCCCACGTCGCGCCAGCGCGCCAACTGCTGGCGGGCGAGGTCGCGTACCCCGATGGTGCCCGCGTCCACGAGCGTCAACCGATCGACGCCGAAACCGCACAGGTGACCGACTACCGTGGTGTTCACGCCACCGAGGCCGAGCACCAGGACGTGTGCGGCGTGTACCCGCTCCTGCATATCCTCGCGGCCGACCGCGAGTGTCGCGTACCGATCGAAGAACGCGAGATTGTCGGCGTAGCGCTCGCTGGCGTCGGTGCCGATCCGGCCGGCCCGGTCATCGTCGACGAGGAGCCGGTGAGCGTCCAGCTCTGCGATGATCCGGTCCACCGCGTGCAACGGCACGCCGACCACGTCGGCCAGTTCCGGCGGCGTACGGCTGCCCTTGCGCATGAGATCGAGCAGCAACTCCACAGCGCCGTCCGGATCGTCGAGCCGCACCTGCTCGCGCGCGTCGAAGACGAGACCGAGCTCGGCTCCGTACCGCTCCCAGAACACGTCCTTCAATCGCGGCCGCACGCTGGCCCTCCTGCTCACGCCCGACGGTCCGCGTCTCGCCGCGCCGCCGCCCCCGAATGCGCAGCCACGTCGAGCGCCGCGGTACTCGTGCGCCTGAGCACCGCGACGTCCACGCCAACCCGCGCGTGTTCATCGTGCCGGGGTCCGCTTACCGTGGACTTACGCCGCCCACCGGGCGGATCCGACACTGACTCCTGCGACCAACAACCGCGGCAAACGGTTGCGCTGCGGCGCTAACGAATCCGGCACGGTCCCGTATGGAGTCCACAACGACTCCATAGCCGGGCACGCCGGCGGTGTTAGCGTCATGTCGCGCGACCGCAGCGCCGCCCCACGGCGACGTCCGTTCCCCCGGAACCGCCGCGCTGACGCGGCGCGCAAGCACGAGCCAATTCGAAGCACGAGCCAATTGGAAGCACAGCCACGAAGCACGACCGGCTTCGAACCGTGGGCCGATTCAGGTGGGAGCGGGCGCGTGGACGAACCGACGATCCGCATCCTTGGCCCCCTCGACGTGCGGCGCGACGGGGCGCGAGTGGACCTCGGCCAGCGCCGCCAACGACTCATGCTCGGGCTGTTGGCGCTGTGGGCCGGTCAACCGGTCGGTCTGGCTCGGCTCACCGAGATCGCATGGTTCGGGCAGGAGCCACCGCCGAGCGCGCGCAACGGCATTCAGGTCGGCATGAGCCGGCTGCGCGCGGCGCTGGGCGACGCGGCCAGCATCACCACCGTCGGCGACGCCTACCGGCTCGACGTCCAGCCGGAACGGGTGGACGTGCATCTGTTCCGATCCCGGGTGACGCTGGCGCGACGGCAAGACGCCGACACGCGGATCGCCGCGCTCCGCGAAGCCGATCGGCTGTGGCTCGGTCCGGTGCTTGCCGCCGAGCTGACCGACGAGGCACGGCAGTGGTTCTGCGCGGGCCTTGAAGAGGAGCGGATCGCCGCGATCGTCGAACGCATCGCCGCGGAACTCGAGCTCGGTCATCACCGTGTCCTGATCGGCGAACTGACCGATCTGGTGCGCGTGATGCCTACGCGCGAGCGGCTCGTCGCGCAGCTGATGCTCGCGCTCTACCGGGACGGGCAGACCGCACGTGCGCTCGATGTCGCGGCGGCGGCGAAGCGGGTCCTCGCCGACGAACTGGGCATCGATGCCGGTCCGGAGATCCGCGATCTCGAGCTCGCGATCCTGCGCCAAGCGTCGGAGCTTGATCTGCCGACCGGTCGGCACGTCGGCGGGCGCGCCGATGCTGGCGACGTTGATGCTCGCCACGTTGATGCTCGCCACGTTGATGCCGGTGAGCGCGCCGACGGACCCGGCCAATCGCCCGGTGACTTGCCCGGCGATGCCGCCTGGTTCACCGGCCGCCGCGCGGAACTCGATGCGCTCGACGTGATGCTCGGCGCGGACACCGGCACCGGCCCGCGTGTCGCGATCGTGACCGGACCGGGCGGCGTCGGCAAGAGCGCGCTCGCGCTGCGTTGGGCGCACCGTAGCGCCGACCGGTTCCCGGACGGATGCCTCTTCGCGGACCTGCGCGGTTCGATCGACGGCGCCGCGGTGCGCTCGGCGGACACGCTCGGCCGATTCCTCGCCGCGCTTGGGCTGCCCGCCGACCGGGTGTCGATGGACCCAGAGGCCGCCGCTCGTACGTACCGCGACGCGCTCGCCAACCGCCGGACGCTCATCGTGCTGGACAACGCGGCGGACGGCGCGCAGGTGCGACCGTTGCTGCCGGGTGTGGGCGGATGCGCGGTGCTGGTCACTAGCCGCGACCGGATCGATGAACTGGTCGCCCGCGACGGCGCCCGGCACCTCGGTCTGTCGGCGTTGTCCGCGACCGAGGCGACCGCGTTGCTGGGCCGGGCGATCGGCGACGAGCGCGTGACGGCCGAGCCGGCGGCCGCAGCGGAACTCGCGCGGCTGTGCGCATATCTGCCGCTGGCGTTGCGGCTCGCGGCGGCGGCGCTGGCACGCGCGCCCGGTCGCACGGTGGCCGACTACGTCGCCTCGCTCGCCGGTGGCACGCATCCGGCCACGCCGGCGCTCGGCAAGCCGCACTCTCCGGTGCGGTCCACGTTCGAGCTGTCGTACGCCGAACTCGACGCCGCATCGCGTGGGGTGTTCCGCCTGATCGGCATCGCACCGGGCAGCGAAATCACGGTGGCGGCGGTCGCCGCGCTGACCGACACCGACGCTTGCTCGGCCGAGCAGGCCATGCGCCGGCTCACCGCGGCCCACCTGCTCGCCGAGCTCACGCCGGGCCGATTCGGTCTGCATGATCTGCTGCGTGGCTACGCGAGCGAACGAGCGGAGTGCGAGGACTCCGCGCACGAGCGGACCGCCGCGGTCGAACGGCTGTTGCGGTGGTACGTCGGCGCTGCGCGGGCCGCCGCCGAACTCGTGTACCCGCACATGGTGCGTCTCGACGGGCGTGGCTTGCCGGAGACCCCGGTCGATGCCGGTGTTCCGTTCTCGGCCGACGCCGGCGCGGTCGCGTGGTTCGACGCGGAACACACGAATCTGTTGGCGGTCGCCGACTTCGCAGCGGCGACCGGGCGCGACCGGGTCGCTTGGCTGATCGCCGACGCCTTGCGCGGATTCTTCTGGCACACCCGGCTTGCGGGCGAGTGGCTCCGGCTTGCACACACCGGGCTCGACGCCGCCGTCCGCGCCGGCGACGAACGCGCCGAGGTCGCGATGCGGCTCAACCTGGCCGGCGTTCACCATTGCCTGGCCCGGCGCACGTCGGCGATCACCGAGTACGTCGCGGCGCGTACGCTCGCGCAACGCATCGGGTGGGTAGATGCCGAGGAGGCGATCCTCACCAACCTCGGCATCGCCTACGCCGACGTCGGCGACCTCACCGCCGCGACGGAGACCTACCGGGTGGCGCTTTCGTTGTCACGCCATCGAAGCAGGCGCACCGTGGCGCTGGTGAACCTCGGCGGCGTGCTGCATCAGATGGGCCGGCTGGCGGATTCGGTACGCCATCACGAGGCCGCGCTCGACCTCGCGCGCCGCGCGAAGTTCGTGGCCGGCGAAGCGACCGCGTTGCAGTACCTGGGGTATAGCGAACACGCGGTCGGTGCACTCGACGACGCTCGCGAGCACCTGACCCTCGCGTTGTGGGTACATCGACGCACCGGCAACCGCCATCAGGAAGCGCAGGCACTGATGGACCTCGCCGCTGTCCATCTGGATGCCGGCCGGCCGGCCGACGCGTACACGACCATCGAGGCCGCACTGGACATGGTGCGCGAGCGATCCGAGCAACACACCGAGTCGCTGGTGCTCGCGATGCGCGGCCGCATCCGTGCCGCGGTCGGGCGCGTCGACGAGGCGATCAGCGACCTCGCTGTCGCGCTCGAGTTGGCACGGCGGGCCAGAGCCCTTTATGCGCAGACGTGCGCCGAGATCGAGCTGGCCGACGCGCACCGGGCCGCGGGACAGCACAGCGAGGCGATCGTCCACGCCGAGAGCGCGCTCGCGACATCGGAACGCACCGGCTACCGGGCGCTCGTCGGCGAGGCGCTCACGGTGCGGTCGGCCATCCGTACCGATCTCGGTGACGACCGCGGCGTGGCCGACGCCGAACGCGCCGTGGCGTTGCAACGCGAGACCGGATACCGCATGGCGGAGGCGCGGGCACTGCGCGCGCTCGCGGCGGCGATCCGCGGCACGGATCTCGCGGCCGCGTCCCGCCACGAACGCGCCGCGTACGACATCGTCGACCAGATCACGCCGCGCCGCGCCCCGCTCCGCCACCGACGCATCAGCGCAGCCATCGCTCGGGCGAGGACCGCCTGACAACGCCGCGGCGGACATCCGATGTGGATGTCCGCCGCGGTTGACGCTTGGAACTTGACTGGTACGACGCCGCGTATGCGCCGTACGGGTCAGCGCATCAGTGGGGTGCCGACCGGCACGGTACGGGAGCCGCCAAGCGAGTTGAGTACGCCGGCGAATGAGGTGTACCAGGCGACGATCGCCGTGATGATGCCGATCACGCCGCCGGTCTTGATGATGCCCGAGCTGTCCGAGAAGAACCCGATGAACAGCACGATCTCGGTGAGTTCCAAGGTGAGGAACACCGCGAACACCGCCATGTTGATCCGGGCAGCCGAGATCAGCATGTACGTGTTGAAGATGGCAAACGCCAGCAGGATCCAGCCGAGGTCGTTCGTCGGGTTGTCCGACTTCACGAACACCTGGTAGAGGAACAGCCCGATCCAGAAGCCGCCGTACGAGGCAAACGCGACGGCGCCGAACGTGTTGTTCCGGCGGAACTCCCACATGCCGGCGAGGAGTTGCACCAGGCCGCCGTACGCGAGTGCGTAGCCCAGCCAAGCTGCTCCAGTGCCTTTGGTCCAGCCCGCGTTCGACGCGGACAGCAGGAACGTCGTCAGCGCGAATGCTGCGAGTCCCAGTGGTGCGGGGTCAGCTACGCCGCCGGCCGGCGCGGCTGCACGTGCTTCCGGTTCAGCCATGGTGGTGGCCTCTCTCTACGGTAGAGCGTGGTCGCCCAGTCCCCGTTGGCGTGGCGGGCGCGAGCCATCGCTCGCGATGCCTGTCGACAGCGAGAGATCTGTGGCGATGGGAGGGGAAAACAACGAATGGCCCGCGAGGGAATCGGGTCCCTCGTGAGTGGCGAAGCGGCAACCATACGCGTGGCAACCCAGTTGCATCGCTACCTCACGAAACGTTGATTGCCGAAAACGTATCGCGTTGATCGTCAAGCCGCAATATCCATATAAGGCGGACCGTTTCGGCGTGTCGTGCGGGCTGATCCGGCATTTGTCGAACGGTGTCGCACCGCGACGTGGCGCTTACCGAGCGGCACATAATTGCGTCCGTGCACCCAAATTTGTGAGGCAAATTGCCGCCGAACGGGGTCGGCCGGACACGGTCCGTGGCAAACCGGGAGACTGGTAACCATGGCCACCCGCTCCGACCTTCGAAACGTCGCAATCGTCGCTCACGTCGACCACGGAAAGACCACCTTGGTCGACGCCATGCTCAAGCAGTCCGGCGGTTGGCACGCGCGTGCGGAGATGGCCGAACGCGTCATGGACTCGATGGACCTGGAGCGCGAAAAAGGCATCACCATCCTCGCGAAGAACACGTCCGTCACGTACCACCCGGACGACGGTGGCGACCCGGTCACCATCAACATCATCGACACCCCGGGACACGCCGACTTCGGCGGCGAGGTGGAGCGCGGCCTGACCATGGCCGACGGGGTCGTGCTGCTGGTCGACGCGTCCGAGGGCCCGCTGCCACAGACCCGCTTCGTGCTCCGCAAGGCGCTCGCCGCCCGGATGCCGATCATTCTTGTGATCAACAAGGTGGACCGCTCCGACGCCCGCATTAAGGACGTCGTGGACGACACCTACGAGCTGTTCCTCGACCTCGACGCCGACGAGTCGCAGATCGACTTTCCGATCGTGTACGCCTGCGCGCGCGACGGCATCGCAACGATGACGCAGCCGGCCGACGGCACCGTGCCGACCGACTCCACATCGCTCGAGCCGTTATTCCGTACCATCCTGTCGACCATGCCAGCGCCGGAGTTCACCCCGGGCGCGCCGCTGCAAGCGCACGTGACAAACCTCGACGCGTCGCCCTTCCTCGGCCGGCTCGCGCTGTGCCGGGTGCACGAGGGCACCGTCCGCAAGGGTCAGACCGTCGCGCGGTGCCGCTCCGACGGCACCGTCGAGAAGGTGCGCATCTCCGAGCTGCTGATGACCGACGGCCTCGAGCGCAAGCCGGCCGAGCAAGCCGGACCGGGCGACATCATCGCGGTCGCCGGCATCGGCGACATCATGATCGGCGAGACGCTCGCGGACGCGGACCACCCGTTGCCGCTGCCGCTCATCACCGTCGACGAGCCGGCCATCTCCATGACGATCGGCACGAACACGTCGCCGCTGGCCGGCCGCGTCAAGGGGTCGAAGGTCACCGCGCGGTTGGTCAAGGATCGGCTGGACCGAGAGCTCGTCGGCAACGTGTCGTTGCGGGTCCTGCCGACGCAGCGTCCGGACACCTGGGAGGTGCAGGGCCGCGGCGAATTGGCGCTCGCCATCCTGGTCGAGCAGATGCGTCGCGAGGGCTACGAGCTCACGGTCGGCAAGCCGCAGGTGGTGACCCGTACGGTGGACGGGAAGCTGTGTGAGCCGGTGGAGCGGATGACGATCGACGCCCCGGAAGAGTATCTCGGCGCGATCACGCAACTCATGGCGGTACGCAAGGCGCGCATGGAGCAGATGGTCAATCACGGCACCGGCTGGATCCGCATGGAGTGGCTGGTGCCGGCGCGTGCGCTCATTGGCTTTCGCACCGAGTTCCTCACCGACACCCGGGGCACCGGCATCCTGCACCACGTCTTCGACTCGTACGAGCCGTGGTTCGGCGAGCTTCGCACGCGCGCGACCGGTTCGTTGGTGGCCGACCGCGCCGGCGCAGCCACCCCGTTCGCGATGATGAACCTCCAGGAGCGCGGCACATTGTTCGTCGACCCGACCACGGAGGTCTACGAGGGGATGATCGTTGGCGAGAACTCACGCGCCGACGACATGGACGTGAACATCACGAAGGAGAAGAAGCTCACGAACATGCGAGCGTCCACATCCGAGGAGACCGAGAAGCTCATTCCGCCGCGCCGGCTCTCGCTCGAGCAGTGCCTCGAATTCTGTCGCGAGGACGAGTGCGTCGAGGTGACGCCGGAGACCGTACGGCTGCGCAAGGTGATCCTCGATCAGACCGAACGCTACCGTGCGTTCCGGCGGGCACAGCGTACGTGACCGCTCTCGGGGCGCTCGATGCCGAACTCGCCTCGTGGCCCGGCCGCGTCTCGGTGTGGTGCGCCGCGATCGGGGCAGCGACTCCGGCCTACGCCCGCCGCGCCGACGAGCGGCACTACGCGGCGAGCACGATGAAGGTCGCCGTGCTCATTGCGCTCTACCGGGCCGCCGCCGTTGGCGCGATTGACTTGGACGCTCCGGTGCGAGTAGCCAACGACTTCGCGTCGGCCAAGCCGGGCGCACCACGTTTCGCTATTCCTAGGGCGTACGACCACGACGACGACGTGTGGGCGCGGCTGGACGGCACCGCCACACCGCGATGGCTCGGTCGCCACATGATTGTGCGATCGTCGAACCTCGCCACCAACGTCTTGCTGGATCTGGTCGGCACGCTCGCGATCGCGGACGTGTTACGGGATGCGGGCGCCAGGAACAGCCGCGTCGAGCGAGGCATCGCGGACACCGCGGCGAGCGATGACGGCATCGACAACGAGGTGACCGTACGCGACCTCGCCGCACTGTTCGGCGCGATCGTTCGGGGCGCGGCGCAGGCGGACAGTGACTCGCGGAGCGCGATTGCCGGACCGACTGCGTGTGCCGAAATGCTGGATATGCTGTGCGCGCAGGAGCATCGAGTAGACATCGCCACCGGACTGCCACCGGGGACCCGTGTCGCGCACAAGAACGGTTGGGTCACGGGCGTACGGCACTCGGCCGGCGTCGTGTTCCCGGACGATGCTGCGCCCTACGTTCTAGCCGTCTGTACGACGTCGGAGGATGCCGATGACGAGGCGGCGTGTGCACTGATCGGCCGAGTCGCGGCGGCCAGCTGGGCCGACCGGCATGTCATCGCCGCCGCCAGCGACGTGGCCGCCTAGCTCAGCGGCGGGCGACCAGCGACGGCCAACCTGGGCGGACACCGGCGACGGGTGAGCCCGAAGGCCCAGTCCCGCCCGCCGCCGGTGCGCCGGTGTGACCGGGCAACCGCCGACCGACCGCGGGCAGGGTTTGCGGCAGCCGACGGTGCCCCGTCTTGCCGTTGACACGGACCGGCGCCCGGATTGGTTCAGCAGGTTCAGCCGTAATTTCAGCGGCGGCAAGCCGGCGGCGCCGAGCCGCCCCGAGCCGAGGTCGAGCAGACGGGTCGTGACGAGTCATGCCGAGTCATGCCGAGTCGTGCCCTGCTGGGCGGTCATAGGTCGCCCGTGCCTTAACGGCCGCTTGTGCCCGAACGTGCTGCCTCGTGCCCTAACGTACACAGCTCGCGGCGGGGCGCTCCTCGCCATGTGACGCGCTCGGCCGCCTACGCAGGAGCCGACCGAACAGTCAGGCGGCTCGCATGGTGTAGCCCACGTAGTTCTCCGCCAGCGACGCCGAGGCGGCTCGGGACGTTGCTACGTAACGCAGCTGCGACAGCTGCAGCGCCGCGTCGAACGCGTCGCCGCCGACCGGCCGGTGCAGCATCGAGGTCATCCACCACGAGAAATGCGTGGCCCGCCAGACCCGACGCAGGCAACGGTCGGAGTAGGTGTCCGCCGGCCCGCTGTCGCCATGCAGCAGCAACGCCTCAAGAGCCTCGGCGAGCACCAACGCGTCCGCCATCGCGAGGTTGAGCCCCTTCGCGCCGGTCGGCGGCACGATGTGCGCGGCGTCGCCAGCGAGGAACAACCGGCCGTGTCGCATCGGTGCGCTCACGAAGCTGCGCATCGGTGTGATGCCCTTCTCGCGTACCGGTCCGGTTTCTAGCGTCCACCCGGGAACGCCGAGCCTGGTGGCCAGTTCCGACCAGATCCGGTCGTCCGGCCATTCCTCGATCCGCTCGTCCGGGGCAACCTGAAGGTAGAGCCGGCTCACCTGTGGCGATCGGAGGCTGTGCAACGCGAAGCCCCGGGTGTGGTGCGCGTAGATCAGCTCGTCGGTGGACGGTGGTACGTCGGCGAGGATGCCGAGCCACGCGTACGGGTATTCGTGGTCTGTGACAGACAGCGCCGGGACCGTCGGCCGGGACACACCGTGGAATCCGTCGCAGCCGGCGATCGCATCGCAGCGCAACTCGCGAGTCGCGCCCTCGGCATCGCGATAGCGGATGACCGGCCGTTCGGTGGTGAGGTCGTCGACAGCCGTCGCCTCGGCCTCGAACTCGATCGCGCCGCCGTCGGCTAGGCGCCTCGCCACGAGGTCCTTCACGATTTCGGTCTGCGCCCACACGGTGACCGTGCCACCGCCGGTCAGATCGACGAAGTCGAGGTGGTGGCGCTCGCCGGCGAACTGGAGGTAGATCCCGCCGTGCACCAGTCCGTCGCGGTCCATCCGAGCGCCGAGGCCAACGTCGCGCAGCAAATCGGCGGTGCCGACCTCGATGACGCCGGCGCGTTGCCGCGCCTCGACATACGCCCGGTCTCGGCTCTCCAACACCACCGAGTCGATGCCCGCGCGAGCGAGCAGATGCGACAGCAGCAGACCGGCGGGTCCGCCGCCGACGATCCCTACCTGGGTACGGTCGGGAACCGTCACCTGGCGCCTCGATCTATTTCGTCCGGTGCAGTCTCGTCGGGTGCGGTCTCGTCGGGTGCAGTCTCGTCGGGCGCACTGTCTTCGGGCGCGGCGCTCGGCGCGGGTACCCGGGCGAATCGTTTCGCGGCCCGCTCGCGCAGTGTGGGTACGTGCACGACGTACCCAACAGGGAACAGCCGTACGTCGGTCCGGGCGGCGACAAGTCCCCACAGCCCGCGCGGCACCCATACCACGGAACCCATCGCGATCACACCGATCAGGATGAGATACCACACGCCGTAGGAAGACAGCGACTGCTGCAGCGCGAAGAACAGGATGGCGCCGAGGATTGGCCCCTCCAAGTATCCGATGCCGCCGATCACGACGATGAAGATCATGTACGCCGACCACTGCACGCTGAAGATGGCGTCCGGCTGGACGTTCAGCGAGCTGACGATCAGCAGTCCACCGGCCGCACCGCAGCCGGCCGCAGAAACCAGGTATACCAAGCGCTTCGCGAGTGACACGGTCACGCCGACGCTGCCCGCGGCCCTCTCGTCGTCGCGGATCGCGGTCAGCGCGAGCCCGAGTCGGCTGCGGAGCAACAGATAACACGCCGCGAGCGTCAGCACCGTGACGCCGAGCGCGACCCAGTAGGTCAGCGCCTCCCGGACGTTCAGGTTGAAGTTCGACAACGTCGTCAACGAGCGCCCGCTGCCGCCGCCGAGCGACTCGTCGCGCTCGACCAGCAGGTGGTAGACCTCGGCGATGACCCACGTGCCGACCGCGAAATAGTCGCCGCGAAGCCGGAATGCCAGAAGCGAAGTCGGCAACGCGATCACGGCGCAGGCGATCGCCGCGACGAACACGCCGACGTACGGTTGCACGCCCCAGTCGCTGAGCTGTAGCACGCCGTACGCGCCAAGCCCGATGTACGCCTGCTGCCCGATGGAGACCAGTCCGGCATACCCAGCCAGGAGGTTCCACATGCTCGCCATGGTGAGCAGGATGAAGAACGTCACGAGGTCATCGGTGATCGACGTGTAGAAGATGTAGGGCGCGTAGGCGAGCACGACGACGATGACGCCCAATCCCAGCGTCGTCCACAGGTTGACGCGGCGGCCGCGGCGTACCCGTGGCACCGGCGGGGCGGTGGCTGGCACGGTCGTGGCCGACACGGTCGGGGTGGCCGGCGCGCTCATGCGAGTTTCCGTTGCGGGATCAGGCCCTGCGGGCGGAACGCCAGCACGGCGAGGAAGATCACGTGGCCGGAAAGCAAGAGCAGCGTCGGATCGAGTTGCGCGCCGAGTGTCTGCGCGAGGCCGAGCACCATGCCACCCAACAGCGTGCCCCACAACGATCCCAATCCGCCGATGACCACTGCCTCGAACGCGAAAATGAGCCGCGTCGGACCGATGCTGGGGTCGAACGACGAGCGCATCGCAAACATCAGGCCGGCCAGTGCCACGGTCGCGAACGCGATGGCGGTCGCCACCGCGTAGATGTGCCGGCTGTCCGCGCCGACCAGCGTGGCCGCCTCCGGGTCGTCGGACGCGGCGCGCATCATCCGACCGGTACGCGAGCGCGACAGGAACAGCTGCAAGGCCACGATGACCACGATCGCCAGACCGAACGTGAGCAACGCCAGATACGACAACGACATGCTCGCGTTGACCCGAAGTGCGGCGGTCACGAGCGAACCGACGTTCAGCGCACGGCTGTCCGCAGAATACTTCTCCAGCAAGGCGTTCTGGATTACGACCGACAAGCCGAACGTCACCAACAATGTCGACAGTGGACTGATCGACAAGCTCCGTTGAATGAGGCCGCGCTGAAGGCCGTACCCGAACGCGGCAAATACCGGTAGCACGATCAGCACCGCCCAGAACGCGCCGACCGGCGTCGCGCTCATCACGGAGTAGGCGAGGAACGCGGCCAGCACGCCGAGGTCGCCATGTGCCAGGTTGACGATGCGCATCACGCCGAACATCAGCGACAGTCCGCACGCGAACAACGCGTAGAGCCCGCCGAGCAGGATGCCCTGCACGATCGTGTTCACCCAGGTCATCGCGTGGTCTCCTCGCCCGCGTCCGAACCGGTCGCGACGGACAGCGCGCCGACATTCGCCGTACCGTCCGCGTCCGCATCGCCGTTGCGGGTTGCCGCCGCACCGAAGTATGCGGCCTGGATCTGTTCCGCCGACAGGTCCGCCGGCCGCCCGCGCAACGCCGCGCGCCCGCCGCGCAGGCAGCAAACCTGATCGGCGACTCGGAGCGCCTGGGACACGTCCTGCTCGACAAGCAGCACCGTGGTCCCCTGGGCGAGGATCTCGGGCAGCCGCTCGTAAAGGCCGCGCACCACGATCGGCGCGAGACCGAGCGACAGCTCGTCCAACAACAGCAGCCGCGGGTTCGTGGCGAGCGCCCGCCCGATCGCGACCGCCTGCTGCTCACCGCCGGACAACGACGCGGCCGCTTGACCCGTGCGGTCAGCCATCCATGGGAACAGTTCGATGATGCGGTCGACCGACCACGGGCCGGGACGCTTGCGGTAGGCACCGGTGGCCAGGTTCTCCGCCACGGTCAGCGCCGGAAATAGGCGACGGCCCTCGGGCACCAGCGCGATGCCGGCCGCCACCCGCCGATGCGCCGGCATTCGCGTGACGTCTTGCCCGTCGTACCGGATGGTGCCGGTCGTCGGCCGCAACACGCCCGCGATGGTCCGCAACAGCGTGGTCTTCCCGGCGCCGTTCGCGCCGATGATGGCGAGCGTCTCGCCCTCGCCGACCGCGAGATCCAGGTCCACCACCGCGGCCAACTGACCATGATGGACGGTCAGGCCGTCCACCGACAGCACGGTCATGGCGCGACTTCCGGATCCGTCGCGCCGGCACCGTCCGGTGCGACCTGCACGGCGAGCTCGGGCTCCACGCCCAGATAGACCTCGCGCACCGCTGGGCTCGCCAGAACTTCGTCGGGCGCGCCGTCCGCGATGAACGCGCCGCCCGCGAGACACAACAAGCGATCTACGGTACGGGTCAACGCGTGGACGACGTGTTCGACCCACACGATGGTGACCCCGGTGGAGCGCCGCGCCGTGACGATCGCGACAAGTTCGTCCACCTCGGGATCGGACAGTCCGCCGGCCACCTCGTCGAGCAACAACAGGCGCGGTTCGGTGGCGAGCGCGCGAGCGAGTTCAAGACGTTTCCGGTCGAGCAGTGTCAGCCGGCCGGCCGCGTGGTTCGCGACGGCCTGCAGCCCGGTCTCCGCGAGGACAGCCATCGCGCGGTCACGCGCTTCGGCTTTGCGAAGCCGGCCACCGGATGCCACGCGCGCGGCGCCGGCAACCGCGTCGATGGCGACCGCTCCCAACGCCGATCGCTCCGACGAACGACCGCCCTGTTCGGCGGCGACGAGCACGTTCTCGTAGACGCTCATGTGCTCGAACGGCCTCGGCACTTGATAGGTCCGCCCGATGCCGAGCCGGCATCGGGCGGCTGGACCGAGCCGCGTGACGCGTTGGCCGCCGAGCATCACATCACCGGCATCCGGCGTGAGGTCGCCCGAGATGATGGAGAACAGGCTGGACTTGCCGGCGCCGTTGGGTCCCACGATGCCGACCGCCTCCCCGTCGCCGACCGCCAATGACAGTTGGTCGGCGACGCGGACGCGTCCGAACGCCTTGCTGACTTGGTCGAGCGCCAGCATCGTCAGGTGTTGGTCAGCTGCAGGTCGCCGTTGATGGGCACGATCGGGATCTGCGAGTTGTCGACGATGTACATCTCCCATGGGAACGTGGTGCCCGGCCGCCACTGCGCGCCGGTGATCGGGATCAGCGCCACGCCCGGCACCGGGCCGGTGGTGAAGTCGAGCGCGCCGCTCATGCCGGTGATCTTCATGGTGGTGAGCTCCTTGGCGACCGCTTCCTTGTCCTTCGGGTCGCTGGCCGTCTGGAACGCCTGCACGGCAATCTCGAACAGCGAGTAGATCGAGCCGAGGGCTTGGTGCCACTGGTTTCCGGTGGCCGCGGCGAAGCCGTCCGCCAACTGCTTGGTGGTAGTGCCGTCCAGCGACGACTTGTACGGGTGGTAGGGGCTCCACCAGCAGTCCGTCGCGATGTTGTTGGACAGTTGGCCGAGCGCGACCGCCTCGGTCGGGAAAAGCATCACCTTCGCGACCGTGGCGAGCTTCGGCCGGTAGCCCTGCGCGGCGGCCTGCTTCCAGAACGTCTGGAAGTCGGGCGGCAACGGCGCGCACGTGAAGAACTCGCAGTCGGCCGCCTTGAAGCGTGCGATCTGCGCGCTGAAGTCGGTGATGCCGTCCTGGTAGCCACCCGGGTCGATGGGCTTGTAGCGGGTCGACTTCATGGCCGGCGGGAAACCGGCCCGGAACGCGTTGCCGTCGGTGTCGTTCGGGAACAGGCACGCGACGTCGTTCGCCTTCACACCGCTGCGGTCCCACAGGTGGGAGAACAGGTCGGTGAACTGTTTGAGGCCGAAGAAGAACAACGTCGAATACTTGAACGCGTCGCCCGGCTTCGCGCCGCGGCCGAAATACCACGACTCCCACGGGTCGATCGCACCGACGTTGGGCATCTGGTTCGCCTCGCAGGTGTCGGCGACCGGGTTCACCACCTCCGGCGTGCTCGACGCGACCACGATGTCCACCTTGTCGGTGAAGATCAGGTCGCGGGTCACCTGTGTCGCCCGCGTGGTGGTGGACTGGCTGTCCTTGACGACGATCTCGATGGCGCGCTTCTTGCCACCCGCCGTGATGCCCTTGGCGAGCGCCTTGCGGATCTGGTCGATGATGTAGTTGTCCGCGGTCGCGAAGCTCGCCAGCGGACCCGTCTGCGGACTGACGTATCCGATCTTCAGTGTGCTGGTCGTGCTCGTACCGGATCCTTTGAGTCCGCCACCGCACGCGGCGAGCGCGCTGGTCGCGGCCACGCCGGTGGCGCCAAGGCCAGCCGCCTTGAACAGGCTGCGGCGCGATATCGCGCCAGGCTTTTCGAGGTGGGTCATCGGGTCTCCACGGGGTGAGGTGGATGGCGGTCTAGAACGGGTACGGTGCGATGTCCGAGCGCACTGTGATCCAGCGCGTGTCGGTGAACGCGTCGATGTTGGCCGCGGCACCGCCGAAGCGAGCGCCCGTGCCGGACGCGAGCACCCCGCCGAACGGAATGTTCGCCTCGTCGTTGACGGTCTGGTCGTTGATGTGCACGATCCCGGTCGGGATGCGGCGCGCGAGATCAAGGCCGCGCATCGGATCGCCGGTCAGGATGCCCAGCGACAGGCCGTATTCGGTGTCACCGGCGAGTTTCGCGGCCTCGTCGGCGCTGGAGAAGCGGATCACCGGCGCGACCGGACCGAATACCTCGTTTGCGTAGGCCGGCATCGCGGTCTCGACGTCGGCAAGCACCGTCGGGCGGTAGAACAGCCCCTCATAGGTGCCGCCGGCGGCGAGTCGTGCACCGGCCGACACGCTCGACGTCACGAGATTGTGGATCTTGTCACGCTGACGGTCGTCGATGATCGGACCGAGCGCGACCTGTTCCGTGGCCGGGTTGCCGACCGGCAGGTGGGATGCCTTGTCGGCGAGCCGTCCGACGTATTCGTCGTAGATCCTCTCGTGCACGAGGTGCCGGCCGGTGGTCATGCAGATCTGGCCTTGGTGCAGGAACGAACCCCAGGCGCCGGCGGACGCGGCGCGGTCGAGGTCCACATCGTCCAGCACGACCATCGCGGAGTTGCCACCGAGCTCGAGATGGACGCGCTTCAAGTGCTGGCCGGCGAGCGTGGCGACGCGGCGACCGACCGCGGTCGATCCGGTAAAGGACACGACACGCACCAACGGGTGCGTCACCAACGCCTCGCCGACGTCGGCGCCACCGGGCAACATGTGCAGCAGCCCATCGGGCAGGCCGGCCTCCTGGAACGCCCGCACGATCGACACGCCGCCGGCCACCGCGGTGCGCGGATCCGGCTTGAAGATGACCGCGTTGCCGAGCGCGAGGGCCGGTGCGACGGAACGGATGGCAAGAATCAGCGGCACGTTGAACGGTGCGATCACGCCGACCACGCCGACCGGCAGCCGCTGCGCCATGGACAGGCGCGGCGCTTCGCTCGGCAGCAGTTCGCCGTACGCTCGCGACGGCAACGTGGCGGCCTCGAAGCACTCCTGCGACCCGAGGTGCGTCTCGAGCCCCGCCTTCGGCGGCACGGATCCGGTCTCCCGAATGATCCAGGAGTGGATGTCGGCGGCGTGCTCGAGCAGTAGGTCGCCGGCGCGACGCAGGATCGCGGCGCGTTCGTAATGCGGGCGTGCGGCCCACTCGACTTGTGCCGCGGACGCGATCGACGCGGCACGCGCGACATCCGCGCCGGTGGCCAAGCCGATGCGACCGAGTTCTGCGCCGGTGGCGGGCTCACGCACCGGCGCGTCGCCGCCGCTGCCCTGCGTCCACCCGTCGAGGTAAATCTTGCCGTGCCACGTCGCGGCGTCCATCAATGTCACGACTGCTCCTCAGGTGTGAGGCGACCCGGGATGTGCTCGCCGTCCGGACCGTTCGGTGGACCGGACGCGGGTACGGCGAGTCGGTGTTGGGTACGTCGAGCTCTAGGTACGGCGAGCGGGAGGCGGCCACCTCGGCGCGAGGGTGCGCCGGTGCTGCCGTTCTGCGCACGTGCGTACGTACAACGAACGGACGTTCTTTGCGCGAACCTAGGGGATGCGCGAGCGACCGTCAATGCCACGTCACCGTTTCGTTTCTTAACGTTGACATGGTTCCAGGGAGTTGACCGGACGGGTGCGACGCACATAGTTTCGACAGGAGAACGGCCGTTCGGAAAGCGAACGACTTGGGTCGCAATCACCCAGCCGCAAACACCGAGCCGCACGCACCGAGCCGCAAGCACCGAGCCGCACGCAATGAGGTCCGCTGTCGAAGACCGGAAGGGCAGCCGCATGGCCACGATCGTCACGCTCGCCGACGGCGTCGCCGAGCTGGTGCGCGACGGTGACGCGGTGGCGATGGAGGGGTTCACGCACCTCATCCCGTTCGCCGCCGGTCACGAGGTCATCCGGCAGCGCAGGCGCGACCTCACTCTCGTGCGAATGACGCCGGACGTCATTTACGACCAGCTCATCGGCGCGGGCTGTGCGCGCAAGTTGGTGTTCTCGTGGGGCGGCAACCCGGGCGTCGGCTCGCTGCACCGCTTCCGCGACGCGGTGAGCGCCGGTTGGCCGGTGCCGCTCGAAATCGAGGAACACAGCCACGCCGGCATGGCGAACCGCTACGTGGCCGGCGCCTCCGGCCTGCCGTTCGCGGTCCTGCGCGGCTATGTGGGTACCGACCTCGTCAAGGCAACGTCGAACATCCGCCCGATCACCTGCCCGTTCACCGGCGAGGTGCTGACCGCGGTGCCCGCACTGCGACCCGATGTCGCGATCATTCACGCGCAGCGTGCCGACCGCGACGGCAACGTGCAGATGTGGGGCATCGTCGGCGTACAGAAGGAGGCCGTGCTCGCCTCGACACGGTCGCTCGTCACGGTCGAGGAGATCGTTGACGAGCTGCCGCCGCAGCCCGGTGCGGTGGTGCTGCCGACGTGGGCGGTCACTCGCGTCGCGCTCGCACCCGGCGGGTCACACCCGTCCTACAGTCACGGCTTCTCGATCCGCGACAATGACTACTACGTGTCCTGGGACGCGATAAGCCGTGATCGCGAAACGTTCACTCGTTGGCTCGACACCGAGGTGTTCCGCCGGGCGGCGGTAGCGGGCGGAGCGGAATCCGCCGATCGGGCGGCCGCGACCGGACACGAGGCGACGGCATGACCGACAGCGGACCGGAGATGATGGCATGACCGCGGCCACTCGGGTGGGCGTCGACGACGTGGCGTGGACCGCCGACGAGATGATGACCGTCGCGGCAGCCCGAGCGCTCCGCGACGGCCAAGCCTGCTTCGTCGGCATCGGCATCCCGAGTACGGCCGCGAATCTCGCCCGTCGCACCCACGCGCCGCGCCTCGTGCTCGTCTACGAGTCGGGCACGCTTGGCGCGAAACCCCGTACGCTGCCGCTGTCCATTGGCGACGGAGTGCTCGCCGAAACCGCGGACGCGGTGGTGAGCGTGCCGGAGGTGTTCAACTACTGGCTCCAACCGGGCCGGGTGGACGTGGGCTTCCTCGGCGCGGCGCAGATCGACCGCTACGCGAACATCAACACAACGCTGATCGGCGACGACTACCGGCATCCCAAGGTCCGGCTGCCGGGCGCCGGTGGCGCACCCGAGATCGCCGCGTCGTGTCCGGAGGTCATCGTCGTGGTACGCCAGTCCACCCGTACGTTCGTCGAACGGGTCGACTTCATCACGAGCGTCGGGCACGGCTCAGGCCCCGGTGACCGCGCGCGCATGGGCCTTCGCGGCGCCGGTCCGAGCATGGTGATCACCGATCTCGGCATCCTGAAGCCGGATCCGCAGACGTGCGTCCTCACACTGAGCCATGTCCATCCCGGCGTGAACGTGGACAAGGTTCGTGCGGCCACCGGCTGGGACCTCGCCGTCGCGGCCGACCTCGCGGTGACCACGCCGCCGACCGACACCGAACTCGCCGTGCTGCGTGAGCTCGAAGCCACGAAGGGACGGACGCCGTGACCGATCAGGACGTCAGCCCGCGGCTGGAGAGCCCGGACTCGGCCGGCCGAGACGGCACCGTCCCGGACCGGTACGTGCGACCGCACGGCGTACATCCGGATCTGGCGTCGCCGGCGTACCGGTCGACCGGTCGGCGCGCACCTAGCCAGCCACTGGTGCCACTAGCGCAGCGGTTGACCGAGATCACCGGCCCGCTGTATGGCGAAGATCGGGTCACCGAGTCGGACGCCGACCTCACGCGCCAGCACGACGGCGAGCCACTCGGCCAGCGGATCGTCGTACACGGACGGGTGCTCGACAGCGACGGCCGAGCGGTGTCGAACACGCTCGTCGAGGTGTGGCAAGCGAACGCCGCCGGACGCTACCGCCACGTCGTGGACAATTGGCCGGCGCCCCTCGATCCGAACTTTTCCGGCGGCGGCCGGGTGGTGACCGGACCGGACGGCTCCTACCGGTTCACTACCATCCAGCCGGGTGCGTACCCGTGGGGCAACCACCCGAACGCGTGGCGGCCGGCGCACATCCACTTCTCGCTGTTCGGGCGCGCGTTCACGCAACGGCTTGTCACGCAGATGTACTTCCCGGGCGACCCGCTGCTCGCGTACGACCCGATCTACCAGTCCGTGCCGGAGCAGGCGCGCGAGCGGCTGGTGTCCACATTCGACTGGGACGCCACGCAACCGGACTGGGCACTCGGCTTCCGCTTCGACATTGTGCTGCGCGGTGCGGCGGCCACGCCGACCGAGGAACCGCATGATGACTGACGCCGCGCCAACAACGCCAACAACGCCAACGCTGCCAACAACGCCAGCGCTACCGGCGCTCACCCCGTCGCAGACCGTGGGGCCGTTCCTGCACATCATCCTGCCGTGGCCGGACGGACCGGAGGTAGTCCCGCCGGAGACGCCCGGCCGCATCGTGATCCGCGGTCGCGTGCTGGACGGCGACGGTGCCGGCCTCGCCGACGCGATGGTCGAGACCTGGCAGGCCGACCCGGACGGCCGGTTCGCGCATCCCGACGATCCGCGCGGTGCGTCGGCGTCCGCGATGGCCGGCTTCCGCGGTTTCGGCCGTGCCGCGACCGCGTCCGACGGTGGGTACGCGATTGCGACGGTCAAGCCCGGGCGGCTACCCGACGGCGCCGGCCGCGAAGAGGCGCCGCATCTCGACGTATCGGTGTTTGCGCGCGGCCTCCTCGATCGCGTCGTCACGCGGATCTACTTCGCGGACGAGGCCGAGGTGAACGCGGCCGACCCGGTGTTGCGCTCGCTGCCCGATGCCAGCCGGCGCGACACACTGATCGCCGTCGCCGAGCCGGGCGGCTACCGTTTTGACATCCGCCTACAGGGCGACCGTGAGACGGTGTTCTTCGATGTCTGAGCTATTGATGTGTGAGCATTCGATGTGTCGGCTGCGCGCTTGCCGCGCGAACCGTCGGACCATGTGACGGTCGGATCATGTCCGGCGGGCTCTTCGACGCGTTGTACGCCAGCGGCCCGGTGCGCTCGCGTACCGACGATCGAGCGTGGCTGCAGGCGATGCTCGACGTCGAGGCGGCGATTGCGCGGGCCGGTGCCCGAGCCGGCCTCGTGCCGCGTGAGGCGGCCGACGCCATCGCGTCGCGTTGCGTTGCGGACGAGTACGACGCCGACGACATCGGTCAGCGCGCGGTGGCATCCGCGACGTGGGTCGTGCCGCTCGTCGCGGACCTCAAGGCTCGCCTACCAGCGTCCGCGCGCGGATACGTACATCTCGGCGCGACGAGCCAGGACATCGTCGACTCCGCGATGAGTCTCGTCACCGCGCGGGCAACCGACGCGATCCTGGCCACACTCGGCGAGGTGTCGACGTCCCTGGCCGGCCTCGCCCGCGCGCACCGTGACACTCTGCAGATCGGCCGTACGCTGCTGCAGCACGCTGTACCCACGACGTTCGGAGTGGTGTGCGCCGGTTGGCTGGTCGCCGTCGACGAGGCGGCTGGGGGGCTCGACCGCGTCCGGCGTGAACGGCTGGCCGTGCAGTTCGGTGGGGCGGTCGGCACGCTCGCGACGTACGGCGACCGCGGCCCCCAACTGGTCGGGTACGTCGCCGACGAACTCGGCCTCGCCGCGCCGACGATGCCGTGGCACACCTGTCGCGTACGGATCGACGAGGCGGCCGCCGCGCTTGGCATCGTCTCCGGCGTGCTGGCCGCCATCGCCGGCGACGTCGCGTTGCTCGCCGGCTCCGACATCGCCGAGGTGGCCGAGGGCGAACCCGGCGTGTCGTCGGCGATGCCGCACAAGCGCAACCCGACCCGAGCGGTGCTCGTCACCGCGTGCACCCACCAGGTGCCGCCGCTCGTCGCCACGATGCTCGGCGCCGCGGCGCAAGAACATCAGCGCGCCGCCGGTCGTTGGCAGGCGGAGTGGCCGACGATGACGGCACTGTTGAGGCTCGTCGGTTCGGCGGCGACCCATGCCGACGCCATGCTCGCCGGCCTTCGCGTGGACGTCGACCGGATGCGCCTGAACCTCGACACGGCCGGCGACGTCATCCTCGCCGAGGCGGTCGCCGTTCGACTCGCGCGCGTGCTGGGCCGTACCCGAGCATCTGCGGTCGTCGCGGAGGCGGTGGCACGCGCCGTGCGGGCCGGCACCACGATGCGCGCCGCGCTCGTCGACCTCGCGCCGGAGGCCGCCACCGTGCCGTTCCCAGGCCCAGAAGCCTGTCTCGGCGCGGCGGGCGAGTGGATCGACCGCGCCCTCGAATGCCACGACAAGCCGACCGAGGGGTGACTCGATGACCGACCGGGATGCGGACGGCATGCGGGTGCGTCGCGCGGTGCTGGGCGACGCGCACGTGGATCGCGCCACCGCCGCGGCCGACGCGTTCACGACGGACTTCCAGCACTTCATCACGCGCAACGTCTGGGGCGACGTGTGGGGCCGGCCGGGGCTCGACCGGCACACCCGCAGCATGGTCACCGTCGCCGTGCTGACCGCGCTGCGCGCCGAGGCCGAGCTGGAGCTGCATCTGCGCGCCGCGCTACGCAACGGCGTCACGACGGACGAGATCAAGGAGGTGCTGCTGCACGTCGCCGCCTACGCGGGCGTGCCGGCGTCGAACAGCGCGTTCGCGTTGGCGAGCCGGGTGCTTCGCGAGGAGGGTGCGCTACCGGCTGGTGGCCCCGCTCCCGACGACGAGTCCGCGCGCCATGACGGTGACGCCGCGGCCAGCGGCTAGAGTGCCCACGCGGCAGCAACAGGGAGAACGGCATGACACAACCGCGCGACGGCGAATTCGTCCAGTCCCTGGCACGGGGACTGTCGGTGATTCGCGCGTTCGACGCGGATCACACCGACCTCACGCTCAGCGAGGTCGCCAAGATCACTGAACTCCCCCGCGCGGTCGCCCGCCGCTTCCTGCACACGCTCGTCGAACTCGGCTACATGCGCACCGACGGCCGCCGATTCACGTTGCGGCCAAAGATTCTCGAGCTCGGGTACGCCTACCTGTCCAGCATGACGCTGCCCGAGATCGCGATGCCCCACCTCGAACAGCTCGTCGAGAAGGTGCACGAATCGTCGTCGGTGTCGGTCCTGGATGGCGACGAGGTCGTCTACATAGCGCGCGTACCGACGAAGCGGATCATGACGGTGGCGATCGCGGTCGGCACGCGGTTCCCCGCGTACGCCACGTCGATGGGGCGCGTGTTGCTCGCCGGCCAGTCCGACCAGTGGCTCGACGGGTTCTTCTCCTCCACCGAGCTGCGGGTGCTCACGGCCCGTACCATCGCCGAGCCGGCCAAGCTGCGCCGCGAGCTCGCACGCGTCCGCGAACAGGGCTGGGCGCTGGTCGACCAGGAGCTCGAAGAGGGCCTGCGGTCGCTGGCCGCGCCGATCCGGGACGGCGATGGACGTGTCATCGCGGCGATGAACGTGTCCGCGCACGCCAGCCTGCGCACCCCGGAACAGCTCATCCGCGATCTACTGCCGCCGCTGCTTGCGACTGCTCGCCAGATCGAGGCGGACCTGAAGTAGTCGCGGCGCCCTGGGGCGTGCCGCGGTCGTCGCGAGGCGTGGCTCGCCTGTCTGGTGGCCCGCCGCGCGATTTGATCAAACTCGCGATCGTCGCGATGCCGAGCGCCACCACGATCACGGTGAGCGACAGCCAGATCGGAATGTGCGGGGCCCATTCGACGGGCTCGCCACCGTTGATGAACGGGAGGTCGTTGCCGTGCAACGCCTCGAAGATGAGCTTGACGCCAATGAAGCCCAGCACCGCGGCCAGCCCGTAGGACAGGTACACCAAGCGGTCGAGCAACCCGCCGAGCAAGAAGTACAGCTGACGCAGGCCCATCAACGCGAACACATTCGCGGTGAAGACGATGTAGGCCTCCTTGGTCAGCCCGAAGATCGCCGGGATCGAGTCGAGCGCGAACACGAGGTCGGTCGTACCGATCGCGATCATCACGATCAGCATCGGAGTGAACATCCACCGGGGTGCCCGGGACCCCCGCCGGGCATCCTCGGGCGGCCGGTGAGTGGTCAGCCGAGCACCGTCGTACCCGTCCGAGATCGGCAGGATCCGGCGGCTCCACCGAACCAGACCGTTCTCGCGAAACTCGGCATTGGTGTCGCCGTGGGACTTGGCCAGACGAACGGCTGTCACCAGGAGGAACGCGCCGAACAGGTAGAACACCCAGACGAACTGGTTGATCAGTGTGGCGCCCGCGAAGATGAACACGCCGCGGAGAGCCAGCGCAAGCACGATGCCGACGAGCAACACGCGCTGTTGATGGATCCGGGGCACCGCGAACGCCGACATGATGATCACGAAGACGAACAGGTTGTCGACGGACAGGCTGTATTCGGTGAGCCAGCCCGCAAAGAACTCGCCGCTATACGTCGGTCCGTAGGTGGCTAGCAGGACGAGACCGAACGCGACGGCGAGGCCGACGTAGAAACTGACCCAGGCGGCCGCCTCACGCATGGACGGCTCATGTGGCCGCCGGCCGATGATCAGTAGGTCGGCGGCCAGTACGGCGATCAACCCCACCAGGGTGATCGCCCAAATCAGCAGCGAGACGTGCACGCGGGAACCTCCGGTAGACGTACGTCACACCGGAGGTCTCTCCCACCGAGCGCCGGTGAAGGCGGCTCGGTCGACGACGCCGGGACATGATCGACACGCGGCCCGTTCGGCGGACCGGCGCGATCGGCTCCGTGTTGACGACGCCGTCGCTTCGGGGATACTCCCCTCCTGGTCCACCATTGTTGCGTACCGGCGCGGATCTGGGTAACGCCAACGGCATATTGGCCCGCTCACATGGCGTGTCGGCGGGCTGGCGCCGGCAACGATGATCATGGGGTACCGTCCGCCACCGCCCGGCCGCATACGATCTCCGCATGGCATCGTTGGTCGGCGCTGACGGCACGCGCCTCGCGTACCACCAAATCGGCGCTGGCGAACCGTTGATCTGCCTGCCGGGCGGACCGATGCGCGCCTCGACATACCTCGGTGACCTTGGTGGGCTGTCCAAGCATCGCTTGCTGGTGCGGCTCGACCTGCGTGGCACCGGGGAGTCGGCAGAGCCGGCGGACCCGACCAGCTACCGGTGCGACCGGCTGGTCGACGACGTGGAGGCGCTGCGCCGGCACCTGGGCTTGGACCAAGTCGACCTGTTGGGACATTCGGCGGGTGGCTCGCTCGCCGTGCTCTACGCGGCACGCTTCCCGGCACACATCCGCCGCCTCGTGCTGCTCAATCCCAGCCCGCGTGCGGTTGGGCTAGAGGTCACCGACGCGGATCGCCGACACGTCGCCGAACTGCGCACAGGTGAGCCGTGGTTCCCGGACGCCTTCGCCGCATTCAAGCGGATCTGGTCGGGCGACGCCACGGACGACGACTGGGATGCGATCGCGCCGTTCAGTCATGGCCGGTGGGACGCGGTGAGCCGTGCGTACGACGCGGACGGGCCGAGTCAGCGCAACGCGACCGCGG
This sequence comes from Micromonosporaceae bacterium, assembly GCA_035263025.1. Lineage (GTDB taxonomy): Bacteria > Actinomycetota > Actinomycetes > Mycobacteriales > Micromonosporaceae > DASQPR01. The sequence continues at coordinate 27,089 of DATFRR010000061.1, forward strand.
CCGCGACGTACTACTCGGACGGTGCCGTCGACTCGGATGCCGTCAGATCCGGTCTGGCCGACCTGCAAGCGCCGGTCCTTCTCGTCGCTGGCGAGTACGACGTCGTTCTACCGCCGAAGCAAGCCGCCGAGTATGCCGGCCTGTTCCCGCGCGCCGAGTTGGCCGTGCAATCGGGCGGCGGACACAATCCGTGGCTCGACGATTCGGAGTGGTTGGTGCAGACCGTGACACGGTTCTTCGCACGGCGAGACTGACTGACCTGATTGCCCCGACCCGCCGGTGGCGGGCACGCCCGGCCGTGCGAGGCTCCAAGACATGGTCCTCGAAGTCGCTCTTATCAACGTGATGCCGGGTCGAGAGGCCGAGTTCGCGGCCGCGTACGCCGAGGCCCGCGAAACGCTCGTCACCACGCCCGGGTGCCGGTCGGCGCGGATGACGCACGGCATCGAGTCGCCGACGAAGTTCGTGCTCCTGGTGGAGTGGGACTCCGTCGAGTCGCACGAGCAGAATTTCCGGGCCACCGAGCGTTTCCGCACGTGGCGCGGCCTGCTCGGACCACACTTCGACGGCCCGCCGCACGTAGAGCACTACCGCGACCTAGCCGAGTAGCCCCGCGCAAAGTTCCTCGCCCATGATCACGACGACTGCGGCCCCAT
>DATFRR010000062.1:0-10436 GCA_035263025.1 Micromonosporaceae bacterium
GCCTGGCAGGATCGTGCCCATGAGTACCCATATCGGCGCGCAGCCCGGCGAGATCGCGCCACGAGTGCTGTTGCCGGGCGACCCGTTGCGGGCGAAGTGGATTGCCGACACGTTCCTGGACGGCGCCGAGTGCTATTCGACGGTCCGGAACATGTTCGGCTTCACCGGTCGCTATCACGACGTCGAAGTCTCGATACAGGGCTCCGGCATGGGTATGCCGTCCGCGTCGATCTATGCGCACGAGCTGATGGCCGAATACGGCGTCACCACGTTGATCCGCGTCGGCAGTTGCGGAGCGATCACCGACGATCTGCAGCTTCGTGACGTCATCGCGGCGAGCGCCTCGTGCACCGACTCGGCAATGAACCGCGTGCGCTTCGACGGCCTCATCGACTATGCACCGGTCGCGGACTTCGGTCTGCTCCGCTCCGCGGTGGACGCTGCCGAAGCGCACAGCATCCCGATGCGGGTGGGTTCGGTGCTCGCTGCCGACTCGTTCTACACCGATCGCCCGGATCTCTTCGACAAGCTCGCGCTGTATGGCGTCCTCGCCGTCGAGATGGAGTCCGCCGCGCTCTACACGCTCGCCGCCCGGTTCCGCGCCCGGGCGCTGACCATTCTCACGGTCAGCGACCACATCCGGACCGGCGCGCACACCACGGCCGACGAACGACAGCAGACGTTCGCGCACATGGTCCAGGTCGCGCTCGACACGGTGATCGCGCCACAGACGATTTAGCTGGTACGGCCACCACCGCTACGGCCACCACCGCTACGGCAACTCAGCGGTACGGCCGGAAGAACGCCTTCATCATCGCGGCGCATTCGTCCTGCAGGACGCCGCCGTACACCTCGGCACGGTGGTTCAGGCGACGGTCGCGCACCACGTCCCACAGCGACCCGACCGCGCCCGTCTTGGGTTCCCACGCGCCGAACACGAGCGTGCTGATCCGCGCGAGCACGAGCGCGCCGGCGCACATCGTGCACGGTTCCAGCGTCACCACCAACGTGCAGCCGTCGAGTCGCCACGTGCCGACAACCGACGCCGCGAGTCGCATGGCGAGAACTTCAGCGTGTGCGGTCGGGTCACCGGTACGTTCGCGGGCGTTGCGTGCGTGCGCGAGTTCGGTGCCATCCGGTGCGTACACCACCGCGCCGACCGGTACGTCCGCGGTGTCGCCGGATGTGGGATCGGGCGGGGTGGCCACGTCAATAGCGCGCCGCATCCACGCCACGTGATCAGTCGGGCTCACACCTCGCGAAGCTCCTCGATCTCGTCCGCGCAGCCCATCATCGAGCACACCTCGGCGGTCACGTCGGCGGGCATCATGCCCTCGTGCGCGCACAACTCCAGCAGATGGTGCGCGGGCACGCCGAGGTCGGCGAGGAGATCGGCGTCACCGACCGGGTCAGCGTCGGACTCGATGGCGCCGCGCGGCTCGGGCTCCTCGTCGGAGGACGGTTCGTCCTCGTCGGTCACGTCTTCGATCTCCAGCACCGGCTCCTCGATGTCGCCGAGCAACAATGCCCCGAGCCGGCTCTCCTGGCCGAACACCTTGTCCGAACCGAACACCCGTAGGTCCTCGCCCTCGTCGAGGCGGAGCACGACCAGGTATGCGTCGTCGGATTCGACGAACATGACGGAAACGTCGGCGTCATTGTCGACGTCGCGCAGTCGGTCGGCGACCTCTTCGATGTCGGCCGCGCCGGTGAGGTCAACCTCAGCCGCTGACCAGCCCTTCGGGCCGCGAACCACCGCGGCGGCGAAATAGGACACGGTTCCCCCGGGTCGTACGACTCCAATATGACGTCTCGCGGCATTGCAATGCGTCGGCCATGATATGGCGTCTTGCGGCTCCGTTACGCGCCGACGCTGTTACCGCCCGACGTTATCCAATTGGACGGCACGTTGCCCCACAACGCCAGCGTTGTGGCCGAAACGATCTCACACCCTGTGCGACAACTCTGCGGCGCGTGAACGCGCGTCAAACTCGAGCGACGCGTCAGCTGGCGAGCCGCCGCCGATTGTCGACAATTTCGCGGATGCGGATCATGCGTGCTCGCTGTGGCTGCAGACGAATGCGCTGCGCCGCGGCATCGGCACGTTCGGCAAGAAGAAACATTCGACGGCGGCGGCGATCGGGGTCGAGCCGAGGCAGCGGAGTCGACATGTGAATGAGATTGGCGAATGTCTTCGCGCACGTCAAGAGCCATCTCGGCGTGCAATCGCATGATTACGACACGTGCTCATTTGGCGCCTGCCGACTTACCAAAGCGGCCAGTGACCTCCGGCCCAATGCGAAATGATCACGCTGACCACGATCGCAAGGCCCACGCCCGTCGACATCGCGGCGCCAGCCGCCACCCCGCGGTCGCCGGATCGCGCCACCACCGCACAGGCCGCCCAAGCCGCCAACGCCGCGCCGATCGACCACCAGCAGTAGCCGCGTACGCCATGGCCGATGAGCGCGAACAGCAGCATCCACACCGCACCCGCGCCGGCGCCGATCACCACGCCACCGGGCCGGGCCGGCAGCGGCTCGCGGTAGATCGGTCGATGGGATCGGGGCGGGATGAGTCGCGGTGGGCGGCGCGCACCGGGCGGCATGGACGGCGGTGCCGACCCGTACCACGGGGCACCCGAGGACGGGCTGCGCCACGGCGGCGCGGACGACGGACCCTTCCAGGGGGACGCCGACGATCCGCCATGCCAGGGCGGCGGCGTGGATGTGGCGTGCCACGAGCCATCCGGCGGCGCCGCGGCTTCACCGGCGTCTCGCGATGCGCCGGGCTCCGGCACCGGTACGTCGATCACACCCGCCACCTCCCTCGCAAAGCCTAACCATCCGTGGCCCTCGCGCTGGCGCGAAGCCGCACCCGAGCCGACGATGCCGGGCACGTAGATTGACATCGCCGCTCGGTGCGCGGGCCAATGGCCGGTGCCCGCGAAGCCGCCGGTGGCGCGACGATTCGCGACGAGGAGGTCGGGCGATGCGCATCGCGGTGGTCGGACTGGGACTGATCGGCGGCTCCATGCTGCGCGCGGTCGCGGCGGCCGGCCACGAGACGCACGGCTACGACACCGATCCGGCTACCCGCGCGATGGCGCGAACCGCCGCCGGCCAGGCTCGACCAGCGAACCGTTGGCATGTCTCGGCATCCGCGTCGGAGGCGGCCACGAACGCCGATCTCGTCGTGCTCGCGGTGCCCTGGCCGGCCGTCGCCGGAGTGGTCGACGAGCTGGCCAGCAGTGGCTTCAGCGGCCTGGTCACCGACGTCACGTCGGTCAAGGGTCCGGTGCGCGATGTCATCAACGATCGGTGGCGCCGATCCGGCATGTCGCTTGCCGGCTATGTTGGCGGGCACCCGATGGCCGGCCGGGAGACCGCAGGGTTCGCGGCCGGCGACGCGAAGCTGTTCCGCGGCGCCGCATGGGCGCTTTGCCTGGAGCCGGACGAAACACACATCGATGATTGGTTGGACGTGGCCACGCTCGCGACGTCGCTCGGCGCCCGCGTCGTGCCGACCACAGCCGCCGAACACGACGCGGCGGTCGCGGCGATCTCCCACGTACCCCACTTGGTCGCCACTGCGTTGATGCGGATCGCGACCGACAACCCGCTGGCCCTGTCGCTCGGCGCCGGCTCGTTCCATGACGGGACCCGCGTTGCCGCCAGCCCAGCGGAGCTCAGTGCCGGGATGTGTGGCGGCAACGCGGCCGCCGTCACGGCTTGCCTCACTGCGCTCGCCGACGAGTTGGACACCGCCGCGGACGCGCTGCACAGCGGCGATCCGATTGCGGCGCTCCGCACCTGGTTCGCCCCCGCCACCGCGGCTCGTCGCAGGTGGCCGCCGGCGCCCAGCCTGCCCGCCGACCTTCCCGTGCAGCCGGACGTGCTTGCACGCCTCGGACGGGCGGGCGGCTGGATCACTGGTGTGTCTAAGGATCGCCGTACGGTGACCGCGGTACGCCCGGCCGACTGAGCAAGCGCGCACGCGTAGATTCGGCACCATGTCAGCGATGAGCGCGGCTCGCGACCCGGCAGCCGACCTGCGGCAGATCGCGTTTCTCCTGGAGCGCGCGAACGAGTCCACGTTCCGCGTGCGGTCGTTCCGCAGTGCCGCGAAGACCGTTGCCGGCCTCGATGTGTCCGAACTAGAAACGCGGGCTAACGCCGGTACGTTGGCCGAGCTGCCCGGCGTCGGCGACGTGACGGCACGCTGCATAGCCGAGTCCCTCGCCGGCCAGGTGCCGGACTACCTACGCCGGCTGCAGGCCGCCGAGGGCAGCGAAGTCGGCGAGGCGGCACAGGCGTTGCGTGACGCGCTACGTGGCGACTGTCACCTGCATTCCGACTGGTCGGACGGCGGCTCACCGATCGAGGAGATGGCGCTCGCCGCCGTACAGCTCGGGCACGAGTACATGGTGCTGACCGACCACTCGCCTCGGCTGACCGTGGCACGCGGGCTGACCGCCGCGCGGCTGCGCCAGCAACTGTCGCTGGTGGACGACATCAACGCCCAACTGCCCGACGGATTCCGGATCCTGACCGGAATCGAGGTGGACATCAACGCCGACGGCTCACTGGACCAGGAGGACGAGTTGCTCGCGCGGCTCGATGTGGTGGTCGGCTCGGTGCACAGCGGGCTGCGCGACGACGCCGACGTCATGACGCGACGCATGCTGGCCGCGATCACGAACCCGCATCTCGACATCCTCGGGCACTGTACGGGTCGCAAAGTCGCCGCAGCCGGCGAGGGCGACAAGGGGCACCGAGCCGGCCGTACCCGTCCGGAGAGTCAGTTCGACGCGGCCGCGGTGTTCGCCGCCTGCGTAGTGCACGACAAGGCGGTCGAGATCAACTCCCGGCCGGATCGGCTCGACCCGCCGAAGCGCCTGCTCAGCCAGGCGTTGGACGCGGGTTGCCGCTTCGCGCTGGACACCGACGCGCACGCTCCCGGCCAACTCGATTGGCTGGACAACGGTTGTACGCGTGCCGCGATATGTGGCGTACCGGCGGATCGGATCGTGAACACCTGGTCCGCGGACGACCTCGTCGCCTGGGCGCGCACGCACGGCTGAACACGGCGGCGCTCGATTGCGCAGCCGAATACCCTCGCCGCGCCCTCGCACTCGGTGCCGGGGGCTGGTCCGATCGCCGTCCCGGTCACGTAGGGTCGTACCTCGTGGGACAAATCGATGACATCGCGAGCAAGTACGTGCAGGAGTGGGCGCCGCTCGAACCGGTTGGCGCCACGTACGTCGGCATCGGCGGGTACGACGACCGGCTGACCGACGTCTCGCCGGCCGGCTTCGCCGCCCTCGCCGACCTCGACCGCCGTACGCTCGCCGCGCTGGATGCCGCGCAACCGGCCACCGAGCGAGAACGCGTCGCGAAAGAGGCGATGCAGGAGCGGCTCGGTCTCGCAGTGGAGCGCTACGACGCCGGCGAGACGAACAGCGAGCTGAACGTGATCTCCAGCGCGCTGCATAACATGCGGTCGGTGTTCGACCTGATGCCGCTCGCCGGCGACGGCGCGGCGTCGAACGTCGCAAAGCGGCTCGGCGCGATGCCGGGCGCCCTCGAGCAGTACAAGCAGACGCTGCGCGAGGCGGCCGATGCCGGGCATGTCTCGTCGCGACACCAGATGCTCGAGATCGCGAAGCAGTGCGACTCGTGGACCGACGCTGCCGCGGACAACTTCTTCCCCGGCCTCGTGGCACGCGTGAACGCCGCCGGCGACGTACCGGACGCCCTCAGGTCCGACCTCGACGCGGCCGGTGCCGCGGCCCGCGAGGCGACCTCCGACTTCGGTCGGTTCCTGCGCGAGGAAATGGCGGCACGCGGCGCCGACAAGGACGCGGTGGGCCGTGACCGGTACGCGCTCGCGTCGCGCTATTTCCTCGGCGCGAAGGTCGACCTCGACGAGACGTACGCGTGGGGCTTTTCCGAGCTTGCCCGCCTCGAGGCGGAGATGCGGGAAGTCGCGAACAAGATCGTGCCGGGCGGTTCGGTCGACGACGCGGTCGCCGCACTCGACGCCGAGCCGGCCCGCAACATCGCCGGCAAGGAGGCGTTCCGCGACTGGATGCAGCAGCTTGCCGACCAAGCGATCGCCGAGCTACACGGCACCCACTTCGACATTCCCGAACAGGTACGCCGCATCGAGTGCATGCTTGCGCCCACGTCGGACGGCGGCATCTACTACACCGGCCCGAGTGAGGACTTCACGCGGCCGGGCCGGATGTGGTGGGCGGTGCCGGCCGGCATCAACGAGTTCTCCACGTGGCGTGAGGTCACGACGGTCTACCACGAGGGCGCGCCCGGCCACCACTTGCAGGTCGGGCAGACCGCGGTCCGAGCCGAGCTGCTCAACCGCTGGCAGCGGCTGCTGTGTTGGGTCTCCGGTCACGGCGAAGGCTGGGCGCTCTACTCCGAGCGCCTGATGGACGAGCTCGGCTACCTCGAGGACCCGGGCAACAAGCTCGGCATGCTGGACGGCCAGGCGTTCCGTGCCACCCGCGTGATCGTCGACCTGGGCATGCACCTCGAGCTCGAGATCCCGCGCGACAACCCGTTCGGTTGGCGGCCGGGCGAGCGCTGGACTCCGGAACTGGGCTGGGAGTTCCTCCGCGCGCACTGCCGCATCCCGGACGAGAACCTGCGCTTCGAGCTGAACCGATACCTGGGCTGGCCGGGCCAGGCGCCCTCGTACAAGGTCGGCGAGCGCATCTGGATGCAGGCTCGCGAGGACGCCAAGGCTCGCAAGGGCTCGGCGTTCGATCTCAAGGCGTTCCATCGGGACGCGCTGAACCTCGGCGCGCTTGGTCTTGACCCGCTTAAGGCGGCTCTCGACCGGCTGTAACCCTGCCGCGCCGATGTGCCAAAGCGGGCGTCCACTTCCGGTGGGCGTCCGTTTTGGCTCGGCGATGCGCGGATCCGGTCGCGACGTAGTTGGCGCGTTCGCGGTGGCGCTGCGCAGCGCTACTGCGTGGACCCGGCGGCTCGCCTTGCTCGTGTTGAATGACAACGTGCAGCCCGACCGCGTACCCATGCCGCCAGCTGTTGCGGCACGACCGCGCGACGATCGCGGCTACCCAGTGCCGGCGATCACGCCGTGGCTCGACGGCCGACCGACGTTCGCGGCCACCAGCACGTCGCGGACGTTGATCTGTGCCGTCGAGCGACGATGTTCGATCTGCGGGACGGCGCTCGGTGACGCGCCGGTGTGCCGGGTGGTCGCCGGGCCGGAAGCCCAAGCGATCGCCGACGCGGCAACCGACGGCACGCGCTACCAGAACCGCGCACCGACCGCCGAAGCTCCCGGGCACTTGGTGTGCATGCTGTACGCGGCCATCGTCTGCCCGTACCTCGCACGTCCCAATGCCCGGCGTGGCGTCGACGTGAGCATCGGCGGCTTCGTCGCGTCTCGTGGCGCCGCGCGTGGCGACGTCGACGGGGTCGGCGGTGCGGTCGTTGGCTTCCGGTCGTACGAGTTCGAACTCGGCGACACGGTCGCGTTCCGGTTCGACGGTGTGACGTTCGTCCGACCGCATTTGCTCGGCACCGAGCACCTGACCGAGCTACGGGACATGCTGGCCGCAACGACCCACGATCCGATGCCGCTTGACATCTGCCCGCCGTACCTGCTCGACGACGAGGACGCCGCCGACCGCCGAGCGGCCACGTACCGGTAGCGCGCTGCGACCCGAAGCCCGCGCCGGACGCTCAGTGCAATGGCGACGGCGCGGCGGTCGTGACGCCGCCCGGCCCGCTCACCGCGGTGCCGGCGTTGGCGAGTGCGGTGTCCGAAACCATTGCAGTGTCACCGAATCCGTAGACGGTCGAGATCGAGCCGTTCGCGCCGACCAGGAACGTCACGGCACTCGGATCGAGTCCCTTGGTCGGGTCGACGAGGAGCACCGGGCAGCCGGTCGAGGCCGCGAGCACTTGCAGCTGCCATGACGTCGTTGGCGCCAGTGCAATCGTGGTCGGCCCATATGCGTACGCCGCGAGCAGGCGTACCGACTCGGTCGCGACGTCCCCGCCGCCGATCTCGACCACGTTCATGGCCGGTCGACCGGACCATGCCGGGTGCAACGCGGCGGCCGCGTCGGCTCCGATCGCGTAGACCGTCGGCGTCGCCGATGAGGTCTGGCCCGGCGGCGGGTCGCCGATGGCGTTGATGGCGGCCCGCTGTGCTGTGTTCAACGTCGCGGACGAGATGAACAACGGCGTGGTGCGAAGCGCACTGAGCACCACGTTGATGTTGGCGACGGCCGCCTGGTCGCGACTGGACACGACGACCGCCGTAGTGGCTCCGACAAACGAGTCCGGCTCCGGATCGCGCTGGCCGGGCACCCGATCCACCTCGTAGCCCATGTTGGTGAGCGCGGCGACGACGCCGTCCGACACCGCTCCCACGGCGTCGATGAAACCGTTGCGCGGATCGAGTACCCGCCGGATCTCCGCCTTGACACGTGCGTCGAGAGCCGCGCCACGGACGAAGAGCAGCGGCCCGCCGCCGCCACTGAACTGCGACGCGACCGGTGCGGCCGCCGGGTCGTCCACGTCAACCAGGATCACCGTACCGGCGTAGCGGTCGAGGCCCTCGGTGAAGTTCCCGTTCTTCGGTGCGTCGAGCCACCGAGTTCGCGACAGGGTGATCGCTGCGGCGATCGGGTCCGACTCGGCGAACCGCACCGCCGTGGTGGCTTGCCGTGGCCGGTACGTCGGCGTGCCCGGCGTCGTCGACTCGACGCGGGACGGGTTGGCTTTCGCGCCGGCTGGCGTGGCAGACACCGACTCGATCGTCGTGGCGGTACGGAACGCGATGCGCTTGCCGTCCGGCGACCATGCCGGCGAGCCAACGCTGGTCGTACCGAACGTCACCTGCAGCGGCTTCGCCGGCTTGTCGGCGATCTTCTCGACGTAGAGCTGACCGTCCGTCCCGACAAACGCGATGCTGCCGCCGCCCGGCGCCAACGCCGGATCGCTGCCGGCCGCGACCTTGACCGCCACCGGTTCACGCTGGTTCTCGTCGAGGATCCACACCTCTGGGCCGTGTGCGCCGGCGTGTTGGTAGGCGAGGCGATTTACCGAGTAGTCGTTCGGCACACTGTTGGATGCCGAGGCGGCGCTCGGCGCGCTGTCGCCGGCCGACTCGTCGCCATCGAGATATTGCACGTCCTCGGTCTGATTCGCGGCGGTGAGGTTGCTCCCGATCCGCTCGAGACGCCACACGCCGTCCGCGCCACGTTCGGAGAACACGATCGCGCTGCCGCCCGCCGCCCACGTCGGGTGCGCCCGCTTCACTTGCGCGCCGGCTCGGGTCAGCACGCGTACGTCTGTGCCGTCCGGTCGCGCCGTCGCGATGTTGCCGTCCGCGTCGACGTACGCCAACCGGGAACCGTCGGGTGACCACGAGGCATCCTGCACGGCGGAGCCGAACGTCACCGGGGCGCCGCCAATGACGACACGCGAGCTGCCGTCGCTCACGGTCGGCGCATCCGGGTTCGGCGGGTTCAAGTTCTCGTTGGCGGTCAGCGACGTGCCGGTTCCGGACGAGGAGTGGGTCGCAGGGCGGTGGCTGGCGTGCGCGCAGCCGGTGGCCGCGGCCGCCAAGGTGGTGACCATGACGGCGGACAGAATGTGTTGCCGTCGGAGCCTGCGCGTCATCGTCGTCTCCCGTGTCGGGCCGTCGCTCGGCCGTGTGACACCCAAGACGTCGACAGCTAGCCCAAAGGTTGCCGCGACGAATGCCGCAACTCGCGGAGATCGTCAGCTCGACGAAATCGTCAGCTCTGCGAAACGTCAGCTCGGCGAAATCGTCAGTGCATCCGCCGTCAAGGTCGTCGACTGTACGAAGACGAGCGAGATGACGGCGTCGGTGAAGGACAGCTCCGGGACGGTCAACGGTGGTGGCGACGACGGCGTGAAGTCGATCGGTAGCGCGCCATCCAGGTTTCCCTTGATCTCGGTCGTGAAGAACTTCACCGTGCCGGAGACAGTCAGTGACGAGCTGGTGATGACGATCTCGTGATCGCCGACCGGCACGTCCAGCTCGAACGGCGTCGACGTCGACTTCGTCATCGAGAACTGCATCACCTCGATGGTGCCGTTCGCGGTCGGTAGCGCGACATTGCCGTCGTACGAGAGACCGCTCATGGTCAACAACGCGGCCCGTTGCGTGGACGGGACTTCGTTGACCGTCGGTTGTCCCGGCGCAACGGCCAACGTCTTCGGCGTCACCCGGCACGTCGTCGGTGTGGTCGTCGGCACCGGCCTCGGACGGGTGGTCGCAGTCCGGCCGCTGGCCGTCGGCGTGGGCCTCGGCTTCGACGTCACCGTCGGTCGGGGTGTCGGCGTCGGGCTCTCGGTCGGCGTCGGATTCTCGGTCGGCGCCGCGCTCGGACTGGGTGACTCGGTCGGCGG
>DATFRR010000063.1:0-5016 GCA_035263025.1 Micromonosporaceae bacterium
AGGAGACATGCGGGCACGTCCCCAGGTGCTCACCATGCTCGCCGCGGCCGCGACGTTCGTCGCCGTGGCGCTGTCGATGTCGGCACCTGCGCAGGCCGCGACGGCCACCGCCGTCGGCTCGGCGATCACCGCGCAGTCCACGACGCCACACCTGCCGTCGACGTTGCACATGACCACACGGCACTCGTGTGCGACGCCGAACACGGCCCACACCATGCAGTGCTTTGCCATCGAGCGAACCGACGTGCGCGGCGTCGCGGCAAACGCGATCAACCCGAACGTCACTCCGTCCGGCTACGGACCGACCGACCTGGCAAGCGCTTACAAACTCGCGACGGCGGGAGGCGCGGGTGAGACGGTCGCGATCGTCGACGCGTTCAACGACCCGACCGCGGCGGCCGACCTCGCAACGTACCGCAGCCAGTTCGGCCTGCCGGCGTGTACGGTCGCGAGCGGCTGCCTCCAGATCGTCAACCAGAACGGCGCGACGAGCCCGTTGCCGGCCAACAACTCCGGGTGGGCCGGCGAGGAGTCACTCGACCTCGACATGGTGTCCGCGATCTGCCCAAACTGCCACATCATCCTGGTCGAGGCGAGTTCCGCATCGGACGCGAACCTTTACGCGGCCGAGGATCGCGCGGTGACGATGGGTGCGAAGTTCGTGTCCAACAGCTGGGGCGGCCCGGAATACTCCGGCCAGACCACTGACGACTCGCACTTCAACCACCCGGGCGTGGCCATCACGGTGAGCTCGGGTGACAGTGGCACCGGCGCGCAGTTCCCGGCGACCTCACGGTTCGTCACCGCGGTCGGTGGCACCCACCTCGTAACGGCCACGAACTCCCGCGGCTGGACCGAAACGGCATGGAACGACGCCGGCTCCGGCTGCTCCGCGTTCGACGCCAAGCCGACGTGGCAGACCGTGACCACGAACTGCACGCGGCGCGCCGAGGCGGACGTGTCAGCGGTCGCCGACCCGGCCACTGGTGTCGCGGTGTTCCAGACGTTCGGCGCGAGCGGCTGGGTCGTGTACGGCGGCACGAGCGTCGCGGCCCCCGTGATCGCCGGCGTGTACGCGCTGGCCGGGAACCCGACGGCCGGGACGTACCCGGCGTCTTACCCGTACGCGCACGCGGGCAACCTGTTCGACGTCACGAGCGGATCGAACGGCACGTGCGGGGCACCGATCTGCACGGCAGGCACCGGCTGGGATGGTCCGACCGGACTCGGTACGCCGAACGGCACCGCCGCCTTCAGCAACGGCGGCGGACCTGGACCGCTGGCCATCAACAACCCGGGCAACCAGACCAGCACGGTCGGCACAGCGGTGAGCCTGACGTTTAGCGCGAGCGGTGGCACCCCGCCGTATACGTTCACGTCGACCGCGCTGCCGGCTGGCCTGTCGCTCAGCTCGTCCGGCGTCATCAGCGGCACGCCGACCACGGCCGGCACGACATCGGTGACGGCGACCGTGCATGATTCGGCGAGCGGCACGGCGAGCACGACGTTCACGTGGACGGTCAACGCGGCCGGTTCGTGCACGCCGGCTCAACTGCTCGGCAACCCGGGCTTCGAAACGGGATCGGCGGCGCCATGGACGAGCACGGCCGGCGTCGTGAACCCGAACGGTGCCGGGCAGACATCGCACAGCGGCACCTGGTACGCGTGGCTTGATGGGTACGGCACGACCCACACGGACACGCTGTCGCAGACCGTGACGATCCCCGCCGGATGCCACGCGGTGTTGCAGTTCTGGCTGCACATCGACACGGCGGAGACGACCACCACCACCCAGTTCGACAAGTTGACGGTGACGAGCACGACCGGCGGCGTGACCACCACGCTCGCTACGTACTCAAACCTCAACCATGCGACCGGGTACTCCCTCAAGACACTGAACCTGCCGGCGACCACCGGCTCGACGGTGATCAAGTTCAGCGGCACCGAGGACGTGTCCTTGCAGACGTCGTTTGTCATCGACGACACGTCGCTCACAGTGAGCTGACCGACGTCTAGCGACAAGCGAGCGGCCCGCACCTCGGTGCGGGCCGCTCGGCCGTTCCAGCCCCCTCGGAGCCGCTGGTCGAACCGCCATGGAGTTCACGTTGCGGCCGGCGTACGGCCTCGAAATCGGGCGTTCCGCACCGTCAGCCTGCCCCAGCGCCCAGGATGAAGGGCGTAGGGCTGGTGCATCGCCGCCGACTCGGCCGCTCGTAAGGGGACCACGATGGGGATGCAGAAGATCATGTACAAGCCGGTCAGCATCGCCGCCGGCGTGATGGGCAGCATGCTCGCCGGTGCCGCGTTCAAGCACCTCTGGCGGGCGATCGCGCACGAGGACCAGGCACCCGGCACGTACGACGAGGACCGCGACTGGGCCGAGGTGCTGCTCGCCGCCACGCTGCACGGCGCGATCTTCGCGCTCGTGAAGACCGCTGTCGACCGGGGTGGGTTGGCCGCGACCCGCCGGCTGACAGGTGCCTGGCCGGCCTGACGTCGGGCCGCGAGGAGCACCTGCCGCCGGCGACGGATGAGCGCGCCTCGTCGCGGCGCCGGTCAGCGAAGTGTGGCGAAGAACGCGCGGATGTCCGCGACGAGAAGATCCGGCGCCTCGAGCGCGGCGAAGTGGCCGCCACGCTCGAACTCCGTCCAGCGCGTGATCACGTTCGCCTGGTCGGCGTACCGACGGATGGAGACGTCCTCGGTGAAGACTGCGACGCCGGTCGGCACGCCCGATGCTGTCGGCCAGTTTCCGGAGTGCATGTTCTCGTAGTACATGTCAGCCGATGGTCCGGCCGCGCCGGAGAGCCAGTAGAGCATCACGTTGGTCAGCAGCCGGTCGCGGTCGATGGCGTCCTCGGGCATACCGTCGCCGTGCGTCCACTCGTAGAACTTCTCGACGATCCACGCAAGCTGGCCGATCGGCGAGTCGGTCAAAGCGAACGCCAACGTCTGCGGCCTGGTCGCCTGGATCTGGAAGTAGCCGCTGCCATCGGACAGGTAGGCGCGCATCCGGGCGAGCCGGGCGCGCTCGCCGTCGGTGAATTCCGCGACCTCCGCTTCCGACGGGCCACCCAACGGGATGAAGCCCATGGTCGCGGCGTTCACGTGCACGCCTGCGACGTGCTCCGGGTCAACGCGGCCGAGGTCCGGTGACACAAGTGCGCCGAGGTCACCGCCTTGCGCGCCGTACCGCTGGTAGCCGAGGCGCGCCATTAGTTGCGCGAATGCGCGTGCGACGCGACGCGCGTCCCATCCCGGCTCGGTCGGCGCCGGCGAGAATCCGAAGCCGGGTATCGACGGGATGACGAGATGAAACGCGACACCGGGGTCCGCGCCGTGCGACCGCGGGTCGGCCAGCGGCCCGATCACATCGAGAAACTCGACGACCGATCCCGGCCAGCCGTGCGTGAGCACGAGCGGGAACGCGTCCGGCTCCGGTGACCGTACGTGCAGGAAGTGCAGGGTCTGGCCGTCGATCTCGGTGGTGAACTGCGGGTAGGCGTTGAGCTCGGCCTCGTTTTTGCGCCAGTCGTACGCGTGGCGCCAGTAGTCGGCGAGGCCGCGCAGGTAGGCCACGGGCACGCCGCGGGTCCACGGCTCGCCCGGCAGTTGGCCAGCCCAACGCGTCCGGTCCAGGCGTTCGATCAGGTCGTCGAGGTCGGACTGCGGCATGTCGATGCGGAACGGCGTGATGTCGACTGTCATGGCTCCGACGCTATCGGCAATTGCGGACAGCTTCGGTCCTGATTTCATGGAAAGCTAGCCTCGTGCGCGAAACATCGGCCCGGCTGCTGCGCGTGCTGTCCCTGATGCAGACCCGCCGGGATTGGACCGGCGCGGATCTCGCCGGCCGGCTCGGGGTGGACGTCCGTACCGTCCGCCGCGACGTCGACAAGCTCCGCGCGCTCGGCTACCCGATCGATGCGGCGCCGGGCGTGGCGGGCGGCTACCGGCTCGGCGCCGGTGCATCGATGCCACCGCTGCTGCTCGACGACGAGGAAGCGGTCGCCGTCGCGGTCGGCCTGCGGTCCGCCGCCGGCGGGTCGGTGGCCGGTATGGCCGAGACGTCGGTACGGGCGTTGGCCAAGCTGGAGCAACTGATGCCGTCGCGGTTGCGCCACCGGATCGAGACGGTGAGCGCGGTCACCGTGCCACTCGTCGCGGGCGGCACGGTCGTCTCAGCCGATGTGCTAACCGCGGTCGCCTCGGCGTGCCGTGACCATCATCGGCTGCGTTTCGACTACCGAGGGCGCGACGGCACGGAATCGCTTCGGACGACCGAACCGCACCGACTCGTACACACCGGGCGGTGGTGGTACCTCGTCGCCTACGACGTCGATCGCGCCGATTGGCGTACGTTCCGGCTCGACCGCCTGACGCCGCGGACGCCAACCGGACCACGGTTCGTGCCACGCGAACCGCCACGCGACGCGGCGACCTACGTCTCGCAGGCCACCGCCTCGGCGCCGTACGAGTTCCAGGCGGAAGTCCGCATGCACGCGCCGGCTGCAGTGGTCGCGGATGTCGCGTCGCCGCGGGCGAGCCGGATCGAGCCGATCGACGACGAGACGTGCATGCTCCACGCCGGGTCGAATTCGCTGGACGAACTGGCGCTCTACATCGCGCTCAAGGGCGTGGACTTCGACGTGCTCGAGCCGCCCGAACTGGCCGCCCACGTGCGCGTGCTCGGTCAGCGGCTGTCGAACGCCGCCCCGCCGCCGGTTGAGCGCACCGCGCAGCCGGCCGACGTCTCGCCTTCTGAACCGGGCTGACCAGCACAAATGCCATCCTGAGACAAAGGCCCGGGCGGGTCGGGCCGGCATCTGGCGGAGGCGGACGATTGGGCGGCTGGTTTCACCGAACGATCGTGGAGAGCGGCCGGCTCCCGCTGTTCTGCACGTTCGTCGGCATGGTGCTCGCGTTCGGGTTCATCCGGCTCTCGGTACGCATGATCCGAGCGCAGGTCAAGTGGTGGCCGGGGAACGTGGACTCCGGCGGCGTACACGTTCACCA
>DATFRR010000064.1:0-24276 GCA_035263025.1 Micromonosporaceae bacterium
TGTCGTACGTTTGGCGGACTCCGGCGCTCGGACCTTTCGGACCGCTACCGTTCCAGCGGGAAGATCAGGCAGGTCGACGTCGCATGCGCGACGAGCTTGCCGGCCGAGATCACGCCACCGTGCATCGACCCGAGCGGGTTGAAGTGAACTGTGCACACTGTGCCTCGCGGCAATGGCTACGCTTCGGCACCCCTCGGCTCGAGAGAGAGCGTGACGCTTCCCGCCCCGGTCGCCTCGATGCGTCAGAACGTCAGCGTGTCCGCGATCGGTGGCAACGGCAGCTCGCCGCTTGCCAACTTCTCGAACAACTCGAGCCCGCTGAGCCCGGCCACGGCGTCCGCGAGCACCACCGGATCGTGCCAGCGGTGCGTTCGGGTACGCACGCGATCCGAAGCAACGTCGTCGTCCGCGGTCCCTGCATCGGTTGCGGCTTCGGTCATAGACGCAGCCTGTCAGCGAAGCGCTGAGTCTGTCAACGAGACTCAGGTCTCACTACCCGGCAGCCGCGCGACATCGCGAGGCGGGCGGGCGAAGGACTTATTCGGCGACCGGCTCGAACGGGGCGCGGGCCGCCTCGACCGCGGTGGCGATCGTCGCGACCGTCGGATAGCGCAGGCCGACGAGACCGATGAACCGCCAGCGCACCACGCCTGTGGCGTCGATGACGAACACCGAGCGGCGCACGCCGATGCCGAACATCCCGACGCCGTACCCGTCGATGACCGCCTTTTCGGTGTCGGCCAGCAGTGGGAACCCAAGCGCGTTGCGACGGGCGAAGGTTTCGTGGCTGTGCAGTGTCTGCGGGCTGATGGCCCACACGGTCGCGTTCAGATCCGTGAAGACGCTGAGCTCCGATGTGTAGGCACACAGCTGTCGTGTGCACACCGGCGTGTCATCGCCGGGATAGAAGGCCAGCACGACCGGATGGCCACGCTCGGCGGACAGCGTCAGATTGCCACGTCGCGCAATGCCGGCCGCCACCGTGACCGAGGGCAACGTGAAGTCCGGTGCCGTCGTGCCGATGTCCGGCGGCTTGGCCATGGCGGTCCCCCGTTCGCGAGCACATGATCGTCCGTAAGCCCTTGACGCACGACGATGCGCCGTGGTTCACCATGTGGGCGAAAAAATCGACATCCATCTCAGCCTGTCACACCGGCCTGGCGGCGCGTAGGCACGCTGGTTAGCGTGGCGCCATGGCTGACGACGTGACATTCTACTTTGACCCGACTTGCCCGTTTACCTGGCGTACGTCGCGATGGCTGCGCGCGGTCACGCAACCGCGCGGCCACACGATCGGGTGGAAGTTGATGAGTTTGAAGATGCTCAACGAGGGCCGCGAGCTGCCGGAGGCCTACCGCGACCGGGTCGCGTTCTCGATCCGAGCGGTACGAGTGCTGCAGGCCACGCTCGACAGCCACGGTCCCGAGGCGCTCGACCGTGTTTACACCGAGTTCGGCACCCGGCTGCACTACCAGCACGCGCTGCTCGACGACGACCTGCTCGTCACCGCGATCGCGGCCGCCGACCTGCCCGCCGACCTCGCCAAGTCCGCCGACGACGACGGTCTCGACGCGACCATCCGGGCGAGCCACGAGGCGGGTCAGGCGCGCGTCGGGCAAGAGTCGGGCAGCCCGATCGTCGCGATCGGTGACGGTCCCGGGTTCTTCGGACCGGTGGTCGTACCCGTGCCCGAGGGCGAGGAGGCGGAGAAGCTCTACGACGCGGTACGCCTGCTGTCGTCCGTACCCGCCTTTAGTGAGCTGAAGCGGTCGCGGGCCGCGTTCTAGCCTCAGGGCTGGAAGCGGTAGCCCATGCCAGGCTCGGTGATGAGGTGTCGCGGCCGGGCTGGGTCGTCCTCGAGCTTGCGCCGCAGTTGCGCCATGTACTGGCGGAGGTATTGCGTCTCGGTCGCGTAGGTCGGCCCCCACACGCGCTGCAACAGTTGCCGTTGGCCGATGAGCTTGCCCGGTTCGGCGACCAGGGCCTCGAGGAGCTGCCACTCGGTCGGCGTCAGATGAACCACGGTGCCCCCATCCACGGTGCCGCCATCCACGGTGCCGTCCTCAACAGTGCCGTCGTCAACGGTGCCGCCGTCCGCGGTAATGCGATGGTTCGCAACGTCGACGTCGAAGCGTCCGATGCGCGCCGACGTCGGTGCGTCGCCGGGTGTGAGCCGTCGCGTGACCGCGCGCATGCGCGCCAACAACTCGTCGACGCTGAACGGCTTGGTGACGTAGTCGTCGGCACCGGCGTCTAGCGCGTCGACCTTGTCGCGGCTGTCGCCGCGACCGGACAGCACCACGATTGGCACCGGCGTCCACGTACGCAGCTTGCGGATGACCTCGGCGCCGTCGACGTCGGGCAGTCCGAGGTCCAAGATGACGAGGTCGGGCCGCACCGACGCGGCCGCGTGCAGCGCCTCGGCGCCGTCGGCGGCGACGTGGACGTCGTACATGCGCGCCTGCAGGTTGATCCGTAGCGCCCGCAGGATCTGCGGTTCGTCGTCGACGATGAGCACCCGGGTCATCGGGGCTCCTCCTGCCGCCAGTGCTCGATGCGGTCGAGCAGTGCTGGTGACGCCGGACCGCGGTCGGTTGGGTCGGCGTCCATCGACGGCAGCGACAGCGTCATCGTCAGCCCGCCACCGGGCGTGATGTCAGGCACGAGGGAGCCGCCCATTGCCTCGGCGAGGCCGCGCGACAGCGCGAGACCGAGTCCGACGCCGGTGTCGTTGTCGCGGTCACCGAGCCTCTGGAACGGCAGGAACACCGAGTCCCAGTCGGTGGCCGGGATGCCCGGACCGTGGTCGATCACCCGCGTCTCGACCTGTCCGGCGTGGTCGCTGATCGACACCATCGGCGGCTGGCCCGACGGGCTGTATCGCAACGCGTTGGACAGCACGTTGACCAGGACACGTTCGATCAGCGCCGGGTCGGCGTAGACCTCGAGCGGCTCCTCCGGCGCGTGCACGACGACGTGATGACCCGGTTCGCCGAGGTCGTCGAGGGCTCGCGCGACCGCGTCCGACATGGTCATCGCCTGCGGGTAGAGGCCGAGCGCGCCGGCCTGCAGCCGGCTCATGTCGAGCAGGTTGTCCACCAGGCGTGTCAACCGGTCCAGCGACTCGCCGACCGTGGACAGCAGCTCCTCACGATCCGCGTCGCTGAACGCGACGTCGTGGCTGCGCAGCCCGTCGATCGCCGCGCGCGCCGAGGCAAGCGGGGTACGCAGGTCGTGGCTCACCGCGGAGAGCAGCGCTGTGCGCATCCTGTCCACCTCGGACAACGATCCGACCGTGGCGGCCTGCTCGGCGAGGCGTTCGGTCCGCAACGCGACCGCCGCCTGAGCCGCGAACGCCTCCACGATGCGACGGTCCGCGGCGGCGAGCTGATGCCCGCGTAGCACCAACGAGAACTCGTCGTCCACGCTCACGTCCGCGTCGCCGTCGGCCGGGAACAGACTCGGATGGTCACCGGTCGCGGCCGCCACGCGCCAGGCATCCGGGTCGCGTTGCACGTCCGGGCCGCCCGGCTCGTCGGGCCGGCGTTCGAGCAACGTCACACTGCCGAATCCGTACGTCTCGCGCAGCTGGTCGAGCAGTGCCGGCAGGACGCGGTTGCCGCGTACTACCGACCCGGCGAGGGTGGACAGCGTCTCCGCCTCGGCGCGGGCGCGCGCTGCCTCCCGGGTCCGACGTGCCGCCCGGTCGACGGTCAGACTCACCGCGATCGCGACGGCGAGGAAGATGATGATCGCCAACAGGTTCTCGCGCTCGGCGATCGTGAAGGTGTGGATCGGCGGCGTGAAGTAGTAGTTCACCAACAGGCTGCCGACGATGACCGCGAGCACCGCCGGCCAGAGGCCACCGACCAGCGCGACGACCACGACGCTCGCGAGGTAGGCCAGCATGTCGCTGGGCAGGCTGAGCTCGCTGCGCAGAGCAGCGAGAAGCAACGTCAGCAATGGCAGCCCGGCCGCGGCGACGACGAATCCGGCGACCTGGCGGCGAAGGGTCAACGCGCTGCGTGGCGCGCCGATGCGTTGCCCGCGACCGACTTCCTCGTGCGTCACGAGGTGGACGTCGATCGGCCCGGACATCGCCGCGGTGGTCAGGCCGACACCGGGCGACAGGACGTGTGCCAGCCGGCCCCGTCGGCTTGCGCCGAGCACTAGCTGGCTCGCGTTCACGCCGCGCGCAAAGTCCAGCAGCGCGGTTGGGATGTCGGCGCCGACCACTTGGTGGTAGGTGCCGCCGATGCTTTCCACCAGCGAGCGCTGGCGGGCGAGGTGCGCCGGGTTGGCCTCGGCGAGGCCGTCGTTGCGCGTCACGTGTACGGCGAGGACGTCCGCGCCCTTGGTACGCGCTGCGATGCGTGCCGCCCGACGGATCAGCGTGTCGCCCTCCGGCCCGCCGGTCAGCGCCACGACGACTCGCTCCCGCGCCTCCCACGTCGCCGAGATCCCGTGTTCGGCGCGGTACCTATCCAGCTGGTCGTCCACCTTGTCGGCGACCCACAACAGAGCCAGCTCGCGAAGCGCGGTGAGGTTGCCGACCCGGAAGTAGTTACCGAGCGCGGCATCGATCTTCTCCGGCCGGTAGATGTTGCCGTGCGCCATCCGCCGCCGGATCGCCTCGGGCGCCATGTCGACAAGCTCGACCTGGTCGGCTCGGCGTACCACCGCATCGGGCACGGTCTCGCGCTGCGGCACGCCGGTGATCTGCGCGACGACGTCGTTGATGGACTCCAGGTGCTGGATGTTGACGTTCGTGATCACGGTGATCCCGGCGTCGAGCAGGGCCTCGATGTCCTGCCACCGCTTGGCGTTGCGAGAGCCCGGCACGTTGGTGTGCGCCATCTCGTCCACCAGCGCCACATCAGGCTTCCGAGCGACGATCGCGTCCACGTCCATCTCGGTGAAGCTGGCGCCGCGATAGGTCAGCGACCGGCGCGGCACGACCTCGAGTCCCGCGATCAGCTCCTCGGTGTGCGGCCGGCCGTGCGTCTCGACATACCCGACCACCACATCCGTGCCGCGATCGTGCCGGCGGTGGCCCTCCTCGAGCATCTTGTACGTCTTGCCGACGCCCGGCGCGGCACCGAGATAGACCCGAAGGGCGCCCTTTGACATGTGTTCACCTCCTTACGATCCATCATCCGCGTGTACCGGATACAGCTGGTCTAGACCAAGGTTCAGTTTGAGGACGTTCACGCCGGGCTCGCCGAGGAAACCGAGCGCGCGCGGTGTCGTGTACTGCTTGATCAGCTGCATGACCGTTGACAGGGCGACGCCACGTTCGCGGGCCACTCGCGGGGCCTGCAGATCCGCGTACGCCGTGGAGATCTGCGGGTCGAGGCCGCTGCCGCTCGCCGTCACGGCATCCGGTGGTACGGCCGGGTGCGCCGGCGCGCTGCCACGGATCGGCGTGATGGCACCGAGCTTCGTGTAGTCGGTACCGAACCGCGCACACTGTACGGTCACGCCCGCGTACGTCGCGACGAACGGCGTGGCCGGGCACTCCTGGTTCACGGAGTAGGCGGCCGTGACCTTTCCGCCCGGTACGCCGCCGGTGTGTACCACGACCAGCACCGCGCCGATGCCGTCACTCGTGCAGAACGGGCGCGACCCGTCGACACCCTCGAGCTTGCCGATCGCGAGGCTGCGCGAGCACACCTGCGTCAGCAGGCTCTGGGTACCCTCGTCGTTCTTGTCGTTCGGATCGGGCAGCGTGTCAACGACGCTCTCCGGGCCGAGGTTGGACGCGCTCGTCGACGTCGGGTCATACCCGTCGCCGGCCGCGGACGGTCGCGACTGGAAATACTGCGGCAGAGCGTTGCCGTCGCTATCGGTGAACAGCTGGCCGATGAGCGCGCTGCCGACCGTCTTGCCGTTCACCGTCACCAGCGATCCGTCGGCTTGATGTCGGAGGCCGGGTATCTGCGCTACGCCCGTGATCACGAGCGGGTACGCGATGCCGACGATGATCGTGAGGATGACCAGCGCGCGCAGTGCGGCGATGTGTTGACCAAGCCAAGTGGGAATGCGCATTACCTGATCCCGGGTATGAATTGGACGACGAGGTCGATGAGCTTGATGCCGAGGAACGGCAAGATGATGCCGCCCACGCCGTAGATCCACAGGTTGCGACGCAACATCGCGGCCGCGCTGGACGGCGTGTAGCGCACGCCGCGCAACGCGAGCGGGATGAGCGCCACGATGATGACCGCGTTGAAGATGACCGCGGACAGGATCGCCGACGTCGGGCTGTGCAGGCCCATGATGTTCAGCCGACGCAGACCGGGATAGACGGCGGCGAACATTGCCGGGATGATCGCGAAATACTTCGCGACGTCGTTCGCGATGGAAAACGTGGTGAGTGCGCCGCGCGTAATCAGCAACTGCTTGCCGATCTCCACGATCTCGATCAGCTTCGTCGGATCGGAGTCGAGGTCGACCATGTTGCCGGCCTCCTTGGCGGCCGACGTACCCGTGTTCATCGCGACGCCGACGTCGGCCTGCGCGAGTGCCGGCGCGTCGTTCGTTCCGTCGCCGGTCATCGCGACCAGCTTGCCGCCCTCCTGTTCGCGGCGGATCAGCGCCATCTTGTCTTCCGGCTTCGCCTCGGCGAGGAAGTCGTCGACGCCGGCCTCGTCCGCGATTGCCTTGGCGGTCAACGGGTTGTCGCCGGTGATCATGACGGTACGGATACCCATCCGACGCATCTCGTCGAACCGCTCGCGCATGCCGGCCTTGACGACGTCCTTCAGGTGGATGACGCCGAGCACCCGCGCCTCGCCGCCGAGTCGCTCGCCAACCACCAGCGGCGTACCGCCGGATGCCGAGATCCCGTCCACGACCTGACCGGTCTCCGGTGGTACGGCGCCGCCGTGCGACCTGACCCAGTCGGCCACCGCGGTCGCGGCGCCCTTGCGCAGTTCACGAGACGGCTGCCCGCCGTTGTTCGCGAGGTCGACGCCGGACATCCGGGTCTGCGCGGTGAACGGCACCCACGTGGCGTGCCCCAACTCGCCGGCGGAGCGCTCACGGAGGCCGTACGCGGTTTTCGCGTACACGACGACCGACCGCCCTTCCGGCGTCTCGTCGGCGAGGCTCGACAACTGCGCCGCGCTGGCGAGCTCGTTCGGTGTCACGTCGCCGACCGGTACGAACTCGCTCGCCTGCCGGTTGCCCAGCGTGATCGTGCCGGTCTTGTCCAGCAGCAACGTGTTCACATCCCCGGCCGCCTCGACGGCACGGCCGGACAACGCCAGCACGTTGCGTTGCACCAACCGGTCCATGCCGGCGATGCCGATCGCGGACAGCAGCGCCCCGATCGTCGTCGGAATCAGGCAGACCAACAGCGAAACCAGCACGATGCCGGTCACGCCGTTCGCGTCGAGCGCTTGGCTATTGGGTACGAATGCCTGCACGCCCTTCGAGTAGATGGCGATCGGCTGCAGCGTGGCGACCGACAGCAGGAAGATGATCGTTAGCGCGGCGAGCAGGATGTTCAGCGCGATCTCGTTCGGCGTCTTCTGCCGGTTCGCGCCCTCCACGAGGGCGATCATCCGGTCGATGAAGCTCTCCCCCGGCTTCTGAGTGATCTTCACGACGATGCGATCGGACAACACGCGGGTGCCGCCGGTGACCGCGCTGCGATCGCCGCCGGACTCGCGGATGACCGGCGCCGACTCGCCAGTGATCGCCGATTCGTCAACGCTCGCGATGCCCTCGACGACGTCGCCGTCGCCCGGGATCACGTCGCCGGCCTCGCACACCACGAAGTCGCCTTGGCGCAATTCGGCAGCGGGTACCGGCTCCTCCTTTGGCGCCGACGCGCCCGGCTGCCAATCCGCGAGCCGGCGCGCGACGGTGTCCTTCTTTGCGGCGCGTAGTGTCGCGGCCTGTGCCTTGCCACGTCCCTCGGCGACCGCCTCGGCGAGGTTTGCGAACACCACAGTCAGCCACAACCAGACCGTAATGACCCACGCGAACACGGTTGGGTGGACGATCGCGAGGATGGTCGTGAAGATCGAACCGATCTCCACGATGAACATCACCGGGTTGCGCCACAGCGTCGTGGGGTTCAGCTTGCGAAGCGCGTCCGGCAGCGACTTCCAGAGTTGCTTTGGGTCGAGCAGGCCGCCGCCTACCCGGCTGGGCCGATTGTCACCGGCGGCGGCCGACGCCGAGCCGGGCACCTCGACGGCGGTGGCAGTCATATCACTTTCCTTCTGGGGGGAGTTCATCAGTGCAGGCCCTCCGCGAGCGGGCCGAGCGCCATGGCCGGGAAGTAAGTCAGCGCGACGATGATCAGCGTGACGCCGACCAGCATGCCGACGAACAATGGACGGTAGGCGGGCAGCGTTCCGGCCGATTCGGGCACCGGGCGTTGCCGCGCAAGCGATCCGGCGAGACCGAGCACGAAGATGATCGGCAGGAACCGGCCGATCAGCATCGCTAGTCCGAGCGCGGTGTTGTAGAACGTCGTATTGACGCTGATCCCCGCGAACGCCGAACCGTTGTTGTTCGCCGCGGACGTGAACGCGTAGAGCACTTCGGAGAAGCCGTGCGGTCCGGTGTTGAGCATCGATGCTCGCGCACTGGACAGCGCCATCGCGATGCCCGTGCCGACGAGCACGATGGTCGGAGTGGTCAGGAAGTAGAGCGACGCGAACTTCATTTCGCGTCCGGTCAACTTCTTGCCGAGGTATTCCGGCGTTCGCCCGACCATCAAACCGGCCACGAACACCGTGACGACCGCGAGCACGAGAATGCCGTACAGGCCGGAGCCGGTGCCGCCGGGCGCGACCTCGCCGAGCATCATGTTGAGGATCGGTACGCCGCCGCCGAGCGCCGTATACGAGTCGTGGAACGAGTCCACCGCACCCGTCGATGTCAGCGTCGTAGCGCTCGCGAACGTTGCGGATTGGGACACGCCGAATCTTGTCTCGGTGCCCTCGGTCGCGGCGCCGACCGCCTGCGGCACCGTTCCGCCGTGCGCGCCCTGGAACACGTTGATCACGATCACGCTGCCGATCGCCATGATGGCCATCGCGGCGAGGATCGCGTAGCCGTGCTTGTTCGAGCCGACGATCTTGCCGAACGTACGCGGGAGCGAGAACGAGATCACCAGGAGCAGGAACACCTCGATCCAGTTCGTCCACGTCGTCGGGTTCTCGAACGGGTGTGAGCTGTTCGCGTTGTAGAAGCCACCGCCATTCGTACCGAGTTCCTTGATGGCTTCCTGACTCGCCACCGGTCCGCCGGTGATCGTCTGCGAGCCGCCGGTCAGCGTGTGCACGGTGGTCGCGTGGAAGTCCTGGATCGCGCCGGACGCGATCAGGACGATCGCGAAGATCGCCGCAATCGGCAGCAGGATCCGGATCGTGATGCGCACCAGGTCGACCCAGAAGTTGCCGAGCGGCGCCGTTGAGGACGTACCGCCGATCTTGTGGGCGAAGCCACGAACAAGCGCGATCGCGACCGCGATGCCGACCGCCGCGGACAGGAAGTTCTGCACCGCGAGCCCGGCCATCTGGGTGACGTAGGTCATCGTTGACTCGCCCGAATAGGCCTGCCAGTTCGTGTTCGTCGTGAAGCTGACCGCGGTGTTCCAGGACAACGCGGGCGCGACGCCGGTGAACTTCGTGCCCCCCGGGTCGGGCAGGTGGGACTGCACCCGCTGGATGGTGTAGAGCGCGAGGATCGATATCGCGGAGAACGCGAGCACGGATCGCGCGTAGACGCCCCATGACTGCTCGCCATCCGGATTCACGCCGACGCCGCGGTAGACGAGGCGCTCTGCGCGCGAGTGCTTGCGTCCGGTCACGACGCGGCACATGTAGTCGCCGAACGGCTTGTACGCTAAGGCAAGCGCTGCGACCATCGAGACGATGAAGATGATGCCTGCGGTGGTCGGATTCATCAGAAGCGCTCCGGGAACATGAGCGCGACGACCAGAAAGACCGTGATGGCGACCGCCAACACCAGGCCGACGACGTTGGTTGCGTTCACAGCTTTTCGGCTCCCTTGACGACCAGCATCAAGACGGCGAACAGCGCCACGGTCAATAGCACGAAGGCCACATCAGGCACCGTGCTTCTCCTCCTGTCATGTGCTCGAGCACGCCAGTGCGACGTGCTCGCATTTCGATCGATCGGCCCGTCGATCGGGCAATCGCGTGCTCTTAAGTCTTCGGTCCTTGGTGGACGCTCGGAGCCGGATTCGCCAAATCGGCCGTCCGCGCACGCGGCGGGCGCGAGGTCGGGCGGCGGCGAAGGGCGGTCGCGAAACGCACCGCCTCGCCAACCGCGAGGCCGAGCGCACTCGACATCACGAGCAGGAGCAGCCGCCACAGGTCACCGGCGCCATGCCAGCTGAGCTGACCCAGCCGGTCCTCGAGGAAGCCGTTGGACACCGCGAACGCGAGCACGGCGACGACCGCCAGCGCGACCTGGTCGAGCGAGAACGCGGCGAACAGGCCCACCGCGATCGCCATCACGGCGAAACGCCACTCGGCATCCGGCACCGGGATCGCGGCCGCGATCACGGCCGCCACGATGATCCAGACCGCGCCGAGCCCCACAGCGAGCCCGGTCGGCATGGCCTCGGTCCGGACCACATCCGTGTGGCGTCGCATCGACATCGCCACGTAGATCACTTCCTCCGCTTCGACCGGCTCAGGTGAACCGGCCTACGCAGGAAGTGAAACGCCGCCGTCACGGCAACGGCATGGGCCTTGACGCGATAACTACGGCGCCGCCACGGATCTTGACGCGATCCGTACGCCCGCGTGCTAGCCGACGTCGCGCCGGCGGAATCCGGCCAGCCCGACCAACGCCAGCCCGACCGCCACGGCCGTCAGGAGCACGAACGGTACGTAAGTGACGCCGACGCCGGGAAGCTTCGGCGTGTGGGTGAACGGTGACAGGTCCATCACCGGCTGCGTCACGCGCAGAATCGGCCCGACCTGGCCGAGGATCACGAACGCGGCAAGCAGCGCCCAGGCGGCGGTGGTGAGCCGGGGTGCCACGCCAAACAGCAGCGCCGCGATCCCGGCCGGGACCATGGCTGCCGGCCATTGGGCGAGCGCAGCACCCACCAGGGCGGCAAGTTGGCCACCCACGTCGTGCACCGCGACGCCGTACGCTAACCCGGACCCGACGCCGGTCGCGGCCAGCAGAATGGCGGCACCGACGGCGGCGAGCAGCAGGTGGCTGCCGGCGTACGCGACCCGTCGCACCGGCGTGGCGAGCACCACCTCGGCACGCAGTGCGGTCTCCTCACTGCGTGCGCGGAGCGTGGCCTGCACGGCGTACGCGGCCGCGATCAGCGCGCCGATGCCGAGCGTGGCAGTGAAGTATGCGTTCGTGAGGCCGCGTGACCCGCCGAGCCGGTTGATGATGTCCCGCAACTGGGCACTTGTGTCGATCAGCGTGCCGACGCCCTTCGCGCTGCCGCCGTACGCCACACCGAGCAAGAACATGCCGATCGACCAGCCGACCAGCGAACCGCGGTGCTGCCGCCAGGCGAGCGCGATCGGGTTCCGCAAGCCGGACGCCGCCGACGCGGGGCCGAGCCGCGGCGGGACCAGACCGGCGCCGATGTCACGCCGAGCGACAAGTGCGTACGCGACACCGGACAACGCAAGTCCGAGTCCGACACCGAGCGCCAGCACCCACCAGCGCTCGCCGGCGTACGGGCGCACCTGTTGCGCCCAGCCGATCGGCGACAGCCAGGACAGGAACGACAGCGTGCCGCCGTGTGCCGCGTCGCCGACGGCCCGCAGCACGAATGCGACACCGAGCACGGTGAAACCGATGCCGTTGGCCGCGCGGGATCCTTCGGTGAGTTGCGCGGCGACCGCGGCGATGCCGGCGAATGCGATGCCGCACGTCGTGATGCCGGCGCCCAGCGCAACGGCGCCCGCGCCACCCGCGCCGAGCAGCACCATCACGAGGATGGTCAGCGCACCGGCAAGCACGTTGAGATAGATCGCGACGGTCAGCGCCGCGGTCAGCGGTGCGCGCCTGCCGACCACGCCGGCCCCGACGAGCTCGGTGCGGCCGGACTCTTCCTCGGCACGCGTGTGGCGCACCACGGTGAAGATGCTCGCCATGGCGGCGGCGACCGCCGCAAAGCCGCCGAACCGCCACGCGGTGAGGCCGCCGGTGGTGGACGCGTTGAAGATCGGGCCGTCCAGCGCCAGCAGCGTCGGGTTCGCCCGGATCGACGCGCCGAACGCCTCGCGCTCCGCGACGGTTTGATAGAGCCCGCGGAACGAGTACGCCGTGGACGCGATGAGGCCGGCGATGACGTACACCCAGACGCCCAGCCGGATGCGGTCTCGGCGCACGATCAGTCGCGCGAGCGCCGTCGTGCCGGCGTACTGCGTCATCGGGATCCCGCCTTCGATCCGATGGACTTCGATTCGATGGACTTTGAATCGATGGACTTCGAATCGATCGGGCTGGCGTCGGCAGCGGTGTCATCCGCGTCGCGACCGTAGTGCCGCAGGAACAGTTCTTCCAGCGTCGGCGGCTGGCAGGTGAGGCTTCGCAGGCCGATGTCGGTCAGCGCGCGGAGCACGCCGTCGAGCCGGTCCGTTTCGACCTCGAAGCGGACGCGCGAGCCGTCCACCGCGACGTCATGCACACCCGGCATCGACGCGAGCCCGGCGGGCGGCGCGGCCGCGAGGTCGGCATTGATCGACGTACGCGTGAGGTGGCGCAGGTCGGCCAGCGTTCCGGTCTCGACGGTCCGGCCAAGCCGGATGATCGACATCCGGTCGCACAGCGCCTCGACCTCGGCCAGGATGTGGCTGGACAACAACACGGTGCGCCCGCGTTCCTTCTCGTCCTCGATGCACTCGCGGAAGACCTCTTCCATCAGCGGGTCGAGGCCGGAGGTCGGCTCGTCGAGCAGCAGCAGCTCGACATCGGACGCAAGCGCGGCGACCAGCGCGACCTTCTGGCGGTTGCCCTTGGAGTAGGTCCGAGCCTTCTTGCGGGGATCGAGGTCGAAGCGGTCGAGCAGGTCGTCGCGACGCTTGGTGTCCAGGCCGCCGCGCAGGCGCCCGAGCAGGTCGATCGCCTCGCCGCCGGACAGGTTCGGCCACAGCGAGACGTCGCCCGGCACGTAGGCCAGCCGCCGGTGCAGCGTCGCCGTCTCGCGCCACGGGTCACCGCCGAGAAGTCGCACCGTGCCGCCGTCGGCGCGCAGCAAGCCGAGCAGGATCCGCAACGTCGTGGACTTGCCGGAGCCGTTGGGGCCGAGGAATCCGTGCACTTCACCCGTGGCCACCGACAGGTTGAGGCCGTCGAGGGCAACGGTCTGGCCGAATCGCTTGACGAGGCCGTCGGCGAGGATCGCGGGCGTGCCGTTCGGAGTACCCATGCCCATCACCGTACGCTTCGTTCAGAACTTTGTGAAACTTCAGTATGCCGTACACTGTCGGATGTGAGCGAGGAGACAGTGCGTAACGACACCGAGGTCGGTGCGTTCATCGAACGCTTCGCGTCGGTACTCGCCGAGACCGGGTGGCAGCGGATGGCCGCCCGTGTCTTCGCCGCGCTGCTCGTCACCGATTCGGGCCGTCGGACGGCCGCGGAGCTGAGCGACATCCTCAACGCGAGCCCGGCCGCGATCAGCGGTGCGGTGCGCTATCTGGAGCAGATCTCGTTGGCCAGCCGGGAACGCGATCCCGGCACGCGACGCGACGTCTACCGGATCGACAACGACATGTGGTTCCGTGTCGCGCTCAGCCAGGACCGCGTGCTCGGCCGCTACATCTCGAGCCTGAGCAGTGGCATCACGGCGGTCGGCCCCCAGACGCCGGCCGGCGAACGACTCGTCGAGACAAGGGACTTCTTCTCGTTCCTCGCCGCCGAGATGCCGAGGCTCATGGAGCGCTGGCAGGCAACGCACGCCGCGCCCGCGGCTCGCTAGGGCACGCCGACCGAACGGATCACGCGGAGCGCGGCCGGGTCGGTCGCACCGGCGTCGACCACCGATGGATGCACCCACGGCCGGTACCCGGCTCGGAACGCGTCGAGCGTGGCCGGCGGCGTGAGCACCTCGACCTCGGCGTGGGGCGACAGCGCCTCGGGTTGGGCGTACCCGCGTAACGACCAACCGCGAACCGTGCCGTCCGCGACAAGCCCTGGCTCGCCGTGCAGGCGGACCATCGCGCCATCCGGAACGTCGGCGAAGCGCGCTACGTGAGTGATCTGCGCTCGAGTGCGGCGGACCCGCTCGCTGTGCAGGCGTGCGTCCATCTCGGCGGCCCACGGCCGACGGACACCGCCCGCGACGCGCCACCACGCGTGCGCGTAGTCGAGGTAGTCGCCGCGCCGGCAATATGCACACGGTCGATGCCCGGCCGCGAACGCGGTCGCTTCGTCGAGGAAGAACAACGCGGTCCAGCGACCGGGCGGCATCGGATCGCGGCGCACGTCACGCCACACGAGCGTGCAGCAGATCCAGAGCCGGGACCGCCACCGCGTCACGCCGAGCGACCGGTCCGCTCCGTGCAGGCAACCTCGATTGCCCATCAGCAGGCCACGCGCCGGGTCGGCGACGATCTCGCCGGTCGGCGTCACCCGATTCTGCAAAGGCATGGAATCATCGTGCGAGGCAGGTACGACACATGTGGACGGTGACGAGTGAACGCATCGGAATCCGCGCCCGGCGTCGAAGTGACGTTGCACGCCGGCGACGCGCACGACACGATCCTGACTCCCGACGCGCTCGCGTTCGTGGCCGCGCTGCATCGGCGGCACGAGCCACGACGGCGCGAGCTGCTCGCCGCGCGCGCCGAGCGGCAGCGCGCCATCGAGGCCGGCGGCACGCTCGACTTCCGCACGGACACCGCGTCGGTCCGCGATGCCGATTGGAACGTGGCGCCGCCGGCGCCCGGGCTCGAGGATCGCCGCGTCGAGATCACCGGCCCAACCGACGCGAAGATGTCCATCAACGCACTGAACTCCGGCGCCCGGGTATGGCTCGCCGACTTCGAGGACGCGAACACACCGCTGTGGCCGAACATGATCTCGGGGCAGCGCAACCTCCGCGACGCGATCGACGACGCGCTGACGTACGTCGCCGACGACGGCCGGCGCTACGAGTTGCGACCAGCGGCCGAACGACCGACCATCGTGGTCCGCCCCCGAGGCTGGCACCTACCGGAGAAGCACCTGCTCGTGGACGGTGATCGCGTCGCCGGTGGACTGCTCGACTTCGCGCTCTACTTCTTCCACTGTGCGCGGCGGCAGCTGGCGGCCGGCCGCGGTCCGTATTTCTACCTGCCCAAGATGGAGAGCCACCTCGAGGCACGGCTCTGGAACGACGTATTCGTGCAGGCGCAGGAGATGCTCGGCATCCCCCGCGGCACGATCCGCGCCACCGTGTTGATCGAAACGGTGCCGGCCGCGTTCGAGATGGACGAGATCCTGTACGAGCTTCGGGAGCACTCCGCCGGACTGAACGCGGGCCGATGGGACTACCTGTTCAGCATGATCAAGGTGTTCCGCAGCAAGGGCGCGGACTTCCTGCTGCCGGACCGGAACGCGGTGACGATGACCGCACCGATGATGCGGGCGTATACGAATCTGTTGGTGCACAGCTGCCATCGACGTGGGGCGCACGCGATCGGCGGCATGGCCGCGTTCATCCCGAGCCGCCGCGATGCGGCTGTCAACGAGACCGCCATGGCGAAGGTACGCGACGACAAGGTACGTGAGGCCGGCGACGGGTTCGACGGTTCGTGGGTCGCGCACCCGGATCTCGTACCGCTGTGCAACGAGGTGTTCACCGCGGTGCTCGGCGACGCGCCGGATCAACGACACGCCGCGACCGACCGCGTCGACGTACGTGCCGACGCGCTGCTCGACGTGCGTTCCACCCCCGGCGAGCGGACCGAGCAAGGGCTGCGCGCGAACGTGAGCGTGGCGTTGCAATATCTCGCATCGTGGCTGCGCGGCACCGGCGCGGTGGCCATCTTCAACCTCATGGAGGACGCCGCCACCGCGGAGATCTGCCGGTCGCAGATCTGGCAATGGATTCGCAACGGCGCGACGCTCGACGACGGCACCCCGATTACGCGCGACCTCGTGCTGCGCATCCTCGACGAGGAGATCGCCAAGCTCGGCGATGTCGACGACTACGGACCGGCCAGGGACACGTTCGTCGAGGTCGCGCTCGGCGACCACTACGCGGACTTCCTCACCCTGCCGGCGTACGAACGCATGCCCTGAGTACTGCCCGGCCAAGCCGCTGTCGGGGCCTAATCACCAGTTGCCGCGATGCTCCGGCACCAACGCGATGAACGGCGTGATGCAGACCAACACCAGCGCGAACATCGCGAAAATGTGCGCCTGGGTAAGGCCGGGATCGCCGCTGCGCGCCAGAATCGCGGTGCTCACCGACACGGCCGTGATCTGACCCGCCTGCCGGAACATGCCACGCAGACCGGCGACCGCGGCCACGTGCTCCGGCGCTAGCTGTAGCGACGCGTTGTTCGCGGCCGGCAGCGAGACGCCCATGCCCACCCCCGTCAAGCACGCCGCGAGCGCTAGCCAGGCGTAGGGCGACAGGTGGATGGGACTGAGCGACATGGCCACCAACCCCGCGGCGGTGAGCAGAAAGCCGCCGACCATCGGCCCGCGATAGCCCGTGCGGCGCAACGCCATCGCAGAGATGCCGGCGAACGCGATGATGCCGACGGATCGCGCCGACAGCAACGTACCTGACTCGAGCGTACGGATGCCGTAGCGCTGCGTGGCGTAGAGCGGCACGAGAGCACCGAAGCCGAGCGCGGCACTGCCGTAGAGGAAGTTGATCGTGTTCATCACGCCGAACCCGTGCCCGCGCAACAGCTTCACCGGGATGAAAGGGTTGCTGGTTCGCGACGTGTGCCACACGAACACGGTGAGCGCGACCACTGCGACCGCGGCCGGCAGCAGGAGGCCGACGCCCGACAGCGAGGCGCCGCGCCCGCCGAGATACGAAATGCCCACCATGCCGCCGAGGATCGCGGCACCGAGCGAGGCCATCCCGAGGATGTCGAGACGTGCACGCGTGCCGACCGGAGCGTTGCGCGGAATGTACTTGAGCGCCACCACGATGAGGACCGCCCCGATCGGTACGTTCACGAGGAAGATGCCGCGCCACGACCAGTACGTGACGAAGACGCCGCCGATCGCCGGCCCGATGATGCCGCCGATCGGGTTGATGCTCGTGAACATGCCAACGGCGCGATCGCGCTGCGCGCCGAAGTTATCGGCGACCATACCGGT
The DNA here is from genome assembly GCA_035263025.1 of Micromonosporaceae bacterium. Taxonomy (GTDB): domain Bacteria; phylum Actinomycetota; class Actinomycetes; order Mycobacteriales; family Micromonosporaceae; genus DASQPR01. The sequence continues at coordinate 17,298 of DATFRR010000064.1, forward strand.
GGCGGACGGAATGAACCCGGCGCCACCGATCGCCTGCACCGCGCGCAGCACGAGCAACTCGTAGATGTTGTCGGCCAGCCCGCAGAACAGCGATGCGAGCGTGAACATCGCGATGGCGACGAGGAACACCGTCCGGCGACCGTACTGGTCGGACACCCGACCGGCGAGCGGCAGGACCAGGACGCGTCCCAGCGCGTACACCGTGATCGTCCAGCCCGCCCAGTTGATCGGGGCGTGCAACTCGTGCCCGATGGCCGGCAGCGCGGTGGCCACGATCGTCTGATCGATCGACGCCATCAACATGCCGACGGAGACGATCGCGAAGATCAGCCAGCGTCGTGGGTTCGCTCCGCCGTCGTCGTCCGCCGCCGTCGTGCTCGGGGGCGCCTGGCCGACAACGGTACGCACAACGGTAGATTACACTGCTTGCCGGCAAGCAACTAAATGGCGCGCGTCGGACCGCGATTGCTCCAGTCGTGCGGCACACTCGAAACGGCACGGATAGCCAGCCTCGTGCGGCAAACGGACAGCAAGTGGAGACGCGATGGACAACGACTCGGTCACGCGGCTGCGCCGAGTGGTGGGCAAGCTCGCGCGTCAGCTGAACGCGTCGGCCACCGGCGAGGGACTGACGCCGACGCAGGCCTCGGTGCTCGGCCTGGTCGCCGGGCGGGGTCCACTGTCCATCGCGGCGTTAACCGAGCTCGAGGGCCTCAATCCGACGATGCTGTCGCGCGTGCTGAGCAAGCTCGACGAGGCCGGTCTGGTCGAGCGCATTCGGGACCCCGCCGACTTGCGTACCGCGTCGGTGCGCATCACGCCGGAGGGCAACCGGATCCACGAGCGGATCCGCAACCGGCGCACCGCGATCGTGTCGGAGTGCGTGGCGCGACTGCCGGCCAAGCACGCCGACGCGCTGACCCGCGCGCTGCCGGCGCTCGAGGCGCTCGTCGACGAGCTGCACATCACCGACTCCCGATCGGTTGGCTAGTTCGGTCTGTCCAGCATGATCCGTGACGGGTAAATCACTGGTGGATGTGCTGGTGTGCCGGCCTATGCTTCGTGCGTCATGGCTACCCCGAGCGCCGCGGAGATCGACCGCCTGATCGCACGGCTGCCCGAGCTGACGATCCGGGACCGGCATCGCATCGGGCGGCGTCTGGAAGGCATGCAGCGCAGCCGCGCGGAGACCAAGCCCGGCGCGATCGAGTCCGTCGCGGCCGCCCTCGATGCCGCGGCCGCTCGACGCATCGCGCGCGCGGCTGGAGTGCCGGCCATCTCGTACCCGCCTGAGCTGCCGATCTCGCAGCGCAAGGACGACATCGCCGCGGCGATCCGCGATCACCAGGTAGTGATCGTGGCCGGCGAGACCGGATCGGGCAAGACCACGCAGCTGCCGAAGATCTGCCTCGAACTCGGTCGTGGCGTCGACGGCCTGATCGGGCACACGCAGCCGCGCCGGATCGCGGCGCGGACCGTCGCGGATCGCATCGCCGACGAACTCGGCACTCAGCTTGGCGGCGCGGTCGGCTACAAGGTGCGCTTCACCGACCAGGTAAGCGCGGACACGCTCGTGAAGGTCATGACGGACGGCATCCTGCTCGCCGAACTGCCGGGCGACCGGTTGCTGGAGCAGTACGACACGATCATCGTCGACGAGGCGCACGAGCGGAGCCTCAACATCGACTTCATCCTCGGCATCCTCAAGCAGCTACTGCCGCGCAGGCCCGATCTGAAGCTCATCATCACGAGCGCGACGATCGATCCGCAGCGCTTCTCGCGGCACTTTGGCGACGCGCCGATCGTCGAGGTGTCCGGCCGGACGTACCCGGTTGAGGTGCGCTACCGCCCGCTCACGCCGGAGCCACCCGAGCAGGACGACCTCGACGAACCGACGGCGAACGCACCGCGGCGCGGCACCGCCGCCGAGCCGGCCGACGACGCCGAGCCGCGCGACCAGATCACCGCGATCTGCGAGGCGGCCATCGAGCTACAGGCCGAAGGGCCAGGCGACATCCTTGTGTTCCTGTCCGGCGAGCGCGAGATCCGCGACACCGCTGAGGCGCTGACCGCGCTGATGTTGCGCAACACCGAGATTCTGCCGCTCTATGCGCGGCTGTCGACGGCAGAGCAGCACCGGGTGTTCGCGCCGCATCGTGGGCGGCGCATCGTGCTCGCCACGAACGTCGCGGAGACGAGCCTCACGGTGCCGGGCATCCACTACGTCATCGACCCCGGTACGGCTCGGATCTCGCGCTACAGCCATCGGCTGAAGGTGCAGCGGCTGCCGATCGAGGCGATCTCGCAAGCGTCCGCGAACCAGCGAAAGGGTCGATGCGGGCGCACCGCGGACGGCATCTGCGTCCGGCTCTACTCCGAGGCGGACTTCGAGTCCCGGCCGGAGTTCACCGAGCCGGAGATCCTGCGTACCAACCTCGCCGGCGTGATCCTGCAGATGACCGCGTACGGCCTCGGCGACATCGCGACGTTCCCGTTCATCGAACCGCCGGATCGCCGCAACATCGCCGACGGCGTCGGGCTGCTGCACGAACTCGGCGCGTTCGCCACGGTCAGCGGCGACACGGTCGGCGGCGCTCCGTTGTCAAGCACGGCGGCGGACCGGCTGACGCCGCTCGGCCGCCGGATCGCGGCGCTGCCGGTCGATCCACGCATGGCACGGATGATCCTCGAGGCGGAACGCAACGGCGTGGTACGCGAGGTGATGGTCATCGCGGCCGCATTGTCCATTGTCGATCCACGGGAACGACCGACCGAGAAGCTTCAGGCGGCCGCCGAGAAGCACGCGCGGTTCACCTCCCCCGAGTCGGACTTCCTGGCGTACCTGAGCCTCTGGACGTACCTGCGCGAGCGCCAGCGGGCGCTGTCCGGCAGCCAGTTCCGCAAGATGTGTCGTGCCGAGTTCCTGAACTTCTTGCGGGTGCGCGAGTGGCAGGACATCTACACCCAGCTGCGCCAAACCGTCGTGACGCTCGGCATCACCGTGCCGCGTGAGCAGGATTTGCCCGCCGAGCCGGATGCCACGCGGATCCACCAGTCACTGCTGGCCGGTCTGCTGTCGCACATCGGCTTGAAAGATGCACCCAGCGCCGCGCAGTCGACTGGACGCGGGCGCGAGCCGACGACGCGCGACCGGCAGCGCCACGAGTACGCCGGCGCGCGCGGCGCGCGGTTCGCGATCGCGCCCGGCTCGGCGCTCTTCCGCACCCAGCCGCGGTGGGTGTTCGCCGCCGAACTCGTGGAGACGTCCCGGCTCTGGGGCCGTGTGGTCGCGAAGATCGAGCCGGAGTGGGCCGAGGCGCTCGCCGGACACCTGGTCAAGCGTACGTATAGCGAGCCGCACTGGGAACGCAAGCGGGCCGCCGTGATGGCGTCGGAGAAGGTGCTTCTCTACGGCGTACCGCTCGTGGCCGCGCGTCGCGTGAACTATGGCCGGATCGATCCGGTGCTGTGCCGGGAGGAGTTCATCAGGCACGCACTCGTCGAAGGCGACTGGGACACCCACCACAAGTTCTTCGGCGAGAACCAGGCGCTGCGCGACGAGGTCGAAGAGCTCGAGCATCGCGCGCGGCGGCGCGACATCGTGGTCAGCGACGACGAGCTTTACGCGTTCTACGACTCTCGGGTCCCCGCCGAGGTGGTGTCCGGTCGCCATTTCGACACCTGGTGGGCTTCAGTCCGGCAAACCCGGCCGGACGTTCTTTCTTTCAAGTTGTCCATGCTAGTGAGTCGCGACGCGGCTGCCGTCGATCCGCGCGACTTTCCCGACGCGTTCACCGTGGACGGTCTGGCGCTGCCGCTGGCGTACGAGTTCTCGCCGGGCTCGCCGGACGACGGCGTCACGGTGAATGTACCGCTGCCGGTGTTGCCCACATTGCGTGCCGAGCCCTTCGAGTGGCAGGTGCCCGGGTTGCGCCACGACCTCGTCACGGCACTCATCAGGTCGCTGCCCAAGGCGAAGCGCGTGCATCTCGTACCGGCACCGGACACCGCGGCGACCGCTCTGCAACGGTTGTCGCCGGATGGCCGTACGGCCCCGGACGAGCCGCTCCGTCCAGCGCTCGCCCGCGAGTTCCGGCGCATGACGGGTGTCCTGATCGACGGCGGGGACTGGGATCTGGCGCGCGTCCCTGAACACTTGCGCATGACGTTCCGCGTGCTGGACGACGCTGGCGCGACGCTCGCCGAGGGTAAGGATCTCGACGCGCTGCGGGCCTCGTTGCGGGTTGCCGCGCAGGCAGTCGTCGCCTCGGCGGCGTCCGGCATCGAGCAGTCCGGCCTCACGTCGTGGCCGTCCACCGGTCACGCCGGCAACGCGCTGCCCGCCGTGCTCGAGCGGGAGACCGGTGGGTACGTGGTGACGGCGTACCCGGCCCTGTCCGACGAACGCACCTCGGTCGCGGTGCGCGTCTACGACAATCCGCGAGCGGCGGACATCGCGATGGTCGCCGGTACCCGGCGGCTGCTGCTGCTCGGCATCGCTTCGCCGATTCCCGCGATATCTCAGCGACTGCCGAACGACGCCAAGCTCACGCTCATGCGCAACCCGAGCCACAACGTGGGCGAGTTGCTGGCAGACTGCGTCGACGCAGCGGTCGATGCGCTGGTAGCCGAGAACGGTGGGCCGGCACGGGACGAGGTCACGTTCGCTGCGCTCCGAGACTTAGCGCGGGCGGATCTGCACGACTCGACGTACGACGTGATCGCCAAGGTACGCACGGTACTCGCCGGCTGGCACGCGGTCGAGGAGCGGTTGCCGTCGCCCGTACCGGCCGCGGTCTTGTCGTCCGTAGCCGACATCCGCGCGCAGCTGACCGGACTCGTGTATCCGGGATTCGTGACCCAGACCGGCGTGGTCCGCTTGACCGACCTTGCGCGCTACCTGCGAGCCACGGAACGACGATTGGAGCGGCTGCCGCTCGATCCGGCACGCGACCGGGCGCAGCTGGCGATCGTGACGACCGTACAGGACGAGTTTGCCCAGTGGCTCACCGAACTCCCCGACGGCGCCTCGATGTGGCCCGAGGTCCGGGCGGTTCGGTGGATGATCGAGGAGTTGCGGGTCAATCTGTTCGCGCAAGCGATCGGCACGCCGTACCCGATTTCGGAGAAGCGCATCTATCGCGCGATGGACGCGGTCGTCGCATGACCGCGCCCGACGCACGTCACATCTTTGAAGTCCGCGCGGAGTCGGCCGGCGGGCACGTGCACGCATTCGGCACACGTCGAACGCGGCCGGAGGCCGAGAATCTGCTGCGCGAATCCATCGGGCGAGTTGAGGCTGCCGGCGGTCGCAACCAGCGCTACTGGATCGAGGAGATCGATACCACCGAGTTGTGGCAACCCCCGAGCCTGCCGAAGCCTCGAGATCGCTACCGGGCACGGGTCACGACGACGTCGCCCCCCGGCAAGTGGACGCAGGTGCACGTCGACGTACTGGCCGGCGACGATGTCGTCGCCGCCTACGACCGCAACTACAGCATGCTGCAGACGTTCGAACCGTTCCGCCAAGGCGACCGCATGTTCGCGCTGATCTCGCCGAACTACACCGCCACCGCGGTTCTGGATCTGCATTCTGGCGAGATCATCGCGGCCGAGGAGCCCGCGTCCAACGGCTTCTGTCCGGTCGGGTTCTATGTCCCGGACTGGTGGGACATCCACGACGGTCGGAAGCTACCTGGCTCGATGTACTGGAAGCCGACCGACGACGAGTGGCCGGCCGGCGGCGACTTCGGCTTCGTATGGGGCTGCGTCTGGGGCGATGACTCGTCTTGGAAAGTTCAGTACCTCGACCTATCGTCGATCCAGGACGGGACCATCCGCCGCGACGAGCGCTTCGGCTACGTCAAGCTCGCGGCCGATCCCAAACTCAAGCCGACAGACTTCATTCGCTGCTCGTCTTTCTTGGGAGAGCGGCGAGTCGAGTTCTACACCGAGCGCGGATTCAACCTGACTAGCGGCGAGCTGGTCCCGGACGAGGAGTGGTGACGCTGTCTCGGCGGCGCGAGCAGCGGCGGTGAGCCCCGCGAGCAGCGGCCGGTGGGCGTGACCGGCGGTGGCGATCAAGGTAGCGCACAATGATCCGGTGCCGGATGCGTTCTTCCAGCGGCTCGACCCTCGCGAGCCGCACACGTCGCGCTTTGCCGCGACCGAATTAACCCGTGGACCTTGGGACGCGACCGCGCAGCACGCCGGACCACCGGCCGCGTTGCTCGGCCACGAGATCGAGGGCCGCGCAGACGCACGATCCGACATGCGAGTTGCGCGCATCACCGTCGACATCCTTCGGCCGGTGCCGATCGACGTGCTGACGATCGCGACGAGGGTCATCCACTCGAGTCGCAGCATCGAGATGGTCGACGCGACGATGGCGACCGACGACGGCCGTACGGTCATGCGGGCGAGTGCCGTCCGCATCCGTATCGCCGACGAGCCCATGCCGGAACACCGTGCGCCGGCGCCGCCGCCACCGACCGACGCTGCCGAGTTGCCCGCGACGTTGACCGACTTCGGCTTCGACGTCGGCTACCACACCGGGATGGAGACGCGCTACGCGGTCGGTTCGTTCGCGGCCGCCGGCCCGGCGACGGTGTGGTTTCGCATGCGGGCACCGCTGGTCGCCGGCGAGCCGACTCGACCGTTGTCGCGCGTGCTCATCGCCGCCGACTCGGGCAACGGCATCAGCCACGTCATCGACTTCCGTACGCACGTGTTCGTGAACCCCGAACTGACGGTGCACTTGCACCGCTATCCGGATGGCGAGTTCGTGTGCCTGGACGCGGCCACGACGACCGACATCGGCGGCATCGGGCTCGCCGACACCAGGCTTTACGACGAGGTGGGACCGATCGGCAGGGGTACGCAGGCGTTGTTCATCGGCCCCCGCCGCTAGGCAGAGGTGCTGTGACGCCGAGGCGAACTCCTGTGTCGCTTACGCGGCCGAGATTCAGTCCCGCTGTCG
>DATFRR010000065.1:0-14790 GCA_035263025.1 Micromonosporaceae bacterium
GCTCGCCCGGCTGCGGCTCGCCCAAACGCATCCGGACGCCTCACGCTCGTCGACCTGTCGCTGCCGCGCAACGTCGACCCGGACGTCCGAGCGCTCCCGTCGGTCCGGCTCCTCGACCTCGCGGACCTGCGTGACGAAGCGGCCGCCGGAGCGCAGGGTCTCATGCACGATGTCGAGGTCGCCGAGGGCATCATCGAGCACGAGCTGCAGCGCTATCTGCGGTGGCTGGCCGGGCAGGCGGCGGCCGCGTCGCTGCGGCGGATCCGCGGCGACGCCGAGCACATCGCCCGGCAGGAGCTGGCCCGCGCCGCCGGCGGCGTGCCGCCCGATGTTCACGTCGCGATGGAACGTGCGCTGCTGCGTACCGTGCACCGGTTGGTACATGGCCCGACGCGACACGTGTTGACCGCCGCGGAGACGGGGGACAGCGGTCTTGTAGACCTTCTCGGCGGGCTGTTCGACTCGCAGTCTTCGGCACTCGTTGGTGCGCCGCTGGCCTCCGAGGCCGTTGCTCCTAGTGCTTCGGGCTCAGCGTCCGGTCAACCGTACGCAGCAGCTCCCGTCGGTGGGACGCTTCTCGACGTTGATGCTTCGCAGATGCGCGCCGCTGACGAGGCCGCGGACGAGCGCGACGTTCATGCCGCACACGAGGTCGCGGTGTGATGCTGACAGCTCGGAGAAGATGCAGTTGCGCAGCGTCAGCTCGCCCGAATCCTGGGCGCGCGGTTCGTACCCGAGCTGCGCGAGTTTCCGGGTTACCGCCTCGCGGCGGGCGCCCCTCGTGCGCGCCTGGGCCCGGACGTCCTCGCCCAGCTGTTCGCCGACCGTCGCCGCGACGTCTTGCAGTGCCGCGGCACCGTCGGAGCCCGAATATCCCCCGGACAACGCGGTCGCCATCATCGACGCAGCCAGCGCGTAGCGCGTGGGTGGGATGACGACCGAGAAGGAGCGTGGCGAGATCGAGTAGAGCTTGGCGGGTCGGCCGGCGCCGGGTCCAACGCGACCCGACAACCGGCGGAACTCCACATCCAACAAACCCGCATCGGCCATCTTGTCGAGGTGGAACGCGGCGAGCTTGACCGTGATGCCAGCGTGCGTCGCGGCGTCCTCACGGCCGACCGGTTCGTGCCGGTCGCGGACGTATGCGTACAGCCGTTGGCGGATCGGCTCCGCCAGCAACGCCACCGCTACAAGATCGCTAGCGGCATCCATCGTATCCACCTGTCTGCGTCGACTCGGTCTGCAACCGGGTGGTCCGGTCGTCCACGCCCATCAAGCGTATAACCCAAACTTTGCACCGTTACAGATTGGTGAGGCGGCGATGAGCTGCGCCTCAGCGCAAACTCATCCCTGCGCGCCGCCGGCCAGGCGAAACTGCCCAGACGGTCGGCAACGGGCGGCGCAGTCGGGTTTCGGACCCACCTGTCACCCCGGTGACGCCACCCCGGTCGCCGCGGCGTCGCGGATCGTCGAGCGGGGCCTCGCCGGCCGGTTCCACCAGTACGTCAGCGCGATGGCCGCGATCGCGAACAGCGCGCCAACCAGCGCGAACCAGACGGTGATCTCTGCCTTCCGGTGTTCGAGCGTGATCGAGGCCGGGAGGTGCTGGAGCGTGTCGGACAGTTCCTTAGCGTCGGTGGCTTCGAAATACTTGCCTCCGGTGGTCGTGGCGACCTTCGTGAGCGTGTCGACGTCGATGGTCTGAGCGCGGCCGCGCCCGCCGCCGCCGAAGCCACCGCCACCGCCGAAGCCACCGCCACCGAAGCCACCGCCACCGAATGAGCCGGGGCCAAGCTGGTTGGCGCCGCAGACGAACGGCGCGGGCTGCGTGGTGCCGAAGCCGATCGTGTAGATGCGAACGTGTCGCGCGGCGGCCTGCTGCGCTGCCGTGACCGGGTCGACGCCTTGGGTGTTCGCACCGTCGGTGAGGAGCACAACTGTGTCTGGTTGGAAGTCGCGCGCGGTGCCAGGCCCGCTTGCCGACAGGTCGACGCCGGTCGGAGCGACGTCCGGATTCACTTGAGCGATGGCGTCGATCGCAGACAGGATGCCGAGGCCGATCGCGGTGCCCCGCGACGTACGCAGCTCGTTGATGGCCGCGATCAGCGCGTTCTTGTCCGTGGTCGGCGGCACCCGGATGGCCGCGATGCCGGAGAACACCACGAGGCCGATCTTGGTGCCGTTGCGCTGTGACTTGACGAAGTCGACCGCTGCGTTCTCGGCGGCGGTCAGCCGGTTCGGCGTCACGTCGGTGGAGCACATCGACGCGGACTGGTCGATGGCCAGCACGATCGCGGACCGGTCCGAGGGCGACACCACGGTGGTGTGCGGTCGCGCGGCGCCGACGCCGAGAATCACGAACGCCGTCGCGAGCAGCCACAGTGGAATGCGCCGCCGCCACGCTGACTGGCCGGGCAGGGCTGCGCGGACCAGCGCGACGCTCGACAGGCGCAGTGCGTGCCGGCGTCGACGTCGGCGGGTCCACCATCGATAGCCCAACAGCGCCGGGAACGCCGCCAGCGCGATCAGGGCCCAGGGCCACGTCAGAGACATCAGAGGATCCGCCCGTACCAGCTGATCATCAGCAGCCCACCGATCATCAGAAACACCATGCCCAGCCCGGCGGCCACCGCGGTGAGTTCCACCGATTGCGATCGCGTGGTGATGTGCAAGTCGAGCGATCGGTAGACGGTGTCCAACGCCTGGGCGTCGGCGGCCGGATGGTAGGAACCCGCCGTCGTCTGCGCGATCTGGCTCAGCAGATCCTCGTTGAGCGCGGTGGCCACCTGATAGCCGTCGACTTCGATCGTTGTGCCGGTCGCCGTACCCACGCCAACAGTGTCGATGCGTACGCCGGCGTCGGACGCGAGTTGCGCGGCGGCAACGGCATCCGGTCCGGCGGTGTTCTCGCCGTCCGATAGCAGCACGATCGTGGCCGATCCCCAGTAACCGAGGTTCGGCGGCGGCGTGTCACTGGACGGATCAGGCAAGCTCACGGTGCGGCCGACGATCGCGGTCAGCGACGCGAGGATCGCTTGCCCGAGTGACGTCCCGCCGGCCGCATGCAACTGCTTGATCGCGTCGATCGCCTGGTCGTGATCGTTGGACGGCGCATGGGACGTCAGCGCGCCCTGGTCGAACGCGACGACTCCGATGTCCACCGAGTCCGGCTGCGCGCGAACGAACCTGGTCGCAGCGGCCTGCGCAGCGGCCAACCGGCTCGGCGTGACGTCGGTTGCCGTCATGCTGTTCGAGACGTCGAACGCCAGAATGACGGTGCCGGCGGTGCGGGGCAGTTTGACGGTGGCTTGCGGACGCGCCGCACCGACCAGCAACAGCGCGATCGCGACGAGGAACAGCACGGGCGGGACCTGCCGGCGCAGGCGCGCTCGCCGGGACTCGCCGATCGTGAGGCCGGCGGCGGCGAGTGACGCGGCGCGGCGGCGATTCAGGGACCGGTACGCGACCGCCAGCCCGGCACACACCACCGCCGCGACCGCGAGCATCCAGGGATAGGTGAAACTCATCGTCGCCTGCGCTGTGATAGCCGAGCCATATCGATCAGCGCCAGCGCCAGGTCCTCATCGGTACCCACGCGGTGCGCGCTCACCCCGGCGCGCCGCATGGCGGCGGCCACCGCGAGGTCATGCTGACGGACCTCGTTGCGAAGTCGTTGCTGGAACAGCGGGTCACTGGTGTCGGCGAGCACCTGTTCGCCGGTCTCTGCGTCCTCGACCAGGATCAGCCCGACGTCGGGCAGGTCGACCTCCGACGGGTCGACGACCCGGATCGCGACCACCTCATGTCGCCCCGCGAGCCGAGTGAGCGCCGGCTCCCAATCGACCTCGCCGATGAAGTCGGAGATCACAAACAGCAGGCTGCGCCGGCGCGCGGTCGCTTCGGCGAGGCGGAGCATGGCGTCGAGGTCGGTGACGCGACCATCCGATGGCGTACCCGTGGCGCGCATCAACTCATGCGTCAGCCGCAGCACGTGGGTCCGACCGGTGCGGGGCGGGACGACCCGCTGGAACTGGTTGTCGAACAGGATCGTGCCGACCCGGTTCCCGCTGTGCGTGAACAATCGGGCCAGGCAGACCGACAGTTCGGTGAGCACCGAGTCCTTGGTGTGATCCTCGGCACCGAACCGCATCGAGGCGGACCGGTCGAGCACCAGCCACGCGGTGAGATCCCGATCCTGGGTGTACTGGCGGACGTACGGCTCGTCCATCCGCGCCGTGACGTTCCAGTCGATGTGGCGTACGTCGTCGTCGGTGGTGTACGCACGCAGGTCGGCGAAGTCAATGCCGGTGCCACGGAACACCGTGCGGAAGGCGCCCTGGAGTTGCCCGTCGAGTCGACGGACGACCTTCCACTCCAGCCGCCGCAGCAGGCGGTCCGACAAGCCGGTCATCGCCGTGGCGGTCGTCCGGCCGGCACGGTCGGAACCGGCAGCGCGTCCAGGAGTTGGATCAGCACGCTGTCGGCGGTGACGTCGTCGCCGAGTGCCTCGTAGGACATCACGAGACGATGCCGCAGCACATCCAGCGCGAGGTCGGTCAGGTCGTGGGGGAGCGTGTAGTCCCGCCCCCGGATGTAGGCGAGCGCGCGGGCCGCCAGGACGAGGTTGATCGACGCCCGTGGACTCGCGCCGAACATGACGTAGCGCGACAGCTTGCCAAGCCCGATGTCGTCCGGGCGGCGGGTCGCGTTGGCCAGCCGTACCGAGTATTCGATCAGCGCGGGGTCGACGTACACCTGCTGCACTCGGGCTTGCATGTCGCCGAGCGCGGCGAGATCGACGATGGCCCGGCCGGTCGGTGGCGCGGCGATGGCGCGCTCGACGATGACGTACTCCTCGGTCGGGCTCGGGTAGCTTACGACCACCTTCATCATGAAGCGGTCGACCGCCGCCTCCGGCAACGGATAGGTGCCCTCCGACTCGATCGGGTTCTGGGTCGCCATGACGAGGAACGGCTGTGGCACCGGGTAGGTCTCGCGGCCGATCGTGACCTGTTGCTCCTGCATCACCTCGAGCAGCGCGCTCTGCACCTTCGCGGGCGCCCGGTTGATTTCGTCGGCGAGCAGCAGGTTCGTGAACACCGGCCCGAACGAGACCTGGAACTCGCCGGTGCGTTGGTGGTAGACGCGGGTGCCGACGATGTCGGCCGGCACCAGGTCGGGCGTGAACTGCACACGGTGGAACTGCCCGCCGACCGCGCCGGCCAGCGCCTTGACGGCGAGCGTCTTGGCGAGGCCTGGAACGCCCTCGACCAGCAAGTGCCCATGCGACAGCAGCGCGACGAGAAGCCGCTCCAGCAGTGCGTCCTGCCCCACGATGGTCTTCTTCACCTCGTAGAGCACCTGCTCCATCGGGTTCGAACTCTGCATGGGTGCGTCCTCGCTCCTCGCCGTGCCTACGACTCGTCGGGATGGTGGTTGCTCATTGCTGTGGTCCCGGACCGCCGCCCGCGACCGCGGTGCCGATGGGTACGGCGAACCCGATGCCGATGAACGTGTCCTGGTTGGTGGGATTGGCGAGCGCGACAACGATGCCGACGGTTTCGCCCTTGGCATCCAGCAGCGGACCGCCCGAGCTGCCGGGGTTGACCGCCGCGTCGAATTGGATGAGTCCGGTCAGGTGTACGCCGTCCGGTGCCTCGGCAAGACGATCCAGGCCCGACACGACACCGGCGGTCGTCGTGTCGGTCAGCCCCAACGGGTTGCCGATCGCGACCACGTTGTCGCCGACGTTCAGCCGCGAAGAACTGCCGAGCACCGCCGGTACCACGATCGACGGCAGGGTCGCCGGGCCAAGCGTGGCGATGTCGATCGTGGGGTCCGCGCTGGTGACCGTGGCGGCCGACGTCGTGCCGTCCGCGAACGTCACGTGGATCGTGCCGGCGCCCTTGACGACGTGCAGCGCGGTGAGGATGGTGCCGTCCGCGTTCACGATGATGCCGGTGCCGGACAGCTCGATGTGGCTCTTGCCGGACGGGATGGCGACGATGGACACCACCGATGGCGCCACGGCATCGAAGATCTCGGCAGTGGTCGGCACCTTGCTCGGCGACGGGCTGGGGCGCGGCGCAGCACGTGGCGGCGATCCACTCGATCCGGTCGAACCCCAGTAGTAGAGCGCCAACGCGATGACGACGAGAACAACCAACAGGCCCGCGACCACTCCGCGTCGGCGGACGCTTACCCGTGGCCGCGGGCTAGCGACGTCCTCAGTCGACGTCATCGGCAACCGGCACAGCGGTTATCGCGCCGCTGTCAGAACTCACCGGTCCACGGTAACGGAGCCACCTCGAAATCAGCTAACAATGTGCGGATGCGCGACCCTCACGATGCTCGGGCGCCGCCGCCTGCCGCGACGCCGACAACGCGCGGCAACCACTCGAGTTGTCGGGTGCGGTGGAACGCCTCGCCGCCCTCGTGGTCGTTGAACTCGTACACCTCGATCTGCTTGTCACCGGCGTACGCGTGATACGCGCCGAACACCGTCGACGGCGGGCAGGTCTCGTCCATGAGCGCAACGGAGAACAACGCGGGTGCCGTCGCGTCGCGTGCGAGCACCGCGCCGTCGAAGTAGCTCAGGGTCTGGAACGTCTGCTCGACCCGATCGCGGTGCGCTTGCAGGTAGCGAGCGATCTCGGCGTATGGATCGGTCCCCGCGATCCGTGTCGCGCGCGGAAAGTCGCACAGAAACGGTACGTCGGGAAGCACCGCGGCCACGCCGGAGGCGAGCGCCCCGACGGCAAGCGCGAGGCCGCCGCCCTGGCTCCCGCCGGTGACGGCGATCCGTTTCTCGTCAACGACCGGATGACTGCGCACCACGTCGACCGCGCGCACCGCGTCCACGTACACGCGGCGGTAGTAGTAGTCACGCGGATCCTCGATGCCGCGCGTCATGTACCCCGGCTGCGTAGGTCCTGCGCCAACCGGGTCGCCGGTGTCTCCAACGGCCCAGCCGCTGCCCTGGCCTCGAGTGTCGACGACGAGGTGGGCGTAGCCGGCACACGCCCAGAAGATGTGTTCGTGTGTCAGGCCACGGCCGCCGTTATACCCCTGGTATTGCACGACCGCGCCGAGGCGGTCCGAGTCCCGTACGGCTTCGGCAGGCAGGTGCAGCCATGCGCGTACCGGATGCCCACCGTACCCGTGAAACGTCACGTCGTAGGTCTCGACCACGACGAGTCCGTTGTCTACCCGGGTGAACGTCGGGTTGACGTCGTGATGTGCCGCCTCGGCGAGGGTGCCGCGCCAGAACTCATGCAGATCCGGCGGCGGCACGACGCTGCTGCGATAGCGGCGCAGCTCGTCGAGCGGCAGATCTACTTGTGGCATCAGCGACCGGCCGCGCGGGTCGATTGTCGTTCGACTAGCTGGGTCGTCAACCTGATGTGGTTGGTCTCCACCGGCTCCTCGCGGATGAGCCGGACGAGCAGCTCCATGGCGTGCTGACCCATCTGCCGAATGGGCTGCGCGACGGTCGTCAACGGTGGCGTGGCCAGCGCGGATTCCGGAATGTTGTCGAAGCCGACCAGCGATAGGTCGTCCGGCACCCGCAGCCCCAACTCCGCGGCCACCTCCATCGCGGTGATCGCCGACAGGTCGTTCGCCGCGAACATCGCGGTCGGCCGGTCCGGCATCGTCAGCAAGCTGTATGCCGCTTGTCGCGCGACGTCCGGGTCGTACGCGCCGAGTTGGATCAGCGACTCGTCCACCGGAATGTCGGCGGCGGTCAACGTCGCCCGGTAACCGCCTTCGCGCATCTGCGCGGACTGCAGGTCGGGCCGCCCGCTGATCATTGCGATCCGGCGGTGGCCGAGGTCGAGCAGGTGACCCACTGCGAGGCAGGCGCCGTGCCAGTTGTCGGCGTCCACGGTGGGCATCTCGGACGGTCCGGTATGCGGGTCGACCGCGACGATCGGGGCACCGTAGTTGATGTCGGTCACGGTCGGCGTGACGATGACCGCGCCGTCCACCAGCGTGCCGCTCAGCCGCGAAAGGTAGCGACGCTCCCAGCCGACGTGCTCGCCGACGCGGCCGCCGGCCGAGTAGACGACCAGCTCGAAGCCGGTCCCGCGGATCGCGTCCGCCGCTCCCTTGAGGACTTCCGTGCTGAACGGCTCGAAGTCCGCGACGAGCACACCGATCACGTTCGTACGCCGGTTGCGCAGGCTTTGCGCCGCGAGGCTCGCCTCGTAGCCGAGGTCGGCGATGACACGTTCGACGCGTTCGATCGTGTCGCTGGCCACGCCGTAACGGCCGTTGATCACCTTCGAGACGGTGGCGATGGACACCTCCGCCCGCGCAGCCACGTCGCGGATGGTGACGCGGCGGGTGAGGTTCATGCGACGCAGAATAACTGTGGAAAACGTTATCGACAACGATTGACATCGATAGGAATCATCCGCGATGCTGACCGCGCAGTGTCCATCCATCTGACGCTGCTGTTCTTCGTCGCCTCGGAGCGTGGCATCGCAAGCGCTTTCCGACGCGGTCAAAGGGTTGACCAGCGGCGTCACCCGCACCTGGGGAGGTCTTACATGAATCTCAGTCGGCTGTTCACGTTCGGCGTCGCGACCCTTGCGACCGCCGTTGCGCTCGGCACCGCCGCCGGCGCCGCACCCGCGCGCGCAGCGCATTTCCAGCCGCCGCCGGACTCGCTACGTGCGCTCGCGGCTCCGATCGGGCTCCGGATCGGCACCGCGGTGACTCCGTTCGATCTCGTCACCGCCGACTATCAGAAGATCGTCAGCGACCAGTTCTCCGTCGTCACTCCCGAAAACGAAATGAAGTGGCAGGTCGTCGAGCCGACGCAGGGGACGTACGACTGGTCCGACGCCGATCGGCTGGTCGCGTTCGCCCAACAGCACGGCCAGCTGGTTCGCGGGCACACGCTGCTCTGGCACAACCAGCTGCCGGATTGGCTCACCACCGGCGTCGCAAACGGCACTATCGACAACGCCGAGTTGCGCGACCTGTTGCACAAGCACGTCACCGACGAGGTGACGCATTTCAAGGGCAAGATCTGGCAGTGGGACGTCGCCAACGAGTTCTTTACCGATAGCAACCCGTCCGGCATCAACCCGAACGACTTCTGGATCTCCCACCTCGGTACGGGCATCATCGCGGACGCGTTCCGCTGGGCGCACGCGGCGGACCCGCACGCGCTGCTGTTCTACAACGACTACAACATCGGCGGCGAGGATGGCAGCAATGCCAAGGCGGACGCCGTCTACGGGTGGGTCCAGCAGATGCGCGGGCAGGGCGTGCCGATAAACGGTGTCGGCGACCAGGGTCACCTCGACACCCAGTTCGGCTTTCCCACGCAGCTGACCGCCGACCTCCAGCGGTACGCCGATCTGGGCCTCAAGGTCGCGATCACCGAGGCGGACGTGCGCACGTTCGTCAACAACGCGACCGACCAGGTGCCGACCGACCATCTCGCGACGTTCGCGCAGCCCTACGAGTTCTCCAAGATGCTGCAGGCGTGCCTTGCCGTGCGGGCATGCATTTCGTTCACAGTCTGGGGCTTCGGCGACGGGGAGTCGTGGATACCGGGATTCTTCACCGGCGAGGGCTACGCGACGCTCTACGACGTCAACCTCGCGCCAAAGCCGGCATATGTCGATTTCCAAGAGGACCTGAAGGTGGCCGCGCACGGTGCGCAGCAACGCCCCCGCACGTAGTACGCGAGCCATCGAGTAGGTGACAAGCGCCGGTCCGGCTTGCGGAGCGGACTCGCGGGGTGCCCGGCGTACGCGACCGAGCCGACCGCGCGAGGCGTGAGCCGGTACGGAGCGCGGCACGGGTGGCCGCCCATCGTTGGGCGGTCACCCGACCGTGCCGCTACCGAAGGTTTGCTCGGATCAGACGTGTGATCCGCCGTGCCTCGCCCGGGTGCTGTCGCAGGTTGCCTTCGATCGCCGGCCGGAAGCCGATGAAGTGCAGTCCCGGAGGGTCGGATCGGCTGCCGGCGACGGCCCGCGGACGCCCATGTGCATCGAGCACGCCGAGGTGTCCGACGATCGGCGCCAGCCCGGTCCGGTACCCAGTGGCGGCCAGCACGACGTCCGGCCGCAGCCGTGTGCCGTCGCGCAGCACGACCTCGGATCGATCGAGGTGATCCACCTCGGCGACGACCCGAGCCCGACCGGCCTTGAGGTGCGCGACGAATCCTTGGTCGATCGCGACGGTCACGCCCGTCTCGCGCAGGTGGCGGTACGGTCCGTTGGCCGGCGCCGGCAAGCCGTACGCCGCGAGGTCGCCGAACGCGTACCGCTGGAACGCACGGGCGAGCCCGTCGCGTACCGGCTCGGGCAGGCCCCGTCCGGCAAGCGCGACGAGTTGCAGCGGAACGTGGTGCAGTTCGCCGGGCAGGATGTTCGGCGGCGTACGGGTCGACAGCCACAGCTCACCGACCCCGGCGTCCAGCAAGTGGCCGGCCATATCGATGCCGGAGTTGCCGCCACCGACGATGAGCACGCGTTGTCCGCTAAAGTCCGCCGGACGTACGACCTCGGCGACGTGGCGAACATTCGGTGCGAAGTCGGACGTGCCCGGCCACGTCGGAGTCCACGGGATGCGGTCATGTCCGGTGGCGACGATGACGTGCGAAGTCGGGATCGTTTCGCTGGCGGTGTGCACGAGCCACCGATCGCCGTCGTCGTGGCCAACGTCGACGCGGACGACGTCGACGCCGGACCGCACGTCGACCCGCCGCGCGGACGCGAATTCCTCGAGATAGGCCACGTACGCGTCGCGTGCCACCCAGCGGCCGGCGGTTCGGGGGATCCGGAACGCGGGCAGCCCGGACGTCTGACGCACGGTGTTGAGCCGCAATCGGTCGTGCCGAGTCCGCCATGACATCGCGACGCTCGGGCCGCGCTCCAAGACGATCACGTCGATGCCGCGCCGCTGCAACGCGCTCGCTGCCGCGAGACCCGCCGAACCCGCGCCGATGACGACGACGGCGTTGTTCACGCCACCTCCTCAGTCCGAGACGACAAGCAACGTCTTGCCGACGGTGGTGCGCGCGTCAATGGCGGCGTGTGCGTCGGCGGCGGCCTCGAGCGGATAGGTCTGGCCGACGAGTGGTCGGATCACGCCACCACCGGCGAGCGCGAATGCTTCCTCCGCGAGCCGGAAACTGTCCGCCGGTGTGGCCGCGATGTTGGACAGCGGGATCACGGTGACTCGTCGCTGTGCCGCGTCGTCCGGTGCGACCCGTGCGAGCGAGCCACTGGCCGCGCCATGCGGCAGGTACCGGCCGCCGGGGCGTACGTGTGCGAACAGCGCGGCGGTCACGTCTCCGCCGACGCCGTCGAACGCGACGTCGATCCCGTCCGGCGCGACGGCGGTCAAGTCGTTCGGCCATGACGCATGCCGATAGTTGATGCCGGCGCTGGCGCCGACCTGGCGCGCGTGGCCGAGCTTGGCGTCACTTCCGGCAAGGGCAACGACCGTCGCCCCGTCGTGCGCCGCGAGTTGAACGAGCAGGCTTCCGACGCCACCGGCCGCGGCCGTCACCGCCACCGTGTCGTCCCGGTCGATGGTGGCTGCCCGGGCGAGTCCGACCGCGGTCCGTCCATCGGTGAGCAGGGCGGTGGCCGAGAGCAGATCGACCGTCGCCGGTACGCGATGCAGGTCGGCGACCGCGGCGGCGGCCCGGGTCGCGTATCCGCCGGAGCGACCGGTGGACGTGACCACGTCGACGCCGAGCCAGTCATTGTCGACGTCCTCGCCGACCGCGATCACTGTTCCGCCCACCGCGGTTCCGGGAACGTACGGCAACGGTGGCGCCGGCACCGTCGCGGTACCGGCACGGAGCTGGGTATCCACGAAGGCGATGCCGGCGAACCGCACCGCGACGACAACCTGACCCGCGCCGGGCGTCGGATCGGCCATTTCAACCACACGCAACACCTCGGGCGGCCCGGTCCGCTCGACGACCACAGCACGCATGTGCGTTTCTCCGATCAGGTGACTAGCCGATTTGTCCGACGTTCGCGACGATCCCACCGCGACGTCACACCCGCAACGCAGTCGCGGCACCGGCGACGTTGAGGTTAGCGTGGTTGCGCACCGCAGCCCGGAGCAATGATCGTCCGGAGCACCGACGCGACGCTCGCGCACAGGAAGGCGACCGAATGGCCGTACACAAGCTCGAGCCGATGGCGGAGACCGTGACCGACGTGTTCTCCTCCGACCGCCTTCCGGTGCTCACGATCGACTCCGGCGACACCGTGGTCGCACGGTCGTTGAGCGCCGCCGGATACCTGTCGCCGCAGCGCGAACCCGGCGACCTGCCACCGGTGATGCTGCCCGAACGACGCGGCCACTGCCTGCTCGGTCCGATCGCGGTGCACGGTGCGCGGGCCGGCGACGTGCTTGCCGTGACGTTCCAGTCGCTCCGGCCGGACGACTGGGGTTACACCGTCGCCGGCGGGCGGGACAACGTGCTCAACCGCCGACTGGGCACCGTTGACGGAGCACCGTCGTGGCTGCTGTGGCGGGTCGATGTGGCGGCCGGTGTCGCGGTCAGCCAGCAGGGTCTGCGGGTCCGGCTCGCGCCGTTCCTCGGTGTCGTCGGGCTGCCGCCGGCCGAGTCCGGCGAGCACTCCACCATCCCGCCGCGCACCCGCGGCGGCGGGAACATCGACTGCCGCGAGTTGGTCGCCGGTTCGACTCTTTTCCTGCCGATCACCGTCGACGACGCGTTCCTCCAGTTGGGCGACGGCCATGCCGCGCAAGGCGACGGCGAGGTCGGTGGCACCGCGATCGAATGCGGCATGACAAGCGAGATCGTCGTCGACGTGCTCGCCGACGCGCCGCTCGACTCCATCCACGCAGTCACCCCGGCCGGCCGCATCACATTCGGCTTCTCCAGCGACCTCAACGAGGCGACCGGTGACGCACTCGACGCGATGCTGCGGTGGATGCAGGGTCTCTTCGATGTCGACCGGTCGACCGCACTCGCGCTCGCCAGCACGACGGTCGACCTTCGCGTCACGCAGATCGCCAACGAGACGTGGGGGGTACACGCGGTGTTGCGACACGGAGCGCTCGAGAGCTGACCCGCTGGAGCGGTGGTCGTCGAGTGCTATGCGCTCGCGGCTTCGCCGGTGCGAAGGCCGGTCACGCTGCGGAACGCGGGGAGCCGGTTGCCAAGGCCTGCGTACGCGACGCCAGCCGCGCTATCGTGTTCGCGTGGTCGCGGTCGGGCTCGTGGTGCTTGTCGCCGTATACATCATCGTCGCGGTCGTCTCGCACAATCGTTGAACGTCGGGTCTGACCGGATGCGCCGATGCTGCGCGGATTAAATCTCGTGCGCGGTGGCGGCCGTCGCTACGATCGTCGTCGTGACCGAGCCCGAGGCTGATGCCGACGGCGTCGAGCGTCGGCGCCGGCACATCGTGTGCGGTGACAACACGTTGGCCTACCGCCTGGTCACAGAGCTTGGTGCGCTGCCGGACACGGACGTGGTGCTGCTGTCCCGCCGTGGTCGCGGCGGGACGATCTCGCTGGACGAGACCGAATCGGATCTGGAGCTCATCCACGTCGACGAGTTGGACGCGGCGGCGTTCGGCCGGGCGCGCATCGACGAGAGCGATGCGATTGCGTTCCTCGACCAGAGTGACATCGGCAACCTCGACGCCGCGCTTTTGGCGCGCGAGCTCGCGCCCGGGATCCGGATCGTGCTGCGGATGTTCGACGAGGTGTTGGCCGAGTCTGTTCACGACCTTCTCACCGACTGCGTGGTGTTGTCCGCGACCGCGGTCGCGGCGCCGGCGTTCGTGTCGGCGGTGGGCGGACAGACGCCGACACCGCTGCGGCTGTTCGGCCGACCCATGTTCGTCACGGATCGCGGCAACTCCCGGCCCGAGGACGTGGTCTGTGGTCTCGCCGTGACGCAGGACGTCGCCGAGCCGCGCGTGTTGCCCGATCCGCCCGGCGACGCGGACGTGGTGCTCACCCGCGCGGTCACCGATGCCGAGAAGACGGTCGCGCCGGCCTCGGCCGCCGACGTCCATCGGCGCGCCCAGCGGCGTGCCGTGCTGGCCACGCTTTCGCTGATCGCGCTCCGGCTCCGCCCGCTGGTCGCGGCGCTCGCGCTGATCGTGCTCGCCGGCACGTTCACGCTCGCGCCGATCGAGCACGTGAGTTGGTGGAAGGGCTTCTATCTCGCGATGCTGTCGACGCTCAGCGGCTCGTCGCCCGATCTGTCCGCGACACTCGGGTTGCAGGTGCTGCACATCGTCTTCACGATCCTCAGCATCGCGGTCATTCCGCTTGTCACGGCGGCGGTGGTGGAAATCGTGGTCAGCGCCCGCCTCGCTCTGGCCAGTGGCGGACTGATCGGACCGATCGACTCGCACGTGGTCGTGGTCGGCCTTGGTGACCTCGGCACGCGCGTGCTGATCGCGCTCGACGATCTGGGCATCGCGGTGGTCGCCATCGATCGAGATGGACACGCACGCGGCGTGGAGGTCGCGCGGGAACGCCGGATCCCGGTCATCGTCGGCGATGCGGGGCGCCAGGAGACGCTGCGCTCGGCGTCCGCACACACCGCACGGTGCGTCGTGGTGCTGACCAGCAGCGATCTCGTCAACGTCCAGACCGCGCTGCTCGGCCGCAAGGCAAATCCGGCGGTACGGTCGGTGTTGCGCGTGTTCGACACCGAGTTCGCCGGCCGGGTCCAGCGCACCTTCGGATTCACGTCGCGCAGTGTTTCCGCGCTCGCGGCGCCCTCGTTCGCCGCCGCGATGCTCGGCAAGGAGG
>DATFRR010000066.1:0-67870 GCA_035263025.1 Micromonosporaceae bacterium
GATCGCGAGCAGCAGCATGCCCAACATGCCGTCGGTACCGTTGATGAGCGCGAGGCCTTCCTTCGCGGCGAGGTCGATCGGGCGGATTCCGGCGTGTGCCAACGCATCCATGGCCGCCGCGCGCTCGCCGTCCTTACTGAGCACCCAGCCCTCGCCCAGCAGCACGAGCGCGCAGTGCGCGAGCGGCGCGAGGTCACCGGAGGCACCAAGCGAACCATGCTCGGGCACCCACGGCGTGATGTCGTGGTTCAGCAACTCGACGAGCGCCTGTGCGACGAGTGGGCGTACGCCAGAGTGGCCGAGTGCGAGTGACCGGACGCGCAGCAACATCATGGCGCGGACAACTTCGCGCGGCATCGGTGCGCCGACGCCCGCTGCGTGCGAACGGATCAGCGAGTGCTGCAGTTCGACGCGCCGCTCCGGTGCGATGAACGTGTTCGCGAGCGCACCGAAGCCGGTCGACACGCCGTAGACCGGCCGTGCCTGCCGCTCGATGTCGTCGATGATCTCGCGGCTGGCCGTCATGGCTGCCACGGTTTCCGGCGCGATCTCGATGCGGTCGGTGCCACGCGCGACGGCAAGCACGTCGGCCACGGTCACACCGGTCGGGGTCACGGTCACGGTCATGTCGGCTCTCCATCGAGCAGCACGGTGTGGACGAGGGGGACACCGGGCCGATAGGCCAAGTGAAGGTGGCTCGGCGCGTCGAGGATGGCGACGTTGGCTCGCGCGCCGACGCCGAGGTGGCCGATGTCCGTGCGCCGCAAGGCCCGAGCGCCGCCGAGGGTGGCGGACCACAGCGCCTCCGCCGGCGTCATCCGCATCTCGCGCACCGCGAGCGCGATGCAAAACGGCATTGCGGACGTGTACGACGACCCAGGGTTGCAGTCGGTCGCGAGCGCCACGGTGGCACCCGCATCCACCAGCGCGCGTGCATCGGGATAGCCGGATCGGGTGGAGAACTCGGCGCCTGGCAGGAGGGTGGCGACCGTACCGGTCGTGCCGTCGGCAGGGGCACCGGCGAGCGCGTCGATGTCGGCGGGCGACAAGTGCGTACAGTGGTCGGCGCTCGCCGCACCGAGTTCGACGGCCAACCGTACGCCGTCGCCGGGCGTCAGTTGGTTCGCGTGGATCCGGGCGCCGAGTCCGGCCGCGATGCCGGCGGTGAGCACTGCGCGCGACTGGTCGACGTCGAACGCGCCACGCTCGCAGAACACGTCGATCCAGCGGGCCAAGGGTGCCGCGCCGTCCAGCATCTTGCCGCACACGAGCGATGTGTACGTGTCCGCGTCGGTATCGGCCGGCACCACGTGTGCGCCGAGGAATGTGGTCTCGTCGGTGAACTCGCGTGCCACGGCCAGCGATCGGGTCTCGTCGGCGACGCTCAGTCCGTACCCACTCTTGATCTCGACCGTGGTGGTGCCCTGCCGCAGCATTTCGCGACGCAGGCGCGCGACGTTCGCCCGGAGCGTGTCGTCGGATGCGGCGCGGGTGGCGGCCACGGTGGTGCGGATGCCGCCACCCGTGTAAGGCTCGCCGGCCATGCGCGCGGCGAACTCGGCGGCACGGTCGCCAGCGAAGACCAGATGCGCGTGGCTGTCCACGAAACCGGGGATAACCGCGTGACCGTCCGCGTCCAGCCGCTGGTCCGCATCCGGCGCTGCGGACCGCAAACCGACCCAGGCGATGCGGCCGTCGTCACCGACGACGAGCGCTCCGTCGGTGAGGATGCCGAGTGGGCCGCGCCCGATCGCCACGTCGTTCGTGACGAGCTCGCCGACGTTGTCGATGAGCAGCGTCATGCCGGTGCCTTGCCGGACGTCGCCGGTCCGCCGGACGTCGCTGGTCCACCGAATATCGCCGACCCACCGGATGTCGCCGGTCCGCCGGGCGGTGCGGTTCCGCCGGGCGGACCGGTTCCGCCGGGCGGTGCGGCAACACTCGACGCCGGCACCACTTCGGCCGGCAGCCAGAGCGGCGTGACCGCGGCGGAGAGCGCCGGACCGACGTCGATGGTGGCATGGCGGCCGTCGTGAACCACGGTCGCGCCGTCCACCACAACGTGCGTGACGTCGGCCGCGGTGGCCGCGTAGATAGCTGCGCCGGACGGGTCAGCGCCGGCCGTACGTACCCCGTCGAGGCGCAGTGTCACGAGGTCGGCACGGGCACCAACGGCGATCGCACCGGCGTCGTCCCAACCGAGTGCCCGGTGTCCGTTCAGCGTCGCGGCGGCCATCAACTCGTCGACCGCGAAGTGGCCCCGCAACTCGGTTCGCAGCCGCTCGTGCATCTCGATCGCGCGGGCCTCCTCGAACATGTCGATGACAGCGTGGCTGTCCGAGCCGAGCGACAACGGCGATCCGCCGTCGACGAGCGCGCGCGCCGGCCCGATGCCGTCCGCGAGATCGCGCTCAGTGGTCGGGCAGAAGCACACGCCGGTGTCGGAGTCGCCGAGCGCCGTACGGTCGATGTCGTTGAGGTGCGTGGCGTGCACCGCGGTCGCGGTCGGGCCGAGGAATCCGTGGTCTGCCAACAGTTGCGTGGGTGTTGCACGGTGTACGGCGAGACAAGCGACGTTCTCGGCACGTTGCTCGGACAGGTGCACGTGCATCGGGCGGCCGGCCGCGACCGCGACGACGGTGGGCAGTGCATCGGCGGGAATCGCACGCACCGAATGTGCCGCGACGCCGACGCGCGCGTGCGGCTGCCCCTGCAGCGCGGTGACCCGCTTCGCCCACGCGTCCGCGCTGCCGTCCGAGAAGCGGAGTTGCGTGCCGGTCGGCGGTGTGCCGTCAACGTTCGCGGTCAAATAGAGCGTGTCGAGCAACGTGATGCGCAGGCCGGCGTCGCGCGCGGCGTACATCAACGCGGCACCCATCGCGTTCGGGTCTCCGTAGGGCGTGCCGCCGGGGCCGTGGTGCAAGTAGTGGAACTCGCCGACACACGTAATGCCAGCGCGCACCATCTCCGCGTACGTGGCCCGGGCCAGCCAGTAGTACGCGTCCGGATCGAGCCGCTCGGCTAGCGCGTACATGCCGTCGCGCCACGTCCAGAAGCTGCCCTTGCCGCCGTGGGTACGCCCGCGCAGCGCGCGATGGAACGCGTGCGAGTGAGCGTTGGCGAGACCCGGGACGGTGAGCCCGTTCAGGCGCAACGCTCCGTCGGTGGCTGCGGCGCCAACGGGTACGCCGGGGATCACCGCACTGAACCGGCCGTCACTGACCTCGATCAGCACGTCCGACTCGACGCGGGCGTGGTCGCCATTCGCGTCAGACAGCCAGGCGCGTTCGGCGTGGAACGTCCGGTGCTCCCGGCCGGGACGCTGCGGTTGATCGCGGCGACTCACCGGCATGCCAACTCCGTCAGCACGTCCGCGAGCGCCGCCACACCGGCCGTGCAGTCCTCGTCGGACGCCGTTTCCTCCGGCGCGTGCGACACACCGGTCGGGTTGCGTACGAAGAGCATCGCGGCCGGCACGCGGCTCGCCAGCACGCCGGCGTCGTGTCCGGCACCGGTCGCGAGCAATGGTGCGTCGGGCAACACGGCGCGCAGCGTGGCCACCAGATCCGGATCGAATGTGGTGGCGCCGGATGCCGATTCGGCGGTGACCGCGACCTGTGTGCCGTCACGAGTCGCGCGATCGGTCGCCTTGACGGTGATGGCCTCGACGAGCATCTTGAGGATCTCGTCGTCGGGCGCGCGTGCGTCGAGCCAACCGGTCACCGACGATGGCACGGCGTTCGTCGCATTCGGCTCGACGGAGACGCGCCCGACCGTCGCGTGCGCGCCGGCGAGTCGCGCTTCCTTGTTCGCTGCGAGCACGGTGTAGGCGTAGGTCAGCATCGGATCGTGGCGGTCGTCCATCCGCGTCGTACCGGCGTGGTTGCCCGCGCCACGGAAGTCGAAACGATAGCGGCCGTGCGGCCAGATCGCGGTCGCGATGCCGACCGGCTGGCCGGCGTCGACGAGCCACCGGCCTTGCTCGACATGAAGTTCCACGAACGCGCCGATGGCCGCGAGACGCGTCGGGTCCGCGCCGACCGTGTCCGGCTCGACGCCGCCGATACGCATCGCGTCGCTGAGTCGAAGCCCATCGCGATCGGTAAGCGCGAGCGCCTTGTCCGGTGCGATCGAGCCGGTCAGCAATCGCGAACCGAGGCAGGCGACGCCGAAACGGGATCCCTCCTCCTCGGTGAAGACGGCGAGTCGCAGCGGTACGGTCGGTGTCGCGCCGCGGGCGCGCATCTCGTCGACGGCGAGCAGCGCTGACACGACGCCGAGCGGTCCGTCGTAGGCGCCACCGTGTGGTACGGAGTCGAGGTGGCTTCCGGTGACCACGGCCGGCATCTGCTCGTCGACCCCAGCGGGGCACCAGGTCGCCCAGATGTTGCCGTTGCCGTCCGTCTCGACGTCCAAGTCTCGGTCGAGTGCCTCCTCCACGAACCACTCGCGGCAGTCGAGGTCGCCGTGGGTCCACGCGTAGCGCAGATAACCAGAGCCGGCCGGCCCGTCCAACGGTCCACTCGGCGCTCGGCCAATGGGCGCGAGCGAGTCCCACAACGCGGCAAAGCGTTCGACAGCGGTGCTCATGACGACCCCTCCCGCATCGGAATCCGTACGCCGGTGGTCTCGGCGACCGCCTCGGCGATCTCGTAGCCGGCGTCGACGTGGCGGATCACGCCCATGCCGGGATCGTTCGTGAGCACCCGCTCGATCTTCTGGCGCGCGATCGGCGTCCCGTCTGCGACGCACACCTGACCGGCGTGGATGGACCGGCCGATGCCGACGCCGCCGCCGTGGTGGATGGAGACCCAGGACGCGCCGGATGCGGTGTTTACCAACGCGTTCAGCAGCGGCCAGTCCGCGATCGCATCGGAACCGTCGGCCATCGACTCGGTCTCCCGATAGGGCGACGCGACTGAACCGCAGTCGAGGTGGTCTCTCCCGATCACGATCGGCGCACTCAACTCGCCGGAGGTGACCATGTCGTTGAACCGTACGCCGGCGCGGTCCCGCTCGCCGTAGCCGAGCCAGCAGATCCGAGCCGGCAGTCCTTGGAACGCAACACGTTCGCCGGCCATCCGGATCCAACGCGCGAGCGACTCGTTTTCCGGGAACAGATCGAGGATCGCCGCGTCGGTCTTTGCGATGTCCGCCGGATCACCGGACAACGCTGCCCAGCGGAATGGGCCCCTGCCCTCGCAGAACAACGGTCGGATATACGCCGGCACAAAGCCCGGGAACGCGAACGCGCGCTCGTATCCACCAAGCTGTGCTTCGCCGCGGATCGAGTTGCCGTAATCGAACACCTCCGCGCCGGCGTCCATGAAACCCACCATCGCGGCCACATGGCGCGCCATCGAAGCGCGTGCGCGATCGGTGAACTCCTCGGGCTTTTTCGCGGCGTAGTCCGGCGCGTCTGCCGGCTCGACTCCGGTTGGCACGTACGACAGCGGATCGTGCGCCGACGTCTGGTCGGTCACGATGTCCACGGGTACGCCACGTTCCAGAAGATCCGGCACGAGTACGGCCGCGTTGCCGACTACGCCGACCGACAGTGCGCGCCGCTCCCGCTTCGCGGCCAGTGCGAGATCGATGGCCTCGTCCAGCGAATCGGCGACGGTGTCTAGGTAACGAGTCTCGACCCGGCGCGCCAACCGGTGCGCGTCGACGTCGATGATGAGGCAGGTGCCAGCGTTCATCGTCACGGCGAGCGGCTGCGCGCCACCCATCCCGCCGCAGCCGGCGGTCAACGTCAGCGTGCCGGCGAGACTGCCGCCGAAGCGCTTCGCCGCGATCGCCGCGAACGTCTCGTACGTGCCTTGCAGGATGCCCTGCGTTCCGATGTAGATCCACGAGCCGGCGGTCATCTGGCCGTACATCGTCAGGCCCAGCTTCTCCAGCCGACGGAACTCCGGCCACGTCGCCCAGTCCGGGACGAGGTGCGAGTTCGCGATCAGCACCCGCGGCGCCCACTCGTGGGTACGGAAGACGCCGACCGGCCGGCCCGACTGCACCAGCATCGTTTCGTCGTCGGCGAGCGTGGTCAACGTACGGATCAACCCGTGGTACGACGGCCAGTCCCGCGCTGCCTTGCCGGTGCCGCCGTAGACGACGAGATCGGCCGGGCGCTCCGCGACGTCCGGGTCGAGGTTGTTGCGCAGCATCCGCATCGCGGCCTCCTGCGGCCAACTGCGGGCGGTGAGATTCGCGCCGCGTGGCGAGCGGATCGGCTCCACTGCAACTCCTTCGTGCGGGTGACGACTCTTAACTGTTAACGAGCGGGCTAGCTGACGAATAGTCCGCGACCGGCCGCGGACGCCTCGAATGCCTCGAGACGAGCTTGCGTGTGCGCCGGTGCCATGTCGCAGACGGCTTGTAGCAGCACCATGGCGAGCGCCATCGGTGCCGCGTGGAGATCGAAGACGAGATGCGAGCTGACACCCGCGTGCAGGGTGACGTCGGCGACATCCGCGACGTCCCCGATCGGCGAATCGGTCAATGCGACCACGGCAAGCCCGCAATCACGGGCGTAACGCAGCGCCACGATCGACTCTTTCGGATGGCGAGGCAACACAATCCCCAGCATCGCTGTCGCGCCGGCCGCGCGCGCCTGTTCCAGCCGATCGGCGAGCAGGCTTCCCCCATGATCAATCACTCGTACGTCGGGCAGCACCTTCGCTGCGAAATAGCCGACGTACGCGGCGAGCGGCGCGGCGCTTCGCAACCCGAGCACCGGCAGCGGTCGGCTGGCCGCCAGCAGTCGCGCCGCCGCCTCGATGTTCGCGCGATCGGAGGTGCCGTCGGCGAGCCGATCGGCCAGTCGCGCCAGATTGTCGATCTCGGCGGACACCGCGTGTTGCAGGTCGTTGCGCATGGCGCGATCGCCGGTGTTCGCTGACGTGGTGGCGCCGGGAGAGCGGAGCGCCCGGCGAAGCGCGGGATATCCGTCGTACCCGAGGGCAATGGCGAAGCGCGTCACGGATGGCTGGCTGACCGCGGCGAGTTCGGCGACCTCGGCCGCGGACAGATATGCGGCCGCCGGGGCGTGGTCGAGCAGGCAGTGTGCGATGCGGCGTTGGGTTGGCGTCAGGCGTACGCCGTCGACGATCGCCAGCAACTGTTCATGCACGATGTCACTCTATGGCAAGTTTTCATTCAGGCGACCCTGAACTGCGTGCCATGTAGCGTGACGGCATGCACGTGGTGAGCTTGCACGTTTATCCGATCAAGGGCTGCTACCGGACCGACGTACCGGCCGCGACCGTGCACCCGTGGGGGCTCGCCGGTGACCGGCGGTTCATGGTCGTCAATGACAACCACCGGATGCTCACGCAGCGGGAAGAGCCCGGTCTGGTGCGCGTCAAGCCATCGATCGAGGACGACCGCCTGACGCTGCGCGCGGCCGGTCGGGACGACCTGGTCGTTGATGTGGTGGCCCGCGAGCCCGTCGACACCAACGTGCATTCGACACCGGTCGTCGCCGCGCTCGTCGACGATGCCGCGGACAAATGGCTCTCCGACCTCCTTGACCGATCGGTACGCCTTGTGTGGCTGGACGACCCGATGCGGCGACGCGTTGAGCCGGGGTTCAGCCGTGAGAGCGATCGGGTGAGTTTCGCGGACGGATATCCGCTGTTGCTCGCGAACGCCGCTTCGCTCGACGCGCTGAACGATTGGCTGCTCGAGGCGGAGAGCCCGGAGTGGCCACTGCCGATGACGCGGTTCCGACCGAACGTGGTGATCGCCGGTGCGCCGGCCTGGACCGAGGACGAGTGGACCGGCCGGCGGATCCGGATCGGCGACATCGAATTCCGTGTGCCGAAGCCGTGCGATCGCTGCGTGGTGACCACGACCGACCAAGACACCGGCCAACGCGGCCACGAGCCACTGCGTACCCTCGCCCACCACCGCAACGTGAACCAAGGATTGTTGTTCGCGACGAACCTCATCCCGGACGGGACCGGCCCGATCTCCGTGGGCGACGAGGTCGTCGCCCTCTAAGCGGCCCACGATCTTGTAACGTGTGCGCAATCCACATGCACCCGGCCGTCGAGTACGACGGCCAGTGGCACGCCGACACACGGCAACTGCATCGGGATCGGTCACGCCTGCGGGAGTTGACCGCGGCGGTTGGCGCGTCTACCACGTCACCCACGAAGACATGCGCGACATTTCGCGCATCGTCCAGGACATCGCCGAGATTCTCGCGTTGCGCGCCACGACAGATCCAGCGCTCGGGTGACGCCCATGTCCCCTCACGCGACCGGAGACGACATATCCGTTACCCGACGCGGTGGTGGTCGAGCCGACCGGCAGAATGGCGCCGATGACCACTACGGACAGCCGTCGCAGGGCGGGTGCGACCGAACTCATCGTCGGCCTCGTCGCTGGGTACGCCGTCGACACCGTTCTCGGCGACCCACGGCGATGGCATCCGGTCGCCGGATACGGCCGGTTCGCCGCACAGCTGGAACGACGGCTCTACGCGCCGACCCGTACGGCCGGCACCCGGTACGCGGCGGTGGCGGTCGGCGTACCCGTTGCCGGCGCCGTCGCCGTACACCTCGCGACCCGTCGGCACCCGGTCGCGCGCGCCGCCGTCGTGGCGGCCGCGACCTGGGCGGTCCTCGGCGGTACGTCGCTCGGGCGCGAGGCCGACGCGATGGCGGACGAGCTCGACGCCGCCGATCTCGAGGCGGCCCGCCAACGCGTACCCAGCCTGTGCGGCCGGGATCCGTCGGCGCTCGACGCCGGTGAGATCGGCCGCGCGACGGTGGAGTCGATCGCCGAGAACACCTCGGACGCGACGGTGGCGCCGCTGCTGTGGGCCGCTGTGGCGGGGCTCCCGGGTCTGATCGGTTATCGCGCGGTCAACACGCTCGACGCGATGGTCGGGCACCGCAACGATCGCTATCGCCACTTCGGGACCGCGTCGGCGCGCCTCGACGACGCGGCGAACTTCGTACCGGCACGCGTCACCGCGCTGCTCACCATTCCGGCCGCCGCGATCGTCACGGACGGACGCGCACCGGCCGAACCGCGGCGGCGTGGGCCGCGAAGCCGCGCGTTCGCGACCTTCGCGACCTGGCTTCGGGATCGCAATCACCACCCGAGCCCGAACGCCGGCCAATGCGAGGCGGCGATGGCCGGCGCGCTCGGAGTGCGTCTCGGCGGCCGCAATGCTTATCACGGCCGGGTCGAAGTGCGACCGACACTCGGACGCGGTCCGCTGCCCGGCCCCAGCGAGATCCGCCGCGCGGCACGGATCTCCCGTGTGGCCGGCGCGTTGGCGGTGGCGACCAGCGTCGCTGTCGCGGTTGGCGGGTCGGTCGCGACGAATCGCCTGCGGCGCAGGCGGGTACGGTGACCAGCGCGTACCAGCAAACGAGTGCGCGATGACCGGCGACGCCATCGAAACGTACGCCGACCTCGCCGCCACCATCCTCGACCGTCCGGCACGGCTCGGTGGCGTACGCCTTGTGGCGGTCGACGGTCCGTCCGGCGCCGGCAAGACGACGTTCGCGGGCAGGCTGGCGGTGGCCGTGCAGGTTCACCGCACCGTCGCAGTGGTCAACACGGATGCCTTCCTGGACGGCTGGGCCGAACCGCTCTCGGTCTGGCAGGCCCTTCGCGCCGACGTGCTCGACCCGCTGATCGAGGGCCGGCCGGGAGCGTACCGGCGGTACGACTGGACGACGCGGCGCTTCGGCGACGAGCGCGTCAGGGTCGCCGTACCCGATGTCTTGATTCTTGAGGGCGTGACCAGCGGCCGGCGCGCGGTTGACGCGGAGCTCAGCGTGATGGTCTTCATGACCGGCGATCCGACGGTGCTATTCCGGCGGGTGGTGGCCCGCGACGGTGCGGAAATCGCCCCGGCGCTGCGGGACTGGCAAGCTGCTGAGACCATGTACTTTCACGCGGATCGTCCACGGGATCGAGCCGACATCGTGGTAGACGGCTCGACGGATGTGCGGCACGATCCCGAGAAGGAATACGTGCGCCTTTCTTGAGCGCGCTAACGGGAGGATGCGCCGATGACCGAGAACGTGCCGACCCGCCGACGCATCGTCCTCACCGGAATCAGTTCACGGGCATGGGAGCACCCCGCCGATCGAGGAGCACTCACCGCGCTGCGCGAGATGCGCGGCTTCGACGAGGTGCTCAAGGCCATCGCCGGGGTCTGGAACGACCGCGCATGGCGCCTGATGTTCCTCGGTGGGTCGATCCGGGTGGATCACCGGCAGCATCCTCGCGTCCACCGGATCTTCGCAGAGGCCGCCGCAACGCTCGACATCGACGAGCTTCCTGAGTTGTACGTCGGGCAGAGCCCGATGCTCAATGCCGGCTGTGTCGGCATGTCGAAGCCGTTCATCACGCTGACGAGCCGCTCCGTCGAGTTGCTCGACGACGACGAACTCCGCTACGTGCTGGGACACGAGCTCGGTCACTTGCGAAGTGGTCACGCCGTCTACCGCACGATGATGCTGATCATCCGACGCATGATCGTTGGCCTCGCATGGCTGCCGGTCGGCGCGATCGTGTTGCGCGGCATCGAGGTCGCGCTGATGGAGTGGTGGCGGAAGGCCGAGTTGTCGGCGGATCGCGCCGGCCTGCTCGCCGGTCAGGATCCCGCGGCCGCGCTGCGGGCGCACATGAAGCTCGCCGGCGGCGGCGACTTGTCCGAGATCGACACCGCGGCGTTCCTTGAGCAGGCACAGGAGTACGACTCAAGCGGAGATCTCCGGGACAGCATGATCAAGCTGATGATGACGGTCGGCTTGACCCACCCGCTGCCGGTGGCGCGTGCCGCCGCGTTGCGGTCGTGGATCGACTCCGGTGCGTACGCCCGGATCCTCAGTGGCGACTACCCGCGGCGCGAGACCGACCGGGACGCGTCGATTCGCGATGACGCACGCGAGGCGGCGGAGTCCTACCGCGACACGTTCCGTCACTCGCAGGACCCACTCGTCGGGCTGCTCCGCAAGCTCGGCGACGGCGCCGCCGGAGTCGGCGACGTGGTCGGCGCTGGCGCGAGCCGGGTGCGCGGCTGGATGGGCGGCCGCGGTCAGGGCACCAACGGCACGAGCCAGTCGGGCTCCACCGACGGGTCGAGCGACGAGGCGCAGGCCTGACGCGGATCCGTCGGCCCACCGTTGCCGCCTAGGATCGGCGGCATGACCGATGATGAGCTGCGCGCCCGAGTCGCTGCCACGCTCGATGGCGTACGAGCCGACCTAGAACGACTCGTCGCGATCCCGAGCATCGCGTTCGACGGCTTCGACCATTCGCACGTACACGCGTCTGCGAACGCGGTAGCCGAGTTGCTCCGCGGCGCCGGGCTGCCCGAGGTCGGTGTCGTCGAAGCGGGCGGCCAGCCGGCCGTCATCGGACGGAAACCGGCGCCACCCGGCGCGCCGACCGTGCTGCTCTATGCGCATCACGACGTCCAGCCGATCGGCGACGCGACGCAGTGGCAGACCGAACCGTTCGTGGCCACCGAACGCGACGGGCGGCTCTACGGACGTGGCGCCGCCGACGACAAGGCCGGAGTCATGGCGCATGTCTCGGCATTGCGCGCGCTCGGCGACGACCTGCCGGTCGGCGTGGTCGTGTTCGTCGAGGGCGAGGAGGAGTTCGGCTCCGATTCGCTTGAGGCGCTGCTTGTCGAGCACCGCGACGCGGTCGCCGCGGACGTGATCGTGATTGCCGACTCGGGAAACTGGGACATCGGCGTACCCGCGCTCACCACCAGCCTGCGCGGCATCGTGAACGTATTCGTCGAGGTCCGTACGCTCGACCACGCCGTACACAGCGGCATGTTCGGCGGTGCCGTGCCGGATGCGCTGACCGCGCTCAGCCGCTTGCTCGCCACGCTGCACGATGACGCCGGCGATGTGGCGATCGCCGGACTGGTGCGCGGACAGGCATCACCGCTCGACTACCCAGTGGACCGGGCGCGCGCGGAGGCGGGCATGCTCGACGGCGTCGAGTTCATGGGTACGGGTCGGCTCGTCGACCGGATGTGGGCGAAGCCCTCGGTGTCGGTGCTCGGCATCGACGCGCCACCGACGAACGCTGCGCCGAACGCGCTCGTACCCAATGCCCGGGCCAAGGTCAGCGTACGAATCGCGCCGGGCGACGACGCCAGCAAGGCGTACCAGGCCGTCAAGTCGCATCTCGAGTCGCATGCACCGTTCGGTGCGACGGTGGAGGTGTGGCTCGAAGCGGCGGGCGATCCGTCGGTCATCGATGCCACCGGTCCGATGTACGACGCGGCACGGTCGGCGTTCCGCGACGCCTGGGATGGCACCG
Source organism: Micromonosporaceae bacterium (assembly GCA_035263025.1). Taxonomy (GTDB): domain Bacteria; phylum Actinomycetota; class Actinomycetes; order Mycobacteriales; family Micromonosporaceae; genus DASQPR01. Next base: position 12,316 of record DATFRR010000066.1, read on the forward strand.
AGCCGGTGGACATCGGGGTGGGCGGGTCGATCCCGTTCATCGCGACGTTCAAAGAGATGTTCCCGGACGCCGCGATCCTGGTGACCGGCGTCGAGGACCCGGAGGCGCGGGCACACGGTCCGAACGAGAGCCTGCACCTCGGCGAGTTCGCTCGGGTCTGCCTCGCCGAGGCGATGCTGCTGCGCAATGTGGCCGCGGTCCGTCGCTGACGGATCGTCGCGACGTTAGCCACCGGCGGGCGGGATCTGGCCGTCCGCCGGTGCGACGGTGGCCTGTTTCGCCTCGGCCGCGACGTCTCGGGCATGGAGCATCGGCCCGACCACCACGCGGACGGCCGCCGCGATCGGAATCGCCATCAGCGCACCGACCAGACCCAGCATGCTCGCGCCGACCAGCGCCACGAGCAGCACGGCGACGGATGGCAGGTCGACGGTGTTGCGCAGCACCCGCGGTGCGATGAGGTAGTTCTCGAGTTGTTGGTAGACCACGAAGAACAGCACCAGTACGACGGTGTTCGGCCACAGATCCGTGGTGGCGAACGCGACGACGACGCAGATCGCGGCGCCGATCGTGGCGCCGACCAACGGGATCAGGTCGGTGATGGCGACCGCCACGGCGAGCGGCAGTGCGAACGGCACGCCGAGGATCATCAGGACGAGGAACGCGCTCGCGCCGGCAATCAACGAGATGATCAGGTTGCCGATCATATAGGCGCCAACCTTGTCGATCATCACGTTCGTCACGTGGTCGACGCGAGCCCGGTGCCGCGTCGGAAACAGACGGGCGATGCCGCGCCTCAGCCGTGGCAGGTCGGCCATGAAATAGATGGTCAGCACGATCACCAACAGCGTCGTGAGTAGCGCGCCGAAGAAGCGGGTGCCGACCGACAACGCCTCGTGGCCAAGGAATGATGGCGCCCGGCGCGCGAACTCCTCGATGCGAGGTTGAAGATGGAAGCGGTCTTCGAACCTCGCAAGGCTCGGCGACTGGTCACGCAGATGCTGCAGGTAGCCGGGGAAGTCGCGGCCGAGTTGGTTCGCCTGACCGACCAGCGCCGGCACCGTGGCGTAGAGGAAGCCGGCCAGTGCCAACGCAAACACGACGAACACCAGGGTGACCGCCCACGACCGCCGGAACTTGTGCGCCATCAGCCATCGCACTACCGGATCGAGGCTGACCGCGATGAATGCCGCGACCAGCACTTGCACGAGTCGACCCCGCAATGCGTAGATCGCGGCGCTCGCGAGGAACACCACCAATGCTCCGAGGGCCGCGGTGACCGCGTAGCCGAAGACCTGTCGATTCGTGACGCGCATTGGCCCAACGGCGTCGGCGGCTGGGCCGACGGGATCGGCGGCCGGCGGGTCGTCGGCCGCTGCGTTCCCGGCCGAGGCACCGGCATCGCCGCTGTGCATGGGCCGGAGGTTACCCCTTGTCGCGACCTTGAAACCGTCGACTCACTAATCGGCCGGCCGGAACCGCGAGCCAGTCATCGGCCCAACGGGCGCTCGAATCGGTGGAGCGCACCGCGACGGTTACGCCGTGATGGGCTTGCGCAGTGCCAGATCTAAGAAGAACGGCGAGGATACCCAGGTGTAGTCGCCGCTCATCGCGTCGCGAAGCCGAGTCACGAGATCGTCGGCCCGCTGCTCGGTCGCGACGCCCGATCGGATCGCACGGTCCCGTGCGGCGGCCATCGTGCCAGCGTGAAGCTCGAAGCCCGACGCCGGGTCGTGGACCATGAAGTGGCCGCTCATCCCGGCGACCTCGAAGCCCGCGTCCCGCGCCGTTTGTGGTAGGTCCGCCACGGCGGTGGCTGACAAGCCGGCCCGCTCGAGCATGTCGTGCAGAACCGCCCAGTAGTCGCCGAGGGCGTCCAGATCTGGATGCGACCGCGGCGGCGGGAAGCGCACCGCCTCCTGCGCCACGAGCCAACCGCCTGGGCGAAGCAGCGCCGCGATCCGACGCAACGTCTGGACCGGATTAGCCTGGTGCATTAAGAACAGCCGCGTGTACGCAAGGTCGAACGGGCCGCCGAGCGATGCGGGATCCACTTCGTTGACGTCGGCGGCAAACACCTCCACGTTGTCCAGCCCGAGTGCGGACGCTACCGTCCGCGCTTGCTCCACCGCTGAGGTGTTGAAGTCCACGCCGACGACCCGACCGGCGGGCCCGACCACTTCTGCCATGACGGCCAGCCCGCCGATCGGGCCGCAGCCGCAGTCGATCGCGTGCCATCCTTGCTGGACGCCGACGCGGCGGAAGGCAGTGCGAGTCATCTCCGCGGCCGCTCGGGAGATCTTCACGAGCCGCTGCAGGTCTTGGTCGTCGCCATCGAGGATGTAGCGCTCGACCCGCTCTTCGATCGAGTCGGCCATCCGCACCTCCTTGCTCCAGCCACGATCGCCACAACAGCCACGGGCGGCAAAGATTGTACGTAGTCGATGTCCCGCATGGAAGCCGCACGACCCGGCGTCGCGCGCGGCTAGACGTCCAGTCGCGTCTCGACGCCCCGCGACGCCGGGCCCTCGTGCTCGTGCAGCGTCACTTCACGACGGTCGCCGGTCGGCTCGACCCGTACCGTGACGGTCTGGCCGTCGGCGAGCCGGAGGCTGAACACCGGATCGAGGGAGCGCAGGAACTCGAATTCCTCCACCGCGCCGTCGGACACCGCGACGAGCCGAGCCCGCGCATCCCACCCCGAACCGTTCGCGCCGACCTCGAGGTCCACTTCGGTCGAGCCGAGTCGCGTTGTCGCGTTTGCCCACCAGTCCAGCCATGCTCGATCCACGCCGCGCTCCACCAGTCGAGCCTCTGGTGTGCAACGGGCGGCGTCAAGGCCGTAACACCGTCACCCGATGGGTAGACCGGTCTTCTTCGTGTCGGTGGCCCTGGTTATCATTCGAACATGAGTACGAAAATGGAGATGACCATCGGGCCGGGTTCCGCCCAAGCCGACGACGTAAGCGACGGTGCGGTCGTCGATCGGCTCGACGCCGTGGTCGAGGCGTTGGAAGCGGTCGACTTCGCCGGGTGGTCGGACGCGCTGCTGCAAGGCCGTTTGGACGAGGTGTCGCGGGTGCTGTGCCGCGTCGAGGCACAGCTTGCCCGGCTCACCGACGCTGTTCGGGAGCGAGGCTTCGCGATCGTTGAGGTGGACCGTCCGCGGAGCCGGCGAGCACGGCGCGACCACGGCCTGGCGATCGTCGATACGGACCTGCCACTCGCGAGTTGAGGCTGCCGGACTGACGGTCGGCGATCGTCGACGTCGGTGCGCTGGCTGGCCCCCCGAGGACCGAGTGAGAGTCGCGCCGAAGCGGCGTGCTGTGCACGATCGGCACTGTCCGACCTGCCTGGCACCATGAGATTCGTGCGATTCGCCGAGCTCGTGGAGACGTCGGCCGCGGTGGCCGCGACGACCAAGCGGCTGGCCAAGGTCGAGCTGCTGGCAAATGCGCTGCGCGACCTGCGAGGCGCACCGGACGCGGAGGTGGCCGCCGGTGCGGCGTATCTGTCGGGTGAGCTGCGCCAGCGACAGACCGGCGTGGGCTGGGCGTCGCTGCGGTCGATACCGGCTCCGGCGGACACGAGTTCGTTGACCGTCGGCGACGTGGATACCGCGTTTGCCGCCATCGCGGCCGAGGCCGGTCCGGGTTCGCAGGCGCGACGGCGCGAGTTAGTCGACGCGCTGTTCGGCCGTGCAACGCGCGAGGAGCAGGAGTTCCTCGTGCGGTTGATCGGCGGCGAACTCCGGCAGGGTGCGCAGGCCGGCGTTCTGGTCGACGCGATCGCCAAGGCAGTGGACGTCGACGCCGGGCGAGTTAGGCGGGCGCTGCTCCTGAGCGGCAGCCTCACCGACGTCGCGCGCAGTGCACTAGAACGTGGCGCGGAAGGCCTCGACGAATACGGGCTGGAGGTGGGCCGTCCGCTCATGCCGATGCTCGCGCAATCGGCGCCGACGGTCGCCGAGGCGCTCGCCACGACCGGCGTTCCGGCAGTGGTCGATGCCAAGCTGGACGGGATCCGCATCCAGGTGCACCGGTTAGGCACCTCGGTACGAGTGTTCACGCGCAGCCTCGACGACATCACCGTCCGAGTGCCGGGTGTTGTCGCCGTGGCCGCCGCGCTCGAGGCGACCGACATCGTGCTCGACGGCGAGGCGATCGCACTTGACGACGGCGGGCGGCCACGGCCGTTCCAGGAGACATCGTCGGCGGCTGCGACGCACGCGGACAGCGGGCTCCGGCCGTATTTCTTCGATCTGCTGCACATCGACGGCGAGGACCTGATCGACGAGCCGGGCAAGGTGCGCTGGGAACGACTAGCCGCTGCCGTGCCGGATAAATACATCGTCGACCGGGTCGAGGTCACCTCCGTTAACGAGGCATCGGCGGCGTTCGACAACGCGATCGCGGCGGGTCAGGAAGGCGTCGTTGTCAAGGCGCTGGACGCGGCGTACGACGTCGGGCGGCGCGGTGGCGGCTGGGTCAAGGTCAAGCCGCGGCATACCCTCGACCTGGTCGTGCTGGCCGTGGAGCGGGGCCATGGCCGTCGGTCCGGCTGGCTGTCCAACCTTCATCTCGGCGCTCGCGATCCGCGCAACGGCGGCTTTGTCATGCTCGGCAAGACGTTCAAGGGCATGACCGACCAGATGCTCGCGTGGCAGACCGAACGCCTCACCGAGCTGGCGACCGGACCGGTCGGGCCGTCCGACTGGGTGGTGCCGGTGCGCCCCGAGCTGGTGGTGGAGATCGCGTTCGACGGCGTACAGACGAGTCCGCGCTACCCCGGCGGCGTCGCGCTTCGCTTCGCACGGGTGATCCGATATCGCGAGGACAAGCGCGCTGACGACGCGGACACCATCGATGCCGTACGAGCCCTGCACGGCCGTACGCCGGACGGCTAGATCAGGGCGATCGAGCGGACGTAGTTGACCTGATTGTAGATGTATTGCACTTGCGCCGGGTTGGTGACGGGGATACGGGCGACGTAGGCGGCCGGGCCGTTCGTGATCGTCACGGCCACCGTGCCGAGGTAGAAATCCTCGTGTGCGAGCAGGAATAGCAGGCTGAAGAAGCCGGTGCACGGAATCAGCACGATGGCGAGCACCTTCGCCCATGTCGGAATCCGACGAGCGATCGTCCACTGATCGGTCACCATCCACTGCGAGCCGCGCAGCGGGAAGGCTCCGGCCGGTGTGCGGATCGTGGACGAAGTGACCGCGACCTCGCCGACCTGAGCGATCGGCGGCTCGTCGTAGAGACCGAATGGCGGCTGCATGACGCCCATTAGACCAGCGGCTTGGCGGTCACGTCCGGCGGTGCGGCCGCCACGGTCGCATCGCGGTCATCGAGGGGATCGTCGGCAAGCCGATCCCGGGCGGAGCCGTCCTCGGCGAGCCGACCGCGAATGGAGCCCTCCTCGGCGAATCGACCGCGCGCGGGGCGCTCGTCGCTGAACCGGTCGCGCATGTACCGCTCGTCGGCGAACCGCTCGCGCATGTACCGCTCGTCGGCGAGCCGGTCGCGCGGACGTGACGTGCGGTCGCCTCGCGTGCGTACCACGCCGTCGCGGAGATCGTGTGCCTGCCGGCGCGCCGCCCAGCCGAACAGCGCGAGCGTGAGCGCGGCAAACAGCCACCACTGAACGGTGTAGCCGGCGTTCAGCCACGAGGGCTGGCGGTCGGCCGGGATCCGGGTGAACCCGGCCGCCGCGGGTGGATTCTGCTTGTCGAGCAGGAGATAGTCGGCGTACGAGTCGGTGAGCCCGGCGGCCGGTGCGATCATGCGCGGGTCGATCCGGCGCACCGTGGTCTGGCCGCCCAACTCGATCGGCGTTTCGCCCTTGCTCTCCGGCAGATGGATGCGCCCGGTCACGGTCACCGTGCCGGACGGTACGCCGGCGAACGGTGGCGCAGTCAGCCCATTACCCGACCCGGTCGGGATCCAGCCGCGATCAACCAGGATCGTGGAGCCATCCGCGAGGCGCAGTGGCACCAGGATCTCGAAGCCGACCGTCGAGTTCACCGAGCGGTCCCGGGCCACGATCGTCTGATCCGGTTCGTACGTGCCCCGTACGGTGATCCGGGTCCACTCCTGTGCGCTGGTTGCCGGGCGGGTAGGAGAGATCACGTTGCCGATCGGCACCGGCGCGGTGGCGTTGGCGTGATCGATGCCGACGTTCATGCCATGGCGGATGTGGTAGCGGTCCAACTGCCAGAAGCCCAGGCCGACCATGATCGCGGACAGCGCGACCATCAGGGCGGCGAACCCGAGCCACTTTGGCGTGGTAAGGAACCGGTACACAGGAGGTGACGCTACCGCAGCAACCTGGACCGGATTTCCTAGGTCACATCAAGGAACGCGTGATTCGGTATCTTTGCGGTGCGGTCGAGTCGGCGGCGCCCGGTTGCGGGACGCTGTCGAACACGGGTACGCACCGTCGCGTACCAGAGAGGCGGCACGGTGACCGACGCTGACCCCGACAAGCCCGGCGCCTCGAGCGTCGCGATCACGCGAAGCTCACTCACGCCGCACCACGCGCCGACGCCGGGATCCAACACCGCGCACCCGACTCCGCACCACGTGCCGACCATCCAGCCGCATCCGCCGACGCAACGGATCGCGAGCACGCCTGGCGGCGTCTTTGTCGGCGAACGCTTTCCGCAACTGACGATCTCCACGCCACGGCTGCACGTACGGGCGCATGCCGCTACCGATGCCGACTGCGTGACGGAGATCTTCCACGACCGGCTGACCCAGCGCTGGCTGCCGATCGCCGCTGAATATGGCCCCATCGACGGTCGGGCATGGTGTGGCGAGATGGCCGCGGAGCGGCGCGCCATGGGGCAGGGTGACCATTACGCGATCGTGCGGCGTGAGGACGACCAACTCATCGGGTGCCTGTGGACGAAGCGTACGGACTGGCCGGCCCGGTCCACCGAAGTATCGTTCGCGATCGCCGCGGCTGCGCGCGGCTTCGGATTCGCCGCCGAGGCGGTTGACGGACTCGCCATCGAACTGATGATGCGCCACAACTTCGCGCGCATCGAGATGCGAGTGGCGCCCGGCAACACCGCGTCACGTCGGGTCGCCGAGAAGGCCGGCTTCCAGTACGAAGGGCTGCTGCGCAACGCTGGCTACGTACACAGCGGTCGCGTCGATCTGGAGATGTGGTCGCTGGTCGACGCCGACGTACGCTGACGCCGCGCCGGACGCGCAGGGCATCCGGCGCGCGCCGCCGATCAGTCGTTCGGGACCGGCGGCAGCGCGTGCGGATGCGAGCGACCGAGCATCGCGCTCGACGGCGGCGTGAACCCCATGACCGGCATGCCCTTCACGGCGTCCGCGAAGGTCGTCGAGAGCGCGACGCGGGGTAGCGGGTGGAGTCCGCCGCCGGCCGGATCATTCGCGCTGTCCGGGTCGGCGACGAATGCCGAGCCGGCCAGTTGCGGCGTGAAGCAGGAGAACCATGCGGTGCGGTTTTCGTCGGTCGTCCCGGTCTTGCCCGCGATCGGCCGACCGACCGTGCCGTAGACATCGCCCGCCGTCGGCGTGCCGCCGCAACTGCCGCGCGCCGCACCGTATCCGGTCACACATCGCGCCGCGTCGGTCGCCGCTCGCGCCACGTCCTGGCTGAACACGCGGTGGCAGCGCGGCGCGTCGATGCGCACCTGCTCGCCGTTGGACGTCGTCATCGCCGGCTTGCCGTCCGCGTGGGTGATCGAGGTAACCGGCAGCGGTTCGCAGTAAATACCCTGCGCGGCCACGGTCGCGAACACGTTCGCGATTTCGAGCGGCTGTGCGTTGGCAACGCCGAGCGTGAACGCTCCCCACTGGTTGCGCTTGGCGGGCGACGCCTCGTACTGGTCGATCGGGGTACGGAAGTGCAGGCCGAGCCGTTGTGCCATCTGGACCGCGTTGCCCGATCCGATGTGCTCCTCCACCTGTACCCAGTAGGTGTTGACCGACATGCCGAAGCCGCTCCACATGGTCTGCCGTCCGGTGTCGCCGCCGCCGGCATTGGCCGGACACCACCGGCCGCCACACGAGGCCGGGCCGCCGTCGAGGTAGATCGTTCGGATCTTTGGCGGCGCATAGTAGGCGAGGTTCAGCTTGTATCCCATGTCGAGCGCGGCAAGCATCGTGAAGATCTTGAAGGTCGACCCAGCCTGGTACCCGGGCAGGTCGCCACCGCCGTCGAGCATGGCGACGGTGTTCGGATAGTTGCCCTTGATCCCATTCCGACGCTTGAACGGATCGGAGCTCATCTTGTTGTCGGACTGATCGAGCGAGTACGTCCGGTTCACCGCCATGGCCTTCACGCGCCCGGTGCCCGGCTGTATCAGCACCTCACCGAGCGCAAACTTCGAGTTCTTCGACAGGTTGTGGACGATCTTCGTCTGCGCGATGTCCTGGATGTGCGGGTCGAGCGACGTCACGACGCGGTACCCGCCGCGCTGCAACGCGTCGAGCCGATCCTGCTGCGTCTTGCCGAACGCCGGCTGTGCGAGCCACCACTGCTTGAACTCGTCGCAGAAGAAGCCCCAGTCGTTGTGACTTGGCGCAACGCTCACGCAGTCGTTCGGCGGGCTGGACAGCTTCAGCTGGATTGGCGCGCGCTGGGCGGTCGCCGCCTCGGCTGCCGAGATGTACCCGAGCGTCTGCATCCGGGCGATCACGTAGTTGCGGCGCTGAAGGGCGGCGGTCTTGTCCTTGCCCGCCGGGTCGTAGGTGGTCGGCGCCTGCACCAGGCCGGCGATGAGAGCCGCCTGGTCGAGCGTCAGATGCGACGGCTCAACGGAGAAGTACGTGTGCGCCGCCGCGTATACGCCGTAGGCCCGGTGGCCGAAGTACGCGAGGTTCAGGTAGCCCTGCAGGATCTGCTGCTTCGACAGCTTCGTTTCGAGGTCGAGCGCGAGCTTCATCTCCCGGAGCTTGCGGCCGGGGGTCTCCTCGGTCGCGTCCAGCGCTGCCTCGGGGGTCCTCGCACCGTCCCGCAACGCATTGCGGACGTACTGCATGGTCAGCGTCGACGCACCCTGGGACACCGCGCCGGCCTGATCGTTGGCGACGAAGGCGCGTGCGACACCGCGCACGTCTACGCCGTGGTGCTCGTAGAAGCGACCGTCCTCGGCGGCCACGATCGCCTGTTGGATGTAGGGCGACATGTCGTCGATCGGGACGGCGGTCCGGTTCTCGTCGTAGAACTCGGTCAGCAGCGTCTTGCCGTCGCTCGCATAGACGTAGGTCGTTTGCGCAAGCGGCGGGATGATCAGGTTGGCGGGCATATCGCGGATCGCGTCGGCACCGGCGCGCAGGCCGAGTCCGCCGGCGGCGGCGAGTGGATAGGCCACCGCGGCGACGGTGACGCCAGCGATGAGTCCGGCACGGACGAGAGGAACGAGACGGGTGGTGGCGGAAACGGCGCGCTTCATCACGCCACTCAAGGTAGGACAAATCCGGAAATGGCATGATTTGAAGTCAGAAGAAAGAAGGGAAAATCGCTCGACTGACCACGTGGGACACAGCTACCGATCAGCAACCGGGCCGCCGTCGAGCCCCGCTTCTCTACCAGGAAGTATGGCGGCATGGGTTTAGGTACGGGGATCACTGACGAACTTCTGAGCTACCACGGCGACGCGGAACCACTCGACGGTGTCGTCGACCTGGCGGTGAACGTACGGACCGCCCCGATGCCGGACTGGCTCGCCAAGCCGATCGCCGCGACGCTGACCGATCTTGCCCGGTACCCGGACTCGACCGAAGCACGTGAGGCACTCGCGGCCCGGCATGGACGTACGGCTGACGAGGTGCTCGTGACCGCTGGCGCGGCACAGGCGTTCACGCTGATCGCGCACGCGTACGCTCACGCTCGGCATCCGCTCGTCGTGCATCCGCAGTTCACTGAGCCGGATGTCGCCCTCATCGCGGCGGGTGTACGGCCGGACCGCCACATCCTCGTCGAGCACACCGGCTTCGCGTTCGATCCCGCCTCGGTACCCGTCGACGCCGACCTCGTCATGATCGGCAACCCGACGAACCCGACCTCCGTCGTACACCCGGCCGAAGCGATCGCCTCGCTCGCCCGGAGCGGTCGGCTGCTCGTGGTCGACGAGGCTTTCGCCGACACGGTGCCCGGCGAAACAGCCTCGCTCAGCCGCCGTCGAGATCTGCCGGGGCTCGTGGTGATCCGCAGCCTCACCAAGACGTGGGGGTTGGCCGGGCTGCGCATCGGATACATGTTGGCCGGGCGCGACGTGATCGACCGGCTCGCCGCACAGCAGTCACGCTGGCCCGTCAGCGCGCCAGCGCTCGCCGCGGCGGTGGCGTGCGCGTCGCCGGACGCGGTTCGCGCCGAGGAACAGATCGCCGGCCAGATCGCGGCCGAGCGCGAGCATCTGGTCCGGCTGCTGGCGGGGGTACCGGGCGTTACGCTCGCGGCACCGCCGGCAAGCTCGTTCGTGCTGTTCCGAGTGGACGGCGGCGACCGGGTTCGGGCGCGGCTGCGCGAACGTGGGTTCGTCGTGCGGCGCGGCGACTCGTTCCCTGGGCTGGGCGCGGATTGGCTGCGCGCCGCGGTGCGCGAGACTTTGGTCAGCGACGCGTTCGTCGCCGCACTCCGCGACAGTCTCGAAGGCGGCCGCTAGACCCGCTCGTAGGAGAACGCTGAGCCGAGGAGAACGCTGAGCCGAGGAGAACGCTGAGCCGCGGACAACGCTGCGCCGAGGAGTTGGTGTGCCGAAGGAGTCCCCCTACCCGCTGGGTCTACGCCTGAACGGCCGGCGCGTGCTGGTCGTCGGCGGTGGAACGGTCGCGACGCGCCGCGTGCCGCCGCTGCTCGCGGCCGGTGCTGACGTCACCATCGTGTCGCCGGATGTGTCGCCGGCACTGCATGCGCTGGTCGATCGCGGCCGGGTCAGATGGCAAGCGCGCCGGTTCGAACCGTCCGACGTCGACGGCGCATGGCTCGTGCACGCCGCGCTAGACGACGCCGCGGCGGCCGCGGTGGTCAGCGCGGCCGCCGCCGAGCGGCGGGTGTTCTGCGTACGAGCCGATGACCGCCACGAGGCAACCGCGTGGACACCGGCCGTGACGCGCCACGGGCCGGTCACCGTCGCGGTGCTGAGCGGCGGCGACCCGCGAAGGTCGATGACGGTACGGGACCGGATCGCAGCCGGCCTGGCAGACGGCCGCTTGGATCCCGTCGCAAGCGGCGCGGACGTGGCTGCCGGCGCCGGGAACGCCGACGCCTCCGACGCTGGCGAGCAGCGCCAGGACGACAAAGCCGCGCCTCGGGGGATCGGCTCGGTGACATTGATCGGTGCGGGACCCGGCGATCCAGAGCTGATCACCGTCAAGGGGCGTCGCCTGCTTGCCACCGCCACCGTTGTGGTGGCCGACCACCTTGCGCCCGGTCTGCTGCTCGACGAGCTCGGGCCGGATGTGGAGGTGGTGGACGCGGCGAAGCTGCCGTTCGGGCCGCAGCGCGGGCAGGAGGAGATCAACCGAATCCTGGTGGACCGGGCACTTGCCGGGCACACCGTGGTCCGGCTGAAGGGCGGCGACTCGTACATTTTCGGCCGCGGCGCCGAGGAGGTGCTCGCGTGCGCGTCGGCGGGCGTACCAGTGACCGTGGTGCCCGGTGTCACGAGTGCGTTCGCCGCGCCGGCCGCCGCGGGGATCCCGGTGACGCAACGTGGTGTGACGCATGACGTCGTCGTGGTGACCGGACACATTCCACCCGGCGAGCCTGGCTCGCTCGTGGACTGGCCGGCGATCGCGCGCCTGCGCGGCACGGTGTGCATCCTGATGGGGCTCGCGAATATCGAGGCGATCGCCGCCGCGTTGCTCGACGGTGGACGCGATCCGGCCACGCCGGCCGCCGCCGTACAGGAGGGCACCACGCCGTACCAGCGGGTCGTGCGTGCTCCGCTGAACGAGATCGCCGCGGCGACCGCGGCGGCCGACCTCCGGTCACCGGCGGTCGTGATCGTGGGCGACGTCGCCGCGACCCTTCCGCCCACGATCGGGTCGGCACCGACGTGAGCCGCACGAACCGCCGTCTCGCGGTCTGAGCCGGACCAATCACCGTCCTGCGGACCGGGAAATCGGGTGGTTGGTCGCGTCGCCGTCCGGGATCCTGATAGCTCGTGACCATTGACATCATCGACCAGGGGGTGACCCCGGACGCGATCGAAACGGGGGACCCGGTCGGGGTGCCGCCGTATTCGTTCACGCTTGACGACACCGACACGCCGCATGACGTGATCGATGCGTTGGCGCTCGCGCCGTTCGTGTCGGGTGCGCAGCCGTGGTCGCACAGTGCGGTGATCGCTCGCGCGCGGACTGACGCGCCGCTCATGCCGTCCGACGCTACGGTCGCGCGATCGTCCAAGGCGGGCAGCAGCATCGCTCATCTCGTGGTGGGCGACGGCTGGACGCTGCGGGCGGTGCGCTGGTCCAATCAACGTGCCCTGGTCAGCGTTACCGCGGTGACCGACGAGCTGGCGCGGCGCATCCTCGCCGAGGCCACCAAGGATGCGGCGGAGGCTCGCGTCGAAACGCGCGTGCCGATCGGGTTCTGGCACATGGTGCATGGCCCAGTTCGCACCGAACGGATGATCGCACGCCAGCCGTGGGCGGACGTACGCCGCAACTACGCATCCACGGTTGCCACGCAGTTCGATCGACTCGTCGGCGTACGCCCGCCGACCATTCGTGGTCGCCTGATCCTGCTGCACGGCGCGCCGGGGACCGGCAAGACGACCGCGCTGCGCAGCCTCGCTACCGAGTGGCGGGATTGGTGCCAGATGGACTGCGTACTCGACGCCGAGCGGCTGTTCAACGACCCGCGCTATCTCATGAACGTCGCGATGGGCGTCGATAGCGACAGCGACGACGACGATAGCGACGATGACAGCGACGACACCGCCGGCAATGAGTCCGGCACGCGACGCTGGCGGATGTTGCTGCTCGAGGACTGTGACGAGCTGATTCGCGTGGACGCGAAGGCGGCCACCGGCCAGGCGTTGTCGCGACTGCTCAACCTGACCGACGGGCTGTTCGGCCACGGCCGCCAGGTGCTGGTGGCGATCACCACGAACGAGGATCTCGCGCGACTGCACCCGGCCACCGTTCGGCCGGGTCGCTGCCTCGCCCAGATCGAGGTCGGCCGGCTGCCTCGCGACGAGGCCGTCGCGTGGCTCGGCGCCACGGACGGCGTCGGTCCGGAGGGCGCAACGCTCGCCGAGCTCTACGCCCTGCGCTCCGGTGACTCGACGGCAAAGATCGATCTGCCGGCCGCGACCGGCATGTACCTGTAACGCACAGACACCCGGCCCGGGCTACTGCTCGCTCAGCAGCAGCGCGCAGCGGATCAGGCCGAGGTGGCTATAGGCCTGCGGATGGTTGCCGAGGCCACGTTCCGCTTCCGGCTCGTACTGCTCGGGCAACAGGCCGGTCGGTCCGGCGCAGTCGAGCATCTGCTCGAAGAGCTCTTCGGCGTCGGCCCGCCGGCCGGTGCGCAGGTACGCCTCGATCATCCACGCCGCGCACAGGTGGAAGCCGCCCTCGCGGCCGGGCAGGCCGTCGTCCCACCGGTAGCGGTAGACCGTCGGGCCACTGCGCAGCTCCGCCTCGATCTTCAGCACGGTCGCGAGGAACCGTGGATCGTCGTCCGGAAGGAGGCCGGACAAGCCGATCCAGAGCGACGACGCGTCCAGGTCCTCGTCGCCGTACGCCACCGTGTAGGCGCCGACCTTCTCGTGCCAGCCGTACGTGAGCACGTTCTCGGCGATCCGATCGCGCAACTCGATCCACTCCGGCCGCGGCGCGGACCCGATCGCGGCCAGCGCTTCGAGTGCGCGGTTCACGGTCAGCCAGCACATCACCTTGGAGTAGACGTAGTGCCGGGGCGGCAAGCGCGCCTCCCAAAGGCCGTGGTCCGGCTCGTGCCACCTTCGGTCCACCGCCTCTACCATCGCGTCGAGCACCCGTCGGTCCGCGTCGGTCGCGACGCCTCGCCGCTTGATCACCGCCGCGATGAGATCCGCGATCGGCCCGAATACGTCGAGTTGCACCTGACGGTTCGCGGCGTTGCCGACGCGTACCGGGCGGGATCCGGCGTACCCGGGCAGGGTGTCCAGAACGGCCTCCGGGCCGAGGTCGCTGCCGTCGATCGCGTAGAGCGGATGCAGGCGCTCCGGGTGCCCGCCGGTGCCCTCCACGCAACGGTCGACCCATCGCAGGTAGGCCTCGGCCTCCTCGAGGGACCCGAGGTCGACGAGTTCGCGGGCGGACATCGCGGCGTCCCGCAGCCAGCAGTAGCGGTAATCCCAGTTGCGTACGCCGCCGAGCTCCTCGGGCAGCGACGATGTGGCTGCCGCAAGGATCGAACCGGTTGGCTCATGCGACAACCCGCGAAGCGTCAGCGCGCTACGGCGCACCAGATCGCGCGCGGTGGCCGGCAAGGACAGGCCGGCCGCCCAGTCGCGCCACGGCGTTTCGGCGGACACCTGACGTTCAACGGGGACCTCGTGCGGCGGGTCCAAGCGGTTCGAGCCGAGCCGCAGCTCAAGAACGCACTCGCCACCGAGCAGATCGAGGTCGATCACCGCGCGTGCGGTGTCGTGACCGGCCTCGTCCGCGACGTCCCACTCGACCCCGGGCGCGTAGAGCGCGATCGGCTGGTTCGAACCCAGCACGAGCAGACCATCGCCCAGCGGTTGCAGGCCGACGGCGACTTGACCGAATTCCGGCCGGGGTGCGAATTCGACGCTGGCGCGTCCGTGGCCGGAGAGGACCCGGACCAGCGATGTGGAGTCCGTGTCGGCGTCCGGGTAGCCGCCGCTGTCGAGAAAGTCGGTGACGGTGAGTCCCGACCACCGTGTCTCGACGGTCATCGTGCCGGGTCGGTAGCGCTGGCCCAGTGGCAGCCCAGCGCGATCGGCCGGTCGAACCGCGAAACGTCCGGCGGGTGGCCCGCCCAGCAGATCCGCGAAGACCGCCGAGGAATCCGGCCGCGGGTAGCACAGCCACGTGATCGTGGAGTCCGGCGCGACGAGCGCGACGGTACGACGGTTGGACAGCATCGAATGTCGCTCGATCGGCACCGCGCGCTCGCCGTAGAGCCAGGCCCGGCGGGCGTTGAGCACGAGCCCGAGCACGCGCGCGGCGGACAACGGGTCGCTGACCCGATAGGCCGCCGCGGTCGGACCGGGACCGACCTTGATGCCGACGTCCGGACCGTGCAATTCGGTGAACGCGTTCTCGTCGGTCACGTCGTCGCCGAGGAACAGCACGGCGCTTGCCGACAGCTGCATCCGCAACGCGTTCAACGCGGTGCCCTTGTGGGTGGCCAGCACCGACAGTTCGACGACCGACTTGCCCGACGTGACGTAGACGTCGGGCCACGTGGCGGGTCCGGCGCGCACCGCGTCGAGCACGTGGTCTGCGATCTCGGGCGTGGCGGTGCGCAGGTGCACCGCCACCGATGCCGGCTTGCGTTCGAGCCGCACCCCGGGCGCGCCGTCGACGAGCGACACCAGCGCGCTCTCCAGCTGTTCGCGCAACGCCACCTGGGCAGGCGCGAGGCGCTCCACGAACCCGATGTCGAATTCGCTGCCGTGCGATCCGACGAGGTGCACCTCGCTTGGCAGGCGGGACAGTGCCGCCAAATCGCGCAGCGCCCGACCGGACACCACGGCCGCGGTGGTCTGCGGAAGCGAGGCCAGCGATCGCAACGCCGCGACCGCCTCGGGCAGTGGCACTGCCTGCGTCGGATCCTCGACGAGCGGAGCGAGCGTGCCGTCGTAGTCACACGCGACGAGAAGTTGCGGGGCACGTGCGATCCGCCCAATGGCGCCGCGGAGATCGGCACCGAGCACACCAGCATCCGACGGCGCCGCGGGAAGCGGCGCCGTCGGGGTCGGGGGCGGATTTACGATCACAGTTGCTGCTCCCCAACGTCCTGATCCACGCGGTGGCCGTTCGAACTGATCATGTCGGCGGTCGGCGCGCGCAGCGTGCCGCGCGAGGCGTCACGACCGGCCGACGTGCCATTGTCCACGCTGCCAGACACGGACGCATCGGGGGACTGGTTGTTCGCTTCGCGAGACAGCTCCTCCGCGCTGGTCACTCCGCCGTCCGACGATGCGGCCTCGTCGGCGGCCGCGGCCAGTTCCGATGACGCCGGTGGCACGCCGCGAACGCCGCCGAGCGCTTCGAGGAACGCGTGCGCCCAATGTGAGACATCGTGGGTACGCAGGAACCGGCGCATTGCCCGCATCCGACGCATGCCGTCCATCGGGTCGACGGTAGTGGCGCGGAGCAACGTGTCCTTCATCCCGTCGAGGTCGTACGGGTTGACCAGGAACGCCTGCCGGAGGTCACCCGCCGCGCCGGCGAACTCGGACAGCACGAGCGCGCCACCGAGGTCGACCCGCGACGCGACATACTCCTTCGCGACCAGGTTCATGCCGTCCCGCAACGGCGTGACCATCATCACGTCCGCGGCGCAGAACAACGCGACGAGCTCGCTGCGGTTGTACGACTGGTGCAAATAGTGCACGGCCGGCACGCCGACCCGGCCGTAGTCGCCGTTGATGCGACCGACCTCGCGTTCCACGTCGATGCGCAGCGCCTGGTAGCGCTCGACACGTTCCCGACTGGGCGTCGCGACCTGGACCATGACGGTCTCCGGCACCGACAGCCGCCCCTCCGACAGCAGCTCGCGGAACGCCTTGATGCGGCCCTCGATGCCCTTGGTGTAGTCGAGCCGGTCGACGCCGAGGATGACCGTCTTCGGTTCACCGAGCTCGACCCGGATCCGCTCGGCGCGTTGCCTGACCAGCGGGCTGAGCGCGAGACCCTCGATCTCGCCGACGTCGATCGAGATCGGGAACGCGTCGGCGCGCACCTCACGGCCGTCCACCTCGACAACGTTTCCGCGCGGCCGCAGTCCGAGCAGGTGCCTGGTGAGCCGCAGGAAGTTCTGCGCGCCGAGTGGGCGCTGGAACCCGACGAGGTCCGCCCCCAGCAACCCGTGCAGAATCTCGACGCGTCGTGGCAGTTGCATGAACAACTCGACCGGCGGGAACGGGATGTGCAGGAAGAAGCCGATGCGCAGGTCCGGTCGGGTACGGCGGAGGATCGAGGGTACGAGCTGCAGTTGGTAGTCCTGGATCCACACTGTGGCGCCCGGGTCGGCCACGCGCGCGGTCTCCGCGGCGAACCGTTCGTTGACCCGCGAGAACGAGTCCCACCACTTGCGTTTGTAGACCGGCGTCTCGATGGCGTCGTGGTAGAGCGGCCACAGGCTCGCGTTGGAGAAACCCTCGTAGTAGCGCTCGATGTCGTCCGCGGTGAGCGGCACCGGATGCAGTTCGACACCGTCGACCTTGACCTGCCCGCGCCGATAGTCGTCGCCATGGTCGCGGCCGGCGGTCGGCTCGCGGCGGCGCGGCCGGTCGAACCGGGCGACCTCTTGGTCGGTTGACACACCACCGGACCAACCGATCCAACTGCCAGCGTGCTCGACCAGCACGGGATGCAGCGCGGTCACCAGTCCACCCGGACTCCGCCGCCAGGAACGGCCAGCTTCGGTGATCACCTCGTCGACTGGGAGCCGGTTCGCGACGACGACGAACGAACTCACGCCGCCTCCTCGGTTAAGCCATGATCGACACTATCCGTGTTTTATCACCTGGACAACCAAAACTCGGTAGTGATGGACAAAACACGCAATCCGTGCTAACCGTGCAGGCGTACGGGCTTGCAAAGTCGTACGGCGACGACACGGCGTGCCGCTCGTCGGGTCGATGTGGGCGACGGCGGCCACACCTGGAAAGATTGTCCGCGGCCGGGCCGCGTAAACGCGTCGCGCCGGATCGCCTCGGCAATGTTGATCACACGGTGACGTCTGTCGACAACGGATCGCGGTCGCAACGTGGACATCGCGTGCTGCGACAAGCGGTGGCCGCCGTGGATCGGCACGGACGATGATCCACGCGCGACGGCGAGGCCAGCCGGCGTCGACTAACGGCCGGCAGACCGACCGGTGGTCTGCCCGCACCCGCCACTACCGACACCGTGACCGACGACCGACACCGTGACCGACGACGAAGAGGGATCAGCAGACCGTGGCGCAGTTCATTTACACGCTGGATAGGGCGCGCAGAGCGCACGGCGACAAGGTCGTGCTCGACGACGTCACGCTCAGTTTCCTGCCCGGCGCGAAGATCGGCGTGGTCGGTCCGAACGGTGCCGGCAAGTCGAGCCTCCTCCGGATCATGGCGGGACAGGACCGACCGACGAACGGCGAGGCGCGCCTCATGCCCGGCTACACCGTCGGGCTGCTCGCCCAGGAGCCGGCGCTCAACGACGCGAAGACCGTGCTCGGCAACATCGAAGAGGCGGTCGACGAGACCAAGGCGAAGCTCGAACGGTTCAACAAGATTGCCGAGCAGCTCGCGACCGACTACTCCGACGAGCTCATGGCCGAGATGGGCCGGCTGCAGGAAGAGCTCGATCATGCCGATGCGTGGGACATCGACTCCAAGCTCGAACTGGCGATGGACGCGTTGCGCTGCCCGCCGCCCGACGCGGACGTGACGACGCTCTCCGGTGGCGAGCGGCGCCGCGTGGCGCTGTGCAAGCTCCTGCTCCAGGAACCCGACCTGCTGCTGCTCGACGAGCCGACGAACCATCTGGACGCAGAGAGCGTGCAGTGGCTCGAGCAGCACCTCGGCAAGTACGCGGGGACCGTCGTCGCGATCACCCACGACCGCTACTTCCTGGACAATGTCGCGCAATGGATCCTCGAGATCGACCGGGGGCACACGTACCCCTACGAGGGCAACTACTCGACGTACCTGGAGAAGAAGGCAGCTCGCCTCGCGGTCGAGGGCCGCAAGGACGCCAAGATGAAGAAGCGTCTCTCCGACGAGTTGGAGTGGGTGCGCTCGAACGCGCGGGCGCGGCAAACCAAGTCGCGTGCTCGGCTCGACCGCTACGAGGAGATGGCGACCGAAGCCGAGAAGACGCGCAAGCTCGACTTCGAGGAGATCCAGATCCCGCCGGGTCCCCGGCTGGGCAACCTGGTCATCGAGGCGAGCCACCTCGTCAAGGGGTTCGGCGAGCGCGTGCTCATCAACGATCTGTCGTTCTCGTTGCCGCGCAACGGGATCGTCGGAATCATCGGCCCGAACGGCGTCGGCAAGACCACGCTGTTCAAGACGATCGTCGGCCTCGAGAAGCCGGACAACGGCACCGTGAAGATCGGCGAGACGGTCAAGCTGGCGTACGTCGACCAGGCCCGCGCCGGCCTTGACCCCAACAAAACCGTCTGGCAGGTGGTGTCGGACGGCCTCGACCATCTGATGGTGGGCAAGGTCGAGATGCCGTCGCGGGCGTACGTCGCGGCATTCGGCTTCAAGGGCCCGGACCAGCAGAAGCCGACCGGCGTGCTGTCCGGCGGCGAGCGCAACCGGCTCAACCTGGCCCTGACCTTGAAGATCGGCGGCAACGTGATCCTGCTCGACGAGCCGACCAACGACCTCGACACCGAGACGTTGTCGTCGCTGGAGAATGCGCTGCTCGACTTCCCCGGCTGTGCCGTGGTCATCTCGCACGACCGGATGTTCCTGGACCGGGTCGCGACGCACATCCTTGCCTGGGAGGGCACCGACGAGCATCCCGACTCGTGGTTCTGGTTCGAGGGCAACTTCGAGTCGTACGAACGCAACAAGATCGAGCGGATGGGCGCCGAGGCGGCCCGGCCGCACCGCGTGACTTATCGGAAGCTGACGCGTGACTGATTCTCGTCCAACCGCGCGCAGCGTCTACCACGCGCAGGTTCGCTGGTCGGACCCGGACGTGATGGGTCACGTCAACCATGCGCGATACCTGTCGTTCTTCGAAGATGCCCGGATGGCGCTGCTGGCCACGTCGCCGTCGGGCCTGGCCGGCACGTCCGGCGACCGCGGCTACATCGCGGCGCGGGTCGCGGTCGACTACCTCTCGCCGGCCGAGTTCCGACCCGGGATCGTGCTGCGTGTTGAATCGTCAGTGTCCCGGATCGGCACCTCGTCGTGGACGTTCGACCAGCGGATGTTCGACGGCGACCGGCCCATCGCGCGCTGCGAGTGCGTACTGGTCGCATACTCGTACGCGAACGCCAAGCCGCGTCCACTCGATGATGACGAGCGCGAGTTCTGGGAGCGTTATCTGGCTGCGGCGGGCGACGCGTGAGGTTCACCTACGAATGCCCGGTGCGCTGGTCGGATCTCGATCTGTTCGGCCACGTCAACAACGCACGGGTGCTCACGCTGCTCGAGGAGGCTCGCGTCGCCCTGATGTTCGTCGGCGCCCGGGACGCCGGGCTCACGTCGTTCGAGCAGCAGGGCATCGTCATCCATCGGCACGAGGTCGACTATCTGCGGCCGATCGACTACGGACCGCGGGTACGCATCGAGATGTGGGTGTCCGATCTGCGGGCGTCGCGCTTCACGGTGTCGTACGAGCTGTTCGCCGACGATGTGCTGGCTAGCCGCGCCGCGTCGGTGTGCGTGCCGTTCGACCTCGCGGCCGGGCGCCCGAGGCGGCTGTCCGAGGCCGAACGCGACTTCCTCAAGCCCTGGCTGGAGTAGTCGTGATGATCGGCCGGTCCGCTGATGTCGAGGCGTTTCTCGCGCGTCTCGTCCGACTCGACGCGGCCGCGCTCGTCCGGCTGCATGTCGGCGCGACGCAGACCACACTGTGGGGCCGCGTTCCGTGGGACGTGCTGGTCAGTCGTACCCTCGTCGGCTTGTCGTCGGCGGACGGCGAACCGGCGGACGGCGAACCGCTCGACAGCGACTTGGTCGTCCGCGCGTCGGAGTGGTTGACCGCGCCGGCCACTTCGGATGTGCGCACGTTGACTCGGCGCGACGCGGGCTGGCGAACGGCGTTGCCGCCGCTGCGTCGCGAGGTGCTCGAGGCGATTCCGGGCGAAGAGCTTCGAGGCCTCGGCATGGCGGCCGCGGACACCTTGCGGGCGACCGAAACAGGAGGCATCGCCGGCCGTGCGGTCGGCGCACGCGCGGTTCGCGATGCGCTCCTCGACCATGTCGCCATCGTTGTGTCCGCGGGGCCGCGCCGGGTCGAAGTCCCGCAACGTCTCGTGCAGGCGGTGGTACGGATGGGTTTCGCGGCCGCCGACGAGCCGGTGCGGGTGCTCGCGGCGGGCCAGTGGATCGGCCTAGCGGCGGCGTACGGCACGGCCTGGTGGCGCCCGTCGACTGGACTCGGTCTAACGCCGGCGAAGCGAACGGTCTCGCATCGGGGGTAGCGGCGTGGCGCTGTCACCCGCCTCTGTGGACAACGGCGACGACGTGTCGCTAATGAAACATGCCTCTAGCTGGGCATCGACGAGTGGGCGACAACTGATGGCCCTTTCGGTGGAGCCGGACTCTGTTGTCGCCGGGTTCCCGGTTGTAACGTGACGGCGAAAGTTCCGCTCGCTTGCGGTAAGCGTGAGCTTGCAGGACGTGTTCGGCGGGGTCCTGGGGACGAGGAGCGTGGCCATATGCGGTGGCCGAGACGCGGCGATTCGACGGGTGGGGGCGACACCGAGCAAGACTCGCGACGATGGGCAATGGCGGACGTCGCGGTCGCGGGTAGGGAGCCGCCAGTCGATGTGACCGTCGTTCCGCGACAGGCCGGACCACATTCGACACTCGGCCCGGATCAGGTCGGCGCGGCACTCCACGACCTGGATATCACGTACGTCCGGGATGCCGACGGTGGCTTCGTCGCGATGTGGGAGCGGCACGCGGTGCTGTTCGCACTCGAAGGGCCGGCCGACGACATTCTGGTGATCCGGGCGCGACCGCTCGGAACCGTACCCGTGCAGTGGCGGCACCGGGCGTACGAAGTGGTCAACGAGTGGAACTACACGCGCCGCTACGTCAAGGCGTACGTCGGCGACGTGAACGGCCTCGACCAGCTGCCGATCTACGCCGAGATGCAGCTGCCCTTCGGCGCCGGCGTGCAATGCGGTGTGCTGGCCGATCTGCTGAACCTGGCCGTCACCGAACTCGGCTGCTTCGTCGACTGGCTGCACGACGGCGGCGGGCTGCTGTAGGTCGCTGTCCCGCGGTCGCCGGACACTGGCCGGCGGCCGCGTGCTCAGCGGCGTTGACGCGTGCTAGTCCTCGAACGTGTTGACCATGAACTGCGCGGCGTGTTCGAGGTAGTCCCACAACTCGGCGTCCTGCTCGGGGCTGAGGTGCAGCGAGTCGACGGCCGCCCGCATTTGTGAAAGCCACGCGTCGCGCTGCCGCGGCCCGACGTGGAAGGGCGCGTGCCGCATGCGCAGCCGAGGGTGGCCTCGCTGTTCCGAATACGTCTTCGGACCGCCCCAATACTGTTCGAGGAACATCCGGAGGCGGTCGGCAGCCGGGCCAAGATCCTCGTCTGGGTAGAGCGGCCGCAGCACGGGATCGGTCGCCACGCCCGCGTAGAACGTGTCGACCAGCTTCCGGAACGTCGGTTCGCCACCGACAGCCTCGTAGAACGTCACGCCCGCCAATGGTAGCGACCGGTTCGTCGGCGGCCGACCGTCCCGCCGCCCGGCGCGATACCGCCGCCCGACGCCGTCCAGCTGCCGGACGCGATACCGCCGCCCGACGCCGGGCAGCCGCCCGAGGGCGGGCTGAGCCGCTCAGATAGGGCCCGGATCGCTCAGTGGCCGGCCGGCTCAGAAGCGTGGCTGCCCGGCGGGTCGAAGTAGCGCGCCGTCGCGTGGCCGTTCGCTGACGGGTGCGCGACTTGCCGCGGCGTCAGCCGCTG
Source organism: Micromonosporaceae bacterium (assembly GCA_035263025.1). Taxonomy (GTDB): domain Bacteria; phylum Actinomycetota; class Actinomycetes; order Mycobacteriales; family Micromonosporaceae; genus DASQPR01. Next base: position 35,145 of record DATFRR010000066.1, read on the forward strand.
ATCCGTCGGGTACGAGCCGTTCGGCGATGGCGCCTCGGCACGGCGGTCGTACAGCGGCGGAGTGTCCAGACCAGTGGCCGCGTCGCGTTCGGCGGCGTTGTCCGGCGGCGACGTCGACTCCGGTGCATCGGCATCCGAGATGCTCGATCTGCTGGTCGCGCCGGAGACACCCGCCGGGTAGCCGGCCCCGCTCGCGGCATCTTGGCGTCGGTCGTCGCGATGCCGACCCGGTCGACCCACGTCCGCCGGGTCTGCTTGGCGCGGTGCGGGCGCGTTCGCCGCCGTGGACCGCCAGCGGCCGGCCGGCGGCGGTGCCGCGTCCTCCACCGCAGCGGTCGCCACCTCGTTGTGTGCCTGTACGGTCGCGATCGTCTCGTCGATGCGCTGGATGGACGGCCATGTCGCGCTGACCGCGATCATGGCGCACACGCCGACGCCGCTGAACACCGCGACGGCCGTCGGCACCGATACGTAGCCGGCGACGAAACCCGTGATGAGCAGCGCCAGGGCCTGCGACAGCTGAAGGCTGAACTGCATCACCCCGAACGCACGGGCGCGGAACTCAACGGGGGTGGCGCGGACGAACATCCCGTTGGCCGGTGCGGCCAAACCGTTGACCGCGAACGAGGAAATAAGCGACAGCGCCGCGATGACCTCGACCGAGTGCACCAGGAACACCGGCACCAGGGTGGCGGGCACTAGCACCGCAAGCGGTCGGACCAGGCGCTGGCGCCACGATGGCGAGACCATCCGACCGATCACGACCGCGCCGATCACCGCACCGACGGGCACCGATGCCATGATCAACGCTTGGTCGTACCCCCGGGTGCTGCCGTTGTGGCTCAGGTCCGACGCCCACGCGGCGGCGAGGCCCTCCGGCACCACCGCGAACATCGCGCCGAAGAAAATGATCGCGGCGATCGGCCGCAGCACCGGGCTCTGCGAGACGAGGCGGAAGCCGGCGACGGTCTCGGTAATGAGCCGAGCGCGCCGGGCGGCCGTCGACAGGACGGCCCTTGGCCGGATGCCGGAGGCCAGGATCGCCGCCGACCCGAGGAACGTCGCGGCATCGATCAGCAGCGCGAGCTGTGGGTGAAATGGCGCGAGCGCGCCGCCGACCACGTAGCCGAAGATCGTCGCGAGGTTAGTCGTGGTGGTCTGCGCGGCGAGGCCGACCACATAACGATCGCCCTCCAGAATGCGCGGCAGCAGTGACGAGCGGGATGCGTCGAACGCGGGTGACAGCAGCGCGGTCGCAAACAGCAGCAGGAGGATCGCCGGAACCGGCAGATTCGGGATGGCCACCAGCGAGATGAGAACCGCGCGCACCAGGTCGCACGTGATCATCACTTTCCGGTGTGGGTATCGCTCGGCGAGCGCGGCTAGCGGTGGACCGAAGGTCAGCCCGGGCAGGTACGCAACCGCGAAGGACGCTGCGGACAGCAACACCGAGTGACTGACTGTGAATACGAGCGCGGTGACCGCGGCGCGCGCAAGATAGTCGCCGACCCACGACAACGCGCTCGCGGTGTAGAGCGACCGGAACTCGGGCACCGCGAAAACGTCCCCGAATGTCGCCGGTCGATCGGCGGCTGTCTTCGGGGGGGTCACCGGGGAGGCCTCCGGGCGATAGGTACAACTGACCGACAAGGTGAACGAATGGACGATATCTGAATCAGCCGTGCCGCGCGAGACCCTGACTTAGCCGGCGATGCCTACGCGCGCGAACCGCCGATATTCGTGCCATTTGCCCCATCATCGGGTCCGCCTTCTGTCGGCGGCCGTAGATAGATCCGACCGGCCGACATCGCCCGCGAAATGCCGGCGGCGGCGAGCGCGTCGGTGAGCCGCCCGCGCAACTCGCGAGTGACGAGCGCCTGCGATTCGGCGGCCGCGCGGACCGTAGTCCGCAGGATGGCGCCGTCCACCGTGAGCTGCTCGACGCCGAGCACCTCGGGAGTGCCGATCATCTTCTCGTTCCACTGTGGGTCGGCAGCCATCTCGGCCGCCGCCCGGCTCAGCACCTCGGTGGCCTCTTCCACGCGAGCAAAGCCGATCGGCAGGTCGATGACGACCAGGCCCCAGCCCTGACTCTTGTTGCCGACTCGGACGATCTCGCCGTTACGGACGTGCCACAGCACACCGCGCGCGTCCCGCAGCGATGTGGTGCGCAGACCCACCGCCTCGACGGTGCCGCTCGCCTCGCCGACGTCGACCATGTCGCCGACGCCGTACTGGTCCTCGAGCAACATGAACAGTCCGGCGATCATGTCCTTTACGAGGGTCTGCGCGCCGAAGCCGATGGCGAGCCCGGCGATGCCGGCGCTGGCCAGCAACGGCGCGAGCTGGATGCCGAGCTCGCCGAGGATCATCAGGAACGCGATCGAGAAGATCGTCGCGGACGCCAAGCTCAGCAGCACCGAGCCGATCGCCTCGGCGCGCTGCTGCCGCCGTTCGCGGAACGTCGCATCCGCGAGACGGAGCCGCAGAGGCTTGAGGGCGACCGGCGACTCACCCTGCGCGGTCCGGCTCACCAGCCGCCGGATCGTGCGATGCACGAGCCATCGGACCACCAACGCGATCACGATGATCAGGAGAATGCGTAGCGGCTTGATGACGATGAGGTAGCTACTCGACGCGAGCCACGCGTTGTGGGTCCAGTCGTAGACCGTCCGGCACAGGTCGCTCGTCGCGACGCAACTCGGTGCTGCCCCGGCATGTGGCGACGGGGTCGGCGACCCGGTCGGCGCGATCGCCGCGGGCAGCGTCGTGGCCGTGGGCAGCGCGATCGCCGTGGCCGTGGGCAGCGCCGTCGAGCCACCGACGAGCATCGCGAGAAGGTGCACCGGTACGTCCTGCTTTCTGCCCTACGCGTCATCGTCTGTTCATGGTGGCCGGCCGAATAGTACGTGCAATAACGCCACCTATCGGGGACGATTGGCGCACGGATACCGCCGTCCGCTGCCCGGACAGCGCGATTCTGGCGGAAGGTGACGCACGATGCCTGACATACGACCGGCGATGAGCTCGACCACCCTGGTGCTGAACCAGACGTACGAGCCGCTGTGTGTCGTATCCGTCAGACGAGCCACCATCCTCATCCTCTCGGCCAAGGCCATCTGCGTCGTGGACGGCGACGGGATTCTGCACAGCGCGCGGACCGCGTTGCCGGTGCCGAGCGTCGTGCGATTAACCCACTACGTCCGGGTGCCCTATCGAGCGAGCGTCGGGTTGTCGCGCCGCGCGGTGTTCGCTCGTGACGGCGGTCGCTGCGCATATTGCCGCGCACCCGCCGAGACGATCGACCATGTCGTACCACGCAGCCGCGGCGGGCGCCATGACTGGGACAACGTGGTTGCCGCCTGCGCGCGATGCAACCACAGCAAGGGTGACCGGATGATCACCGAACTCGGCTGGCGGCTGCAACCATTGCCGGCCGCGCCGCGCGGCTCCGCGTGGCGGGTGCTCGGGCACCGGACACCGGATCCACGTTGGGTCGACTGGCTCGAGGTGGCCGCCTGACCGCGGTCGCTAGCCGCGCAACGTCATCGTGGCGTAGACGACCACGTTGTCGGCGTAGCCGACCGAGCCGCCGAGGAAGTCGCCACCACATGTGATCAACCGCAGCTCGGGTCGGTCGTCATCGCTGCGGTAGACGCGGTCACCTGGGAACTTTCCCTTCGGGTAGTACTCGACCGAGTAGATGTTGAACAGCGCGGTGCGATGGTTGGCGAGCCGCAGCTGGACCCTCTGGCCGGGCTTCAGCTGGCTTAGGTGGTAGAAGATCGATTGGCCGTTGGGTCCATCCACGTGACCGACGATGACGGCGGGACCGCGCTGGCCGGGTGCCGGTCCGCCCGAATACCAGCCGGCGAGGTTGTTGTTGCTCAACGGCGGCACCGCGATCGCGCCGTTGGACGCGAGACCGACGCGCGACACCGGTGCGTCAACGTCGATCGCCGGGATGCTGATCCGAGTTGGTACGGATCGGTCGAGCGGCGGCGCCACCGGTCCGCCCGGGTCCTCGTGCGCGAACTTAAGATCCGGCAGCCCGGGCGCGCCGAACAGCGCACCGAGACCCGCGCCGGAGGCGAACAGACCGGCGAGGACAAGCAGCACGCCGATCGGCGCGGACCGTCGGGTTCGACGTACCATCGCGGACCGCTAGTAGGGCAGTGTGGAGCGTCGCCGGCGGACGGACGCGATGAAGAACACCACGCCGGCGATCACCGCCACGATGCCGGCCACAATGGCGAGTCGCGCCGCGGTGGAGGCGCCGAGCTCGCCTCCGCCGGTCGCCGGGCCGACGTTCGGGTTCGGCGTGACCAGCGGCGCGTGGCTCAACACCGTGAGCTTCGATGTGGTGACCTGACCGCTGGCGCAGGTCAGCGTGACCGAGTACGTCGCGGGCCGGGTATCGCTCGGCACCGTGACGTTGGTGTGCAGCTTGCCGTTGTCCGGCACCAGCGTGATCGAGCCGAACACATCCGAATTCACGAACGCCGGGTTGGCGTTGTCCCCGCAGGTCGCACTGATCGTCACGATGAACCCGGGCGCGACCGAGCTCGGTGTGATCAGCAGAATCGTGGCAGCCGACGCGGGCGCGGCCAGACTGAGGACAATCGCGACGGAACCGGCGAGACTGGCCAGCACGCTTGCCCACCGCCGCGTGCTAACCCGTCGAATGCGGTACGTCGACCTGTCGCCGTACACGTGCGGAACCTATCGCGGCTATTACCCGCATAACGTGGGAATTGCAGAATCTGCCCGGTCCGATCATGTTCGGCGCAGCCAGATTTGTGTGACGGGGCGGCGTTCGCCCCGGTGCTACTAGGTGACGCGGCCGCGTTCGGCCGGGAAATTTTCGTACACCCGATCGGCCACGATCGTCCGGAGGCGCCGCATGCCTTCGTACACATCGACGAATCGTGTGTATAGCGGTGCGAACCCCAGCCGTAGCCGGTCGGGTGTCCGGAAGTCCGGGATCACGTCGGCGGCCTTCATCGCCTGGCAGATCTGCCACGCGTACGGGTGGTGCAGCGTGATCTGCGCACCGCGACGCATCGGGTCACGTGGCGACGCCAGCGTAAAGCCGAGATCAGCGAGCCAGGCGTCGTACTGGCCGACCGCGTACGTCGTGAGCGCGCGCGCCTTGCGTCCGATCGCCTCGATGCCGGCCTCGGCGGTGATCCGGGCACCCTCGAGTGCGCCGTACCCACCGAGGATCGTGGGCGTACCGACCAGGAAGCGGTCCACCGTCTCGACCGGGTCATAGCGCGCGCCCATCGCGAACTGGTCGCGTTGCGCGAACCACCCCCAGATCGGCTGGCGGAGGTCGGCCTGGAGATCGGCGCGTACGTAGAGGAACGCGGGCGCGCCCGGACCGCCGTTCAGGTGCTTATACGTGCAGCCGACCGCCAACTCGGCGCCGGACGACGCGAGGTCAACCGGGATCGAGCCGGCCGAGTGGCACAGGTCCCACAGCATCACCGCACCGACGTCGTGCGCGGCATCCGTGATCGCACGCAGGTCGGCGATCGCTCCGGAGCGGTACGCCACGTGGGACAGACAGACCAGCGCGGTGTCGGCGTCAATCACGCCATGCAGATCGCGGACGTCGATGCCCTCGTCGATGTCCGTCTTGACCATGCGCAATTCGAGGCCACGCGCGGCGGCGAGGCCCTGCAACACGTACTGGTCGGTGGGAAAGTTGTCGTCGTCGGTGACGATGACGCGCCGGCCCGGCCGGGCATCGACGGCGGCGGTGGCGAGCTTGTAGAGGTTCACGCTGGTGGAGTCGGAGAGCACGACCTCGCCCGGTCGAGCGCCGATAACGTCGGCCAGCAGGTCGCCGGCCTCCCGACCCAGGTCGATCCAGTGATCCCAGCCGCGAATCAGCTCGTCGCCCCACTCCACGTCGATCGCTCGACGGAGTCGATCCTGGGTGGCCTTCGGCAGCCGGCCAAGCGAGTTGCCGTCCAGGTAGATCAGGTTGTCGTCGGTGATGACGAAGCGGTCCCGAAACGACGCGAGCGGGTCGTTGACATCCTCGGCTCGGGCGGCACGCAGCGCGTCTCGATCCAACGCCGCGCGGTTGCGGCGGACCTCATCGGTGGAGGCGGCACCCGTGCGTCGCTTGCGGTCGGATGTGCCGGTCACACCGCACACGGTAGCGACACACCGACTCGGTCGGCACCCGGGCGACCGGCGGCCCAGGCTGCTCCGCTACCGTGAACGCGTTCCAGCGGATGCGCTGACCGTTGGGTGGGCCGAATCGCGTCAAACGCGGTCGGCGGGCGTCGGCGCACCGCACGACCTATGGCGCCATGGGGGCGTTGAGTTGACCATTACTGAGACCGTCCTCGTGTTCGCGGGCATCCCCGCCGCGGTCATCGCGATCATCTATGGGCTCGTCTACGCGACGAGTAGTGCGTCGAACAGCAAGCGGTATCGGCCGGGCCGGCCATTCAATCAGTCCACGGTCTGGTTCATTGCCAACACACCGGGTGCGGCGATCGCCGGACACGCGGCTCGCGAGATCGGCGCCGGCTCCGGTTCACACGCCCTTTCCGGTGGTACGGCCGACAGCGGCGCGACCACACATGGTGCCCACCAACACGACGCCGCGGAGGCCGGCCATGACGGGTCCGGCCTGACCACGGTCGGCTACGGCGAGACCGGAGGCGCAAGTGACAGTTGGTGAGAAGTCCGGCAACAGCGGCCGCGCCGAGGTGCTGAACGGCCCATTCACCACCCGCCAGCTGTTGCGCCTTGATGACGCGCTGCGCGGTGCCGACGAGTCAACCGGTCTCACGTTCAGCGTGTACGTCGGCGACCTCGACCAGCCGGTCCGTGGACACGCCGAGAAGTTGCACAGCCAGCTGAACGACCCTGACCACAGTGTGCTCGTCGCCGTGTCACCGAACCTCCGGGTGCTGGAGATCGTCACGGGTCACGAGGCACGTCGTCGCGTACCGGACCGCCAGGCCAAGCTCGCCGCGCTCTCGATGGCGGCGGCGTTCAGTGGCGGCGACCTGACCGGCGGACTCGTGGCCGGTCTGGCCCAACTGGCCGGTCAAGCCGGCAAACACTAGCCCCCTGTGGGCTCGCGACCCGGCCAAGATCCCCGCGGTTGTAACACCAGGGTCGTAACCCGCCCCGAATTACGCCTCCACCGTTACAAGTTCGCGGATCTTCCCGGGATCAAGTAACCGTTCTCGGTTCCACGTACACACATAAGCCTTAACGCCTGCGTGCTCGCGGACAGCACCCCAAGGTCACGGTAGGGCGGGTGGCTTGCCCACGAAGGTGATCAAGCCTGACCGCGCCTGCGTGGGCAAGCCACCCGCCCCGCCACCGCACCCACGGGTCCTCTGACCTCAGCTGGCGGATGCGTCACGGTCTCGAGCAGCAAGAGCACGCACGATCCCGTCCTTGCCTTCGCCGACCAGTCGCCGCAGGCCCGGCGGCCGGGAGTCGGCGGCCAGCCAATCGTCCGTCGCGGCTACCGTGTCGGGGCTGATCTGCAGCGCCGGGTACGCCGCCTGAACGAACTCCTGCGCTTGCTCGCTGTCGCGGTCCGCCCAGATCTTGTCGACCACATCGAAATACTTCGCGGCGTAGGGAGCGGTCAGCTCGACCTGCGCGGCGTGCTGGAAGCCGATGAGCAGGGCACGCTGCAGCCAGTTCGGCAGCGCCTCGTCGGCGGTCAGCCGTCGCCACGTCTCGGCCTTCGCATCGGGCGTGGCGATCAGCGCGGTCGCGATCGCGGCCTGCCGCTCGCCGCCGGCCGTCCGGTCGTTGTCCAGCTCGGTGTTGATGTCCGCCTCGCCGACCCGACCGCCGGCGGACAGCGATTGGAGGATGAGCCATCGCAACTCGGTGTCGATTGACAGTCCGTCGGGTACGCCGTCGCCGCGTAGCCAGCCGGCCATCGTGTCAAGCTGGGCGTCGGTACGGGCGGTACCGACGTACGTCCGTGCCCAGGCGAGCTGGAACCCGCTGCCCGGCGCGGCACTCGTGATCGCATCACCGGCCGCCGCGTTCAGCATCGCCCAGCCGGTCGGCATCCACGCCGGGTCGGCGTAGCTCGCCACCGCGGTCCGAGCCTGTCCGAGTGTGGCGGTCACGAGGTTGATGTCGGTCTCGGCGGGCAGTCCCCGGACGGCCAGCGCGACGTAGTCGCGGGTGGCCATCTCGGCGTCGCGAACCATGTCCCACGCGGCCGCCCACACGATCGCACGCGCCAGCGAGTTGTCGATCGTCGCGATGTGTGCGACCACGTTCGCGAGCGAGGCATCGTCGAGGCGCGTCTTCGCGTACGCGTAGTCCTCGTCGTTGAGCAGCAGCACATCCGCGGCGCGACGACCGGCGAGGTCGACGAGTTCGGTGCGCGCGCCGCTGACCGTGACGACCACCGTCTCGCGTCGGGTCAGCCGGCCGTCGACGAGGTCATAGAGGCCGACACCGAGCCGGTGGGTACGCAGGGTCGGGTAACCCGCCGGCGCCTCCTGGTGTACGACGACCGAGGCGTACGTCCCGTCCGCGTTCACCACGATCTCCGGCCGCAGCGTGTTGACCTCGGCCGTTTCGAGCCACTGCGTCGCGAAGTCCCGCAACGGGATGCCGGAGGCCGCCTCGACCGCGGTCAACAGGTCGCCGAACGTCGCGTTGCCCCACGCGTGCTTCGCGAAGTAGTCGCGCAGGCCCGCGACGAACGAGTCGATCCCGACGTACGCGATGAGTTGCTTGATGACGCTGGCGCCCTTGGCGTACGTGATCATGTCGAAGTTGACCTCGACGGCGTCCACGTCCGGGATCTCGCAGTAGACCGGATGCGTCGAGGACAGTTGGTCCTGGCGGTAGCCGCGGATCTTGCGCGACGCGAGGAACGTGGTCCACGCGTCCGAGAAGCGGGTCGCCTCGGCGTTGGCCCAGTGGCTGGCCCACTCCGCGAACGACTCGTTCAGCCACAGGTCGTCCCACCAGCGCATGGTCACGAGATCGCCGAACCACATGTGCGCCATCTCGTGCAGGATCGTGTTCGCGCGGTTCTCGTATTCGTTGTCGGTGACCTGAGACCGGAAGATGTAGTACTGCTCGCCGTGCACGATGCAGCCGAAGTTCTCCATCGCGCCGGCGTTGAACTCGGGCACGAACACCTGATCGTATTTCGGCAGCGGGTAGCGCACCCCGAACTGCTGGTGGAAGAAGTCGAAGCCCTGCTCGGTGATCAGGAAGATGTCGCTCTCGTCGAGGTAGCGGGCCATTGACCGTCGGCAGAACACGCCGAGGTCGATGCCGTCGTGGCCCTTGCGCACCTGGTGGTACGGGCCGGCGCAGATCGCGGTGATGTAGGTGGACATTCGCACTGATGGTGCGAAGTGGAGGGTCTTCGCGCCGGCGAAGCCGCCGGTCGAGACATCGCCCGGCTCGGTGCGCTCGACCGGCGAGTTCGAGATCACCGACCAGTGGCCCGGCACGGTCACGTGCCACGTGTAGACGCTCTTGAGGTCCGGCTGGTCGAAGCACGTGAATACGCGCTGCGCGTCCGCGGTCTCGAATTGGCTGTAGAGGTAAACCTCCTTGTCGACCGGGTCTACCGAGCGGTGCAGACCCTGGCCGGTGGTGGAGTAGAGCGCGTCGGCGTGTACCACGAGGGTGTTCTCCGCGGCGAGCCGGGTCAACGTGAGGCCTCGCTCGGCGCTCCAGGCCGACACGTCCACGTCCGAGCCATTCAACGTTGCGGAGCGGATGCGATCCATCGCCGCCTCGATGAACGTGGACGCGCCCGGCTCCGTACACCGGAACGTGACGACCGTGGTCGATCGGAACGTACGCTCGCCCGGACCACCAGTGCCGTCAGTGAGGTCCAGCGTGATGTCGTACGACGTCACGTCCAGGAGCCGCGCGCGCTCCACGGCCTCGGTCTGGGTGAGGTTGCGAACTCCGGCCACGGCGGCTGACTCCGTTTCGATTCGGGCCGCGCGGGGAACAGCGTCCGGAATCCGGCAGCGCGCACGGCGACGTACGGGTGCGAGGCGAGTCTGTCATGCCGACCGGCGGTATCGGGCAGTGGCCTTTCACACCGCGGGAGAGGTAGCGGGTAAGTCCTTGACTGCGCAAGAGTGTAAGGGGCGGTGCGGCCCGCCCTTGTTACGCAAGCGGTGACCAGCTGTTGCCGGAACAGTGACCGGCGGGCCCATGCCAACGGCGGCGATCTGGGAGGAACGAGGCAATGACCGAAGAGCGCGTCAAGGCGGACATGTGGTTCGACCCTCGATGCCCGTGGGCGTGGATCACGTCACGGTGGCTCCTCGAGGTGGAGCAGGTGCGCCCGGTGGACATCAGCTTCCACGTGATGAGCCTGACCCTGCTCAACGAGAACCGCACCGACATCTCGGAGGAATACCGAGCGCGTCTCGCCGACGGCCTGGGTCCGGTGCGCATCTCGATCGCGGTCGAGAACAAGTACGGCAACGAAGCGCTTCGGCCGCTCTACACGGCGTTCGGCAATCGCATCCACCACGACAAGGAGCCGCTCGGCCGTGACCTGTTCGAGGGCGTGCTGACCGAGTGCGGCTTCGACAGCTCACTAGCCGATGCTGCCGACTCGACCGAGTACGACGCCCGACTGCGGGAGAGCCATGACGCGGGCATGAAGCCGGTCGGCCTCGACGTGGGTACGCCGGTGATCCACACGCCGGGGCCGGACGGCGAGCTCATCGCGTTCTTCGGGCCGGTCGTCACTCCCCGGCCCAAGGGTGAAGCGGCCGGTCGGCTCTGGGACGGCGTACTCCTGGTCGCGGGTACCCCCGGTTTCTACGAGATCAAGCGGACCCGCGAGGCTCGCCCGGCGTTCGACTGACTACTGGTCGAAGCGCCTGGACCTTCGGTCGGCGCACCGTCCCTCAACGTGATACCGGGTCTGGCGTCGGACGGGGGTCGAAGCGCCTGGACCTTCGGTCGGCGCACCGTCCCTCAACGTGATACCGGGTCTGGCGTCGGACGGGGTCGAAGCGCCTGGACCTTCGGTCGGCGCACTCTTCGCTGGTCGAAGCGCCTGGACCTTCGGTCGGCGCACTCTTCGCTGGTCGAAGCGCCTGGACCTCCGGTCGGCGCACCGTCCCGGAACGTGTTACCGGTCTGGCAAAGCGTCCGGATCCGGTGTCCGGGTCCGGCGTTGCCGGGCGTGCGTGACCGGTAGCGTCGACGCATGACCATCGCGCATGCGATCGGGCGGGCCTGGCTCTCGACGGGCGGTGCCGCGGGCGAGACCACCGGTGCGCAGAACTACGACGAATTCGCCGACGAAGCGGAGATCACCGAGATCATCTCGGCGAATCCGACGAGCGCGCTCGCCGTGGAGATGCCGCATCGTGCGCCGGAGAGCGTCGGACGTACGTTCGCCGAGTCGCTCGCGGACGCGTCCGCGCGGTTGAACGCGGCCAAGAGCGCCGGCCACTACCTGCCTTACGACGACGTTGCGGTGGTCTACGGCATCACGGCGCCGGACGGGGCGACGGCGTACGGCCTGTGGTGCATGGTGGACACCGATCAGATCTCCACGAGCGAGGACGAACCGGGTCTGGTGATCCGCAATGAGGATGTGTTCATCGACAAGGTCCGGGAACGCGTCGCGCTGGTCGAGCACATCGGACACCTGCTGTCGCCGGTGCTGCTGATCGCTACCGATCAGGCGCCGGCTCTGCAGGAGGCGCTCGCGCTCACCGCACACGAATTCGGCACGCCGGTCGTCAGCGACACCGACCAGGCCGGGCGCCGCCACGAGATCTGGCCGGTGCTGACCGCGGATCGGCGCGACGAACTGCTCGCCGTCGCGGGCTCGGCCGAGCTCATCGTGGCCGACGGCAACCACCGCAGCCTCGCGGCGCAGATGGCCAAGCTGCCACGGTTCCTCGCGGTCATCACGACACCCGAGTCAGTGGAGATCCAGGCGTACCACCGGTTGATCGCGTCGGCGCCCGCGGTGAGCGAGCTGGTCGACCGCCTGCGGACCGCCGGTGCCGAGATCACTGCGCTCCGTCCGCCTGTCACTGTTCCGGCCGCACGAGGCACCATCCACGTGTACGGCGGACCAGAGGCCTACTACGCCATACGGCTGCCCGCGACTCTGGGTGCGGCCGACGTGGAGAACCTCGATCACGCGCTGGTGGAACGCGTGTTGATGCGCGACGCACTGGGTCTCGACGCGGGGCACAAGGACATCACGTACGTCGGCGGCGACTATCCGCCGGACTGGCTCGCCGGTGAGGTCGACTCCGGTCGCGCCGGCTTGGCAGTGCTCATTCCGCCGGTGGCGGTGGCGGACTTCATCTCGGTCAACCGGGCGCGTCGGAGCCTGCCGCGCAAGAGCACGTGGTTTACGCCGAAGGCGCGCGCCGGACTTGTGGTCGCCGAGCTCGACCTGGTGCCGGTCCCGGTGCCGGACCGCTGATCGCCCGCCGGATCGCTGTGCGAGACTGCGCGGTATGCGCGTCTACCTCGGCTCCGACCACGCCGGCTTCGAGCTGCGGACGCACCTCGTGGAGGTGTTGCCGACCCATGGGTACGAGGTCGTCGATCTCGGCCCGAAGACGTACGACCCGACCGACGACTACCCGGCGTTCTGCATCGCGACCGGCGAGGCCGTCGTCGCGGATCCCGGCAGCCTCGGCGTGGTGATCGGCGGCTCCGGCAACGGCGAGCAGATCTCCGCGAACAAGGTGCTCGGTGTGCGTGCGGCGCTCGCGTGGAACGCCGAGACCGCGCAGCTGGCACGACAGCACAATGACGCGAACGTGGTCGGCATCGGTGCTCGCGAGCACACCGCCGAGTCGGCAACCGAGCTGGTGCTTGCGTTTCTCGGCACCGAATTCAGCCACGATCCACGGCACCAGCGCCGTATCGATCAGGTGTCCGCGTACGAGAAGGACCACCACACGGCGACGTGACGCGCACCTTTACCCGTCGCGGGGTACCCAACCGCGGTGCACGATCACCAGGCTCCGTTCGGCTTCGGCGAGTTCGGCGTCGGACGGCCGCGAGGCGTCTCGCGCCCGCATCGCGGCGGCGACGCTGACCTGTGACGATCCGCCGCCGACCAGGCCACGGAGGCCGCGCTCGTGGTCGTCGACGGCACCCGGCGCGTGGCTGTCGTAGGGCTCGCGCTCGGTAGACGGGTTCCGATCAACGTCGGCGCGGGCCGGCGCATCGCTGTCGTCGGTCGCCCGACCGCGTCCCGGCGTGCGATCACGGTCGGCTGGCGGTCGTGCTCGCATCCGATCGGCGTTGGGCATCCGGGTCGGCGGACGTGGCGCCGGCCGAGGTCCGGACGGTACGGACAACGCGGTGCCTTCCGCATCCGACGACGACAACGCTCCGTCCACATCGGTCGAAACCGTCTCGGCGCACGGCGTCGGATCCGTCGGCGTCGCAGGGCTCGTGTCGGCGGGCGCGCCATCACGCGACGCCCGACCGGGCCGGGCGCCGCGAACCCGCCGCCGCCGGTGCTCGCCGTCCGTGTCCTGCATGCCACGACCGTACCGCTTGACGCCCGATGGCCGCTGTCTCGGTCTTGTCCCCGCCCGACGCCGGTGGCTTGGCTAGAACATCTCGATCGAGTTCGGCGCGCGATGCCAACCGAACGCGGTCGACGCCGCCACGAGTGTGCCGGGCCGCAACTCTCGTACGCCACCGCCAGCCGCGAACGCGGTCAGCGGCGACCCGCCGAGATATGCCGCGCCGAGCGCCTGCACGGTCGCCTCGAGATCGGCGGGCGCGTCGGTCGGGGTGCACGTCGCCCGATGCGGGTCACCGACGAGCCGGAAGCGGCCCGCGTTGGCGGTCATGCCGTCGTCGAGAACCTCGATCACCACGTCGACCGGTGCCGCGTAGCGGCGTGCGGCGAGCGCACCCGCGACGTCCAGCAACCGCACCCAAAGACCGTCGCTGAGCCGCATGTCCAGCCACCTCGGCTCATTCACAAGGAACTGGATCGGCTCGTCGATCGACGCAAAGCGGTAGCGCGTGGAACGGGTCAGGTCGATCGAGAGCGCGAAGCGCCACAGCGCCCGGTAGGCCTCAGGCGTCACCGCGACGAACTCACGAATGATCGCCTTGCCCTTCGGCCCGCCCTCCGTCCACTCGCTCTTCGCGCGCCACAGCAGGTAGCCGTCCACGCCACCGGGACCGTCGTGTACGACGGCGCGCAGCGGCGTGGCACCACCGCGGACCGCCTTGACGTCGGCGGTCTGGTAGCGCCACCACCGGTCGTCGCGCGCCGACCAGCCGGGCCGGTCGGCGAGCGCCTCCTCGAACACCTTCTGGAAGATGTCGAGCGAGTCGGGCGCCACGGCACGCACCCGGCCGTCGTCCGGTCCGGAGTCGCGGAGGCTGACCTCGGCCGAATTGGCCTCGATAAGCAATGCACGGCTCGCTAGCCCATAGCCGAACCGTTGGTAGATGCGGCCCTCGCTGGCGTAGAGGACGGCGACCGGCTCGCCGAGCGCCAGGCTGTCCATGTGCAACTTCTCGATCATGTGACGAAGCAGGCCCTGGCGCCGGTGCGTGGCGCCGACGTTGACCATCGTGACGTGCGATGCCGGCACGGATCCGCCGGGCACCATGAGATCGCGCGTGAACGTGGAGACCATGCCGGCGACGTCACCGTCGCGCGTGGCGACGATTGAGCGGGCCGGCTCCCACACGCTGCGTTCGAGTTCGGCCGTCTCCTGCCCTTCCTCGTCGTTGGCGTCCTCGTGGAACGCCTCGGCCAGCCGTGCCCAGACGGCCGGCCAGTCTTCGTCGGTGGCGAGGCGAAACTCGTAATCGGTGGTCACATATACGTGTCTAGCCGAATGGCCCCCCGATGGCGAACGGTTTTGCCGGCCGTGGCACCGGATGGGTGTTTCGGGACCGCCGCCGGCATAGATCCGCTTCAGTGCATGGTTGGCTGCTGCGCGCCTTCGCTACGCTCGAAGACGGTGTGGACGTCGGCGGCATCCGGCGTCAGACGACAAGGGCGTGAAGGGTGGGTCATGGGGGAGTCCGCGGTGGTCGACCTCGTGTGCGGCCCGGCGAGCCCGCTGGCGGAGACCTTTCAGCGTTACCGGCTCGTGGCGCGTCTCGGCGCGGGCGGCCAGGCCGACGTCTATCGAGGCGTACGGCTGTGTGGCGGTGTGACGTCGACGGCGGTAACCGTCAAGGTGTTCCGGATCAATCCGAAGCGCTCATTAGCCGACGAACTTCGCTCCTGGGACAAGGGTGACGCCGCCCTGATGGACCTCAACACCCGTGGCGTGCCAGGCATCTGCCGGCGGGTCGACGGGTTCTACGGTGCACCGCCGCACGCCGCGGGCACCGCGCCGTCCGCCAAGGAAGCCGTGCCCTATCAGGTCTACGACTATCTCCACGGCGTGAACCTGCGCGAATACGTCGCGGCGCGGGCCGGCTTCGGCGGACCGACCCGACTGAACGCCACCAACACGATGCTGAGCCTCGCCGACGCGCTCAAGGCCCTGCACGAGCCGGACAACATCACGCTTTGTCCGGTGCTGCACATGGACGTCAAGCCGTCGAACATCATGGTGCTTACGAACGGCGAGACGCGACTCATCGACTTCACCGGCGCGCGCTACTGGCGCAGTTCGGAGATCACGCAGATTGCGTACACGCCGGAGTCGGGTGGGCCGGAAGCGCTGCGCGGTGAGGTCGGTCCCGCGTACGACGTCCACGGCTTCGGATCCGTCGCGTTCTACCTGATCGCCGGCGTCGCGCCGCGTGGCAGCGGTGCACCGCCGATCGCCAGGCACGACATCTTCGCCGGGCGACCGGCGCTGCGTGACCACCTGCTGGCCGTGCTCGCCGACCGTCCGCAGGATCGCCCCTCCACGTTCGAGTTGACCGCGTGGACGCAGCGCCTGGCTCAGCTCGTTCGCGGCAGCAATCTGCCGGACATGGGCCTTGACTGGTCCGATCGGCAGGCGCTGCCAGCCGCGCCGCGCGCCGTCGGACGGGCACGTGCCGCGCTGACCGGCACCGAGACCGATGCGTTCATCCGGATCGAGGCCCTCGAACGGGAACTGGTCGCGCTGCGTGCTCGCGTCGGCGGTCGACCAGCCGACGTCTCACCAGGGTCGGTGGCGGCTGTGCTGGCGCCAACGTCACCCGCGTCGCCGCCCGCTCCGGTGTCGGCCTCGCCGGGTCGCGATGTGTCGCCGCTGGCCGCGTCCGGCCCACCCGCGAACGCACCAAACGGCGGCGCGGTGGTCCCGGCCAACGCGATGGTGGGGCGCGCCCACGTCATCAAGCCGACGGTGCCCGAAGGTTTCACGCCCGCGACCTCGGGCTATCTCGGCGGGCCGTTGCGCGGCGCGCGCGTGCGTCGCGGCCGTCCCAATATGCGCACGCTTCGACGCGGCAGCTGGTGGACGATCTCGGGTGCGACGTTTGCCGTCCTGTGCTGGTTTACCTGGGCGGCAGCGCACCGGCGGCCGAATGGTGAGGTGTCGCCTGGATACCTCTTCGCGACGCTGGCGGTAGCCCTCGGCATCTTCATCGTGCTGCGACTGCTCGGCCGGCTCGTCATCGAGGGCTGGATGCACAAACCGCGCCGGGGCGCATACGGCGCGCACCTCGGCACCGCGTTGTTTCTCTTCGCGGTCGGGATCACGTATCTGCAGGACACATCGTGGATCGTGGACGCATACCGCTGGGCGAAGGGTCTCTAGTCGCTGATGACGGCAGCCACATCCAGCGGATCGAGCGATGACGCGCTCGCTTCGCGAGAGTTCGACGGGTTGGTGAACTTCCGCGATCTCGGCGGGATCCCGGTGCGTGGCGGTGCGATCCGCACCGCCACGTTGTTCCGCAGCGACTCGCTAAGTTACGCATCCGTGGCCGACGCGGCATACCTGACTGACGACCTCGGTGTCGCCACGATCGTCGACCTGCGCGCCGACGCCGAGGTCGCCGAGTTCGGCCGCGGTCCACTCGAGTCGGCACCGGTCGCGTACGTTTCGCTTCCCGTGGTTGACGGTCCGACCGTCGACACCCGCTCGGACTTCTACTTCCAGATGCTGGGCGCGAACGGCGAAGCGCTTGCGGATCTCGTACGGCGACTCAGCACGCCGGCCGTGCTACCCGCCATCGTGCACTGTCACATCGGTTGTGACCGAACCGGCGCGGTCAGCGCGATGCTGCTCGGCCTCGCCGGTGCCGATGATGACGCGATCTGCGTCGACTACGCGCGCAGCAGCCGCGCGAATGACGCGATCCGTGAGCGCGCGATCGAGCGGCGTCGCAGTCTCGGGCTGCCGATCAAGGACCGCGCCTATTACGACGCCTGGGATCCGCGGCCCGAGATCATGGCAGCCACTCTCAGCTTGGTCGCGCGCGAATGGGGCGACATGGCCGGCTGGGCCCGGACGTACGGGCTGACCGACGTTGAGGTCGCCGCATTCCGGAACGCAATAGTCGACCCGAACTCCTCGACCGAGGCCACCTAACGCGCTAACGCGCGACGCCGACCGGCTCGTGGCTGGCCCGATCCGGGACGGCGTCCTCCGGTGGCTCGACGGACAGATGCGGGAGCCGCTTGTCGATCCATCGCGGCAGCCACCAGTTCGCCCGGCCGAACATGTGCATCAGGGCCGGGACGAGCACGGTACGAAGGATGAACGCGTCGATGAGTACCGCACTCGCGAGGCCGATGCCGAACTCCGCGACGACGCGCTGACCGCCGAACACGAACGCGAGGAACACCAGGATCATGATCGTCGCCGCGGCGGTGATGACGCGGCCGGTGGACGCCTGGCCGGTGGTCACCGACGTCCGGTTGTCGCGACCGTGCACCCACTCCTCGTGCATGCGGCTGACCAGGAAGACCTGGTAGTCCATCGACAGTCCGAAGAGGACAGCGAGGGTCAAGACGGGTACGAACGCGTCGATCGGCCCCGGCCGGCCAAGACCGATGGCGTCGGAGCCCCAGCCGAATTGGAAGAACGCGACGACGACACCGAACGATGCAGCGGCCGCGAGCAGGTTCATGACCGCGGCGGTCAGTGGCACGACAACGCTGCGGAAGGCGACCAGCAGCAGAATGAAGCCGAGCACCACGATCACACCGATGAACATCGGCAGTTTGCTGGACAGCACGCCGGAGAAGTCGTTGAAGATGGCGGTCATGCCGCCGACGTACACGTGCATGGTCGTGCCACGCTCGGCCGTCGGGATTACCTCGGACCGCAACCGGTTGATCAGGTCGGTCGTCGCCGCGTCCTGCGGCGACGTGCTCGGCACCACCTGCATGATGCCCAGCTGCTGGCCGGGTCGCATGGGCAGCTCGGTCACCGCGGCGACCCCAGGTTGCGCTTGCACGGTCGTGGCCAGCTGCGTGAACGCTTGCGCGTCGTGATCCGTGGGTACGGTGGCGACCAGCTGCAGCGGCCCGTTAAAGCCCGGTCCGAAGCCCTCGGCGAGCAGATCGTAGGCGTTCCGCGTGGTTGAGCCCTTCGGATCGTTGCCCTGATCGCCGGTGCCGAGCCGGAGCGAGAAGAACGGGATGGCGAGCACCACGATCAGCGCGAGCGCGAATGCCGCTAGCGACCTCGGCCGGCGTGACACGAACTCGGACCAGCGTGCCCACGGACCCGAGGCGTGCTCGTCATGCGGTCCCTCGCTGGCGAGCCGGCGACGTTCGCGACGGCTCAACACCCGCATCCGGAAGACGTCGCGGCCGCGAACGCGCAACGCGAGAAGGGCCGGCAACAGGGTGACCGCGGCGATGACGGTGATCAGCACCATGAGCGCCGACGGCACACCGAGGCCGGCCAGGAAGTTCAGCCGCAGCACGAGCAGCCCGAGCATCGCGATACACACCGTCGCGCCGGCGAACAGCACGGCACGGCCGGACGTGTTGAGTGCGCGGACGATCGACTCCTCGACCGACAGTCCGGCCTTCAGCCCGTTGCGGTGTCGCGTGACGATGAAGAGCGCATAGTCCACGCCAACGCCGAGCCCGATCAACGTCGCGAAGATCGGCGAGATGCTGTTCACCTGAAGGCCGTGACTCAGCAGGCTGATCGCGAATGATCCGGCCACCAGCGAGAAGATGGCCGCGATCAGTGGCAGCAACATCGAGAAGAACGAACCGAACGCGAGCAGCAGCACGAGAGCGGCGCCGATGATGCCGACGAACTCGGACAGGTTCGTGGAGACCTGGTTGACCGCCTGGATCGACGCGCCGCCGAGTTCCACCTCGATGCGATCCGATCGAGCCGACTCAGCGATCGCGATCACGTTCTTGACGTCGGTCTTGTTGTTGCGGTTGCCGAAGCTCGGCCAGCTGACCGTCGCGTACGCCGTGCGGCCGTCCCGGCTGATCTGGCGCGCACCCGCCGGCGAGTACGGACTCGTCACGCCCTTCACCGACGGCGCACTGGCCACCCGGTCGAGCATGGTGGTCACTGGCTGCGCGACGTCCGGGTTGGTCACCTTGCCGGATGTCACGTGCACCACGATCGTGTCGGACTCGCCGGCCTGGCTCGGGAACGCCGACTGCAGCAGGCTGAGTGCCTTGGTCGACTCGGTGCCCGGCAGGTTGAAGTTGTCGTTGTAGGCGCTGCCGACCGTTCGGCTCAGGCCGCCCAGCACGATCAACGCGATCAACCACAGGCCGATCACGGTCCAGCTGTGCCGGACGCACCACCGTGCAACGCCTGCCATGATCCACCTATTTAATCGAACGGTCGGTATCTACCATCGGGAGTGTAGCGTCCTACTCCGTACGCAGTTCTGAGAGAGGCAGGCTCTCGTGGCACGTACCGTCGGCAGCGCCGCCGACGAGACTCGGCAGCGCATCCTCGACATCTCCGTCGACCTGTTCATCGAGCAGGGGTACGCCGGCACGTCCGTACGTGACATCGCCGAACGCCTCGGCATGACGAAGGGCTCGCTCTACTACCACTTCGCCTCCAAGGAAGACGTGCTCAAGGCACTCGTCGCACCGCTGCTGACAGATCTTGAGCAGTTCGTCGCGGACGCGCGTGCGGCACCACGAATCGACCGTCCGCTCATCGAGCGGCTGGTGAACCTTCTCGACACGCATGGCGTGCTGGTCCGATCGTTGATGGGCGACCCATCGGTCATGCACGGCCTCGCCGGTCGGCGCGAGATGAAGTGGCGGATCGCGGCGCTGCAAAGGTCGCTGGCCAGCTCGGATGACCGCGACGCGCTATTGCGCGGTCGGTGCGCGCTCGGTGTCATCAACGCCGCCACCATCGCGCCCCGCTTCGACCTGGCCGACACCGACGGCTTGGCGGATCGCGAACGTGCCGTGCGAGCGCGGCTGTCGGAGTCGGAGAAGCGCCTCGTCGTCGAGGCGGCCCTCGCCGTTCTGTCGGTGACCGCCGACCGTTGAGCCTTCGAGGCTGGTGAATGTCGGGAATCTGACGCACCGAGTCAGCTCCGGCATTTGCGCAGGTCGTGGTGCGTGACGCAGAATCGCCGCCCCCACGGTAACGCGCTGCGGTGTTATGTTGCCGCCAGCCACTGAGGACGGCAGGTGGGCATGATGGCCACGCGAATCCGGTTGCCGCGTGAAGATCACCGCCGGTGGGGCATGCCCACGATCTGGGTCATACTGGCCGTCATCCTCGGCACCGTGTGCGTCGGCTGCTGCGTCGGTCTCAAGCACATCGGCCTGGCGCTCTTCTGACGGTCGCCCGCGCCGCGTTCGGCGGCCGGTTTGCTGGGTTGATCTGATCGGCGCGTTGGCGCCGCCGACAACCTCCCGCTCTGCGGACCGGAGTGCCGCCGTCCGCAGCGGCCATTTCCCGTCTCTCTCCAGACGATCCCGTCTCGTGCGCGTTCGTCTCGCGTCGGAGATCCCCGCGTATGTCGGGCCGCGACCTTCCACCCGCGTTCAGCGATTTTCACCCGTCATCCACTTGAGGAGGCACTCATTGAGCGAGCAATTCTTCGCGATCACCGGCGGCCCGGGCGCCGGCAAGACAGCACTGATCGAGGCGCTCAGCGCAAAGGGCTACGCGACCGCGCCGGAGGCCGGCCGCTCGATCGTCGTCGATCAGAAGACGATCGGACGGCCCGACCTTGCGGCCGGCGCACCGGAGCTCTTCGCCGAGCTGATGCTGTCGTGGGACATGCGCTCGCATCGGTGGGCGCGCACGCATGCCGGCCCGGTGTTCTTCGATCACGCCGTGCCGTGCGTCGCTGGCTTCTATCGGGTCATCGATCGCCCGGTGCCGCCGCATGTCACGGCCGCGGTCCGGCTCTTCCGGTACGCACGGATCGCATTTGTCGCGCCGCCGTGGCCGGAGATCTACCGCACCGACAACGAACGGCGCGCGACGTTCGACGAGGCGACGCGCATCTACGAGGCGGACGCCGCGGCGTATTGGGATCACGGGTACGACCTGGTCGAACTGCCGCGCAGCGACGTCGTGACCCGGGTCGACTTCGTACTTGATCACGTTTTCCGGTCCCAGGTGCGCTAGCGTCGCCCCATCGAACGACTCGATGCCCGTGGAGTGACACCGAGATGACCACGTACCCGCCCAAGGTGGAGACGCTGCGACGGCCGTGGCGTGCCGCGATCGGCGCGGCCGGGCTCGCGGCTGTGGCGGTCTTCTTCGTCGCCGGCATCCCGTCCGCAGCCCCCGTCGGCCAGATGATTCTGATCGTGCTGGCCGGACTGGCGGTCGTGGCGGCGGTACGGATGGCGCGTAGCGGCGTCTACGTCACCGAGGACGGGATCACGGTTCGTGACACCCTGCGTACCCGTCAACTCGGCTGGCGACAGATACAAGAGATCTCGGCCGCGTCCGACGATCAACGGTTCCGCACGCTCGGCATCGTGACGACGGACGGCAGGCGCGTGCGGTGCTATGCGCTCAGCACCGCGTTCCTCGAGGATCCGGCAAGCCAGCGCTTCCAGGTGATGCACGAGCGGCTGAGTCGTCAGCTACGCCACGCTCGCGCCGCCGGTCGCGCGTCCGTTTTCGGATAGCGAGCGGCTCTCCGGCCACTCAGTGCCCATCACGGACCGCAAGTTCATCACGATAAGCAATCGCGTGGTCATCGTGAGTTACCGCCGGCGGCCGCAATTACCGGTTGTGTGCCGGTGCCCTCTACCCTGGCTCGGGTTCGCCGCGCGATCGGTTCACCCTCCGATCGGCGTTGCGAACGTCGTTGCTTTCTCCCGAGCCGGAACCGTCGAGGTGATCATGGCGCATCGTGCGACCCGCCGCCGACGGCTAGCCGTCGGCCTGGCCGCGCTTGCCGTCGTGACATCTGGGCTCACCGCGTGCGCTACCGCCGCCGCACGCTTCGTCCCTGGTGCAGGGCCTGGCGCCGGCGCCAGTCGATCGGCCGGCGCGCCAACAAGCGCTGCGACCGATGCCGCGCACGCGACGTTCACGCTCTCCGCGGTCGGCGACACGATCATGGCGTCGGCGCCGAAGTTCCTACCGCCAAACGGTGGTCGTGATCTGTTCGCGTCTGTCGAGCCGGCGCTGGGCGCCGATCTGCAGATGGCCAACCTCGAGGAGCCGCTCACCGACGCAACGACGTCGCCGAAATGTGGCAACCCGCCGGCCGCCAACTGCTTTGCCTACCGGGCGCCGACGTCGTATGCGAACGTCCTGCACGATGCCGGATTCGATCTCGTCAACATCGCGAACAACCACACGCTCGACTACGGTACGACCGGCCGCAGCGACA
Source organism: Micromonosporaceae bacterium (assembly GCA_035263025.1). Taxonomy (GTDB): domain Bacteria; phylum Actinomycetota; class Actinomycetes; order Mycobacteriales; family Micromonosporaceae; genus DASQPR01. Next base: position 57,885 of record DATFRR010000066.1, read on the forward strand.
CCGAACGTTCGCTGACCGACGCCGGTGTTGCGTACACCGGACCGCCCGGGATGATCACCACGGTCACCGTCAAGGGCATCCGCGTCGCGGTGTTGGGCTTCGCGCCGTACGCATGGGCCAATGACGTACGGGACATCGCCGCGGGTCAGGCACTCGTCCGCCGCGCGAAGCAGCAAGCGGACGTCGTGATCGTGCAGGCACACATGGGCGGTGAGGGCGCCGCATACCAACACGTGAAGCCTGGACCGGAGATCTTCCTCGGCGAAAACCGCGGCGACGCGATCGCGTTCAGCCACGCGATGATCGACGCCGGCGCGGACATCGTGATCGGACACAGCCCGCACGTGTTGCGCGCCATGGAGTTCTACAAGGGCCATCTCATCGCGTACAGCCTCGGCAACTTCACGGGCTACCACGCGCTGTCGTCGAACGGACCAAACGGCATCTCCATGATCCTGCACGTGACGCTGCGCCGTGACGGATCGTTCGTGAGCGCGGCGATGGTGCCGATCGTGATGGCCGCGCCGGGAGTGCCACGGCTCGACCCGTCGGACCGTGCGATTCCGCTGGTCCGTCAGCTCACGGCCGCGGACTTCCCGACCACCGGCGCACGGATCGCGGCGTCCGGGGCCATTACGATTTCTGGCTAACGCGCCTGGACCTCCGGTCGGCGCACTCCTCGCTTGTCAAAGCGCCTGGACCTCCGGTCGGCGCACTCCTCGCTGGCCAAAGCGCCTGGACCTCCGGTCGGCGCACCCGCCCTGCACGTGATATCCAAGGGTGTCGCCGCAGTGGATCACGCGGTTGGGGCCCTGGTCGGCGCGGGCGGACCGTAGGTGAGGCGGGGAAAATCGTTTGTTCGGTCGGGCTGTGTCGACCTAGCGTCTTGCCCGTGACGATTGGTCGGTGAGTGCCCGCGTAATCGCGGGACCGAGCGATGGTGTCTCGGGCGCACGAGCGCCGGGACAGCGCATTAGCGCGCCGCCGAACTCATCCGATCTCGTCCCCGCGAGGGGTTCCCATGCGTACCCACCCCGAGCAGCGCCCGCCAATCCGACCGCATCAGCGGTCACCATCCGCGCCGATTCACACCGACGACCTGCAACAGATCGGGCTTCGTCACCCGCGGGTCCGCCAGATCCGCGATGTGATCAACAACGCCGGGCCGAATCACCGACGCTTGCTTGTTGCCGAAGGGCTTTGGGCGCACAACGTGGTCCTCGATCTCGGCGCTCCGATCGACACGTTTCTGTGGTGCCCCGAGGCGTCCTACTCGGACGAGGCACTGGTCCGCAGTGCCGAGGTCGTCACGCGGGCACGTAGTGCCTACCGCATCTCGCCGACTGTGATGGCGCGGATCTGCGAGCGGGAACGTCCCGACGGCATGGTCTCCCTGGTCGCGTTGCCGGCGTGGGATCACGCGGAGATGTCGTTCGGCCCCGACGCGCTCGTCCTTGTCGCGGACGCCATCGAAATCCCGGGCAACCTGGGTACGTTGTTGCGAACGCTCGACGCGTGCGGCGCGGATTGCCTGGTCCTGACGAACCGGCGGACGCGGCTCACGCACCCGAAGGTCTTCCGTGGCAGCCGGGGGATGAACCTGCGCGTGCCAACCGTCGAGTTCGAGTCGCCTGACCTCGCCGCGGACTGGCTCGCCGCGAACGGGTTCACGGTGCACCTGGCAACCGTCGGCGAAAGCGCGAGCGGGTACGGCGATGTGGCGTTCGGCGGGCGCACCGCACTGGTCGTCGGCAACGAGCGCTACGGGATCTCGCGACCATGGTTCTCGTACGGCTTCAGCGAGGTGACCGTACCCATGCATGGCCGAGCCGACTCCCTGAACGTATCGGTGAGCGCATCGATCCTGCTCTACGAGATCCGCCGCCATCAGACATCGCGCGGCGACAGGGCGTACCGGACAAAACGCTGATTGCCCTACAGCAGCGGCAAATCGCCCTAGCCTGAGGGTTGAGGCGACCGGAGGAGGATGCCGTGGCTACCGCGACGAGGACACGCCCGGCGAGGGCAACGCGCGCCGCACGCACGACCAGCAAACGTACGGCCGCACAGGCGCGTACCGGGGCGAAGGCGGGTACGTCGACCGGCGCGCGCGGCGCCACAAAGTCGCGTACCGCGGCCCAATCTCGTAGCGCGACGACGTCGCGGACCGCGACGAAATCTCGCACCGCAACGCCGTCGCGTGCCGCGGCGAGGCAGCCGGCTGCGGCGAAGAAGGCAACCGCACCGAGGAAGACGGCCACGTCGACGGCCTCGCGGACGCCGCGCAGCGGTCCCCTACTGTCCGACCGCGATATCGGGCGCATGCTCGATCTCGTCCGGGACGCGGACAGCGTGGAACTGAAGCTGACCGTGCCGGAGTCCGCGCAGCGCCCGACGATTTTGTCGCTCGGCATGGATCCGCTCAACGCGCAGATTCGGCAGATTTTCTTCTTCGACACGCCAGCGCTGACGCTGAACCGCCAGGGACTCGTGGTCCGCGCGCGACGCATTCAAGGCAAGGGCGACGATTCGGTAGTCAAGCTCCGGCCGGTCGTCCCGGCCGAGCTGCCTGGCGCGCTGCGGAGTTCGCCGAACTTCGGCGTCGAGGTCGACGCGCTGCCGGGCGGCTTCGTGTGCTCGGGCTCGATGAAGGGGACGCCACGCAACACGGATGTACGTACCGCGACGGCCGGCGATCGACCGCTTCGCAAGCTGTTCTCGAAGGAGCAGCGTCAACTATTCGCCGCGCACGCACCGGACGGCATCACACTCGATGATCTGTCGGTGCTCGGCCCGCTCTTCGTGCTGAAGTTGAAGTTCAAGCCCGACGAGCTCGCGCGTTTGATGGTCGCCGAGATGTGGCTCTACCCCGATGGGTCGCGGATCCTGGAGTTGTCCACCAGGTGCGCGCCGGCCGAGGCGTTCCAGGTCGCCGCCGAGGCGCGAGCATACCTGACCAGCCACGACATCGATCTCTCCGGCGAGCAGCAGACCAAGACGCACCGGGCTCTGCAGTTTTTCGCGAGCAACCTGGCGTAGCAAGCGTCCGGCACGGTCGACGTACGCGGACAGCGAGCGGGCGCACGGCGCGCCCGCTCGCTGCACGCCGTTACAGCTGGAAGTCGACCTGGCCGAGGTTGTTGTCGCTGTCCTCGACGTCGCCGATCTCGCACCTCTGGCTGTACTTCTTGAACACGATGTCGCCGCCGAGCGCGTCAGACTTGTTGTCAAACTCCTGCAACACGTCGTCGTGGTCCTTTACCCGCCAACCGTCACCGTCGCCCATATCTTCGACGGTCAGGTTCTTGTTGTTGTATTCCGAGCAGAGTTCGCCCTGATTGGGGATCGGCGGCAGGTTGCCGGACGGATCGCGCCAGTAGTCGAAGATGAAGTCGCCCTTCTCGTCGCGCGTGTTGTTGCGCCCGATGAAGCAATGCCGCTTGTAGCGCTGTGCCAGCGCAAGCGCTTCCTTCCCGACGTCGTCGGTCTGTCCGTGCACGCGGATCACGACGGTGTTGCCGTCGCTGATGATGAACGTGCCGCTCGCGCCGTTGCCGTCCACGGTCAGGTTGTTCGGGTTATAGGAGACGCAGTCCGGGTTGGCCGGCCAGTCTGACGTCGACGTCGTTGGCTTGGACGTCGGCTTGGACGTTGGCGTCGATGTGGTGGCGCCGGTCGGCGGTGACGCCGCAGATGTGCCGGAGACCGGTTGCAGGACTCCGGATCCGGTTGGCGTCGCCTTCGCACCGCACCCCGCGGTGAGCACGAGAACGCCGATCAACGCCGGCGCCGCGATCTTCGTACGAAACATGCCGCGACGCTACGACCGGCGATGTAAAGCGGCTGTCAAAAATGTGGCTCGTTTGCGAAGTTGGCGTTCCACCGTGGACCTGCGCGACATCCCGAGTGCGTACGCGGTCGACTACTGCGGGTAGTGCGACTTGCGCCACAGTTTGCAACAGCGACGCCCGGGTACGCGTGAACACCTATGGAGACGCAGACTCACATAGCGCGACGAGATCGAGGACGACGGGGGTTCTCGTGTCAGTTGGCGAGCCCGTGGCGGTAGTTCCGATCGCTCCGATCGCGTTTGATGACCGGCGTCCGCGGCCGCGACAACGGCTTGAGGTTCTCGACGGCGTACGCTTCCTCGCCGCGGCGTACGTAGTCGTGTTTCATTTCTCCGCTGGCGACCGCGGCAGCTGGCACGCTCCGTCGCGTACCCTCTTCGCCCCGTTGTTTTCGATCGCCTCCTACGGTTGGCTCGGCGTCGAGTTGTTCTTCATGATCAGCGGGTTCGTCATTTGTCTGAGCGCATGGGGCAAGACGTTCGAGCAGTTCGCGGTGTCGCGGTTCATCCGCCTCTACCCGGCCTACTGGTTCGGCATTCTGCTGACCACCATCGTCGTGCTCATCGACCAGAGCCGCGCGCATGCCCTGGCGTGGCAGCACATTGTCGAGAACTTCACGATGACGCAGTCGTGGGCGGGCGTCCCAGCCGTGGACCCGTCCTACTGGACGCTCGCCATCGAGTTGAACTTCTATCTGCTGGTCGCGCTCGTGCTGGTGTCGTGGGGCTTCACGTACTTCCGGGTGGTCATGTTCGGAATCGTGTGGCTCGCCGTGTCGCTGCTCGACGCGTTCACCGTCAACTACTGGTACGAGATCATCGTGCAGCCGGTTTACGTGCCCTTCTTCGTCGCCGGCATCGTGTTCTACCTGATCCACCGGTTCGGGCCGAGCGCCCAGCTGTGGACGTTGCTGGGGCTGTGCTGGGCGTGCTCGATGTACCGGCTCGTCTCCCGTACCGCGGTGCAGCACCCGTCCGGCGTCACGTTGAACTACTGGGTAGCGGCCAGCATCGTGACCGGATTCTTCGTAGTGCTCGCCTTGATCGCGCTCGGCAAACTAGCGCTGATCCGTGGCCGGTGGCTCGTCACCGCCGGAGCTTTGACGTACCCGCTCTATTTGCTGCACCAGCAGATCGGCGAAACCGTCATCCGCTCGCTGGACCCGTGGCTGCCGTCGTGGCTGTTGCTCGGTCTGGTCTTCGCCTCGATGCTCGCGCTGTCGTGGCTGGTGCACCGCTACGCCGAGCGTCCGGTGGCCGCCCGACTGCGCGCGGCGTTGCGGGCTCGCCGGAGGCCGGCCGCCGCGGTGAGTGCCGCAGGAGGTACCGCGAGCGACAGTGTTCCGCGCAGCGTCGGCCTCCCGTCGCCGCGGAGACCACCTCCTGATCTCGTAGCGGCCGCGGGGCGAAGCGGCCCGACGAGCCGCGTCTCGATCCCCGACTCTGCCGCCGATTGAGGGCTGACATAGGCGGAGGCGTTTCGCGCGCGCAACTCGCCGGGGCAGCGATCCGCATCGCGTTCGCCTAGCCTCTTTCGACATGCGGCCTCGTGCGGTTGGTGCGGCGATTCTGATCGTTCTGACCAGCATTGGCGCCGCGGGCTGCGGCTCCGGTGCGCATGCCGTCGCGGGTGGCAGCCGGACCTCGACTCCGACCGTCGGTGCGTCGGTATCGAGCGCGGCACCACGGCCCGCCGCAGGAGACGACTGCGTTACGTACCGGCCTGGTGGCCATCCGGTCTACTTCGGCCCCGGCTCGGGTCTCGCCGGCTATCTCTACGGCACGGGCAACGTCGGTGTGGTGTTCGCTCACCAGTCGGACGGCGACGCCTGCGACTGGATGCCGGAGGCTGCCCGACTCGCCAAGCTCGGTTACCGCACGCTGGCAGTGGATCTAGACGGGTACGGCGCGTCGAAGACGCTGAACCGGCCCTACTCCGACGATGTCGCCGACGCGATCGACTTTCTGACCGGCCAGGGCGCGACATCCATCGTGCTGATCGGCGCCTCGATGGGCGGCACGGCAGTGCTCACCGCCGCGGCTACCACAAAGGCGCGACTGGCCGCCGTGATTGCGCTTTCGTCACCCGCCAGCTACGCCGGCATGGACGCGCTCGATGCGGCACCGCACATCAACGCGCCCCTCCTGATGATGTGTGGCATCGAAGACACCGGCTTCGTCGGAGCCGTGCAGGACATTTACGGCGCAGCCACCGCAACGAAACACAAGCGCCTCGTACTGGTGGATACCGACGTGCACGGGAAGCTGCTTGTCGACCAAGGTCCGTACGCACAGCCGAAGTCATACGCCGCATATACCGCGTTCCTCGCGACCTACGCAACGCCTACTGCCGCGCATTGACCGACGGGCTTGCCTGGTGAGAAGCTTCCGGTGCCCCTCAATTGGCCATCCAATTGCTTGTCCACAAGGGAGTCAAGCGTGCGTGCAATCAGCAGGTTTCGATCGCGTCGAACCCCGATCGGCGTGGCCGTGCTCGCCACCGCGGGCTTGGTCGTCGGCGGCGTGATCCTCACGGGACCGGCCTCGGCCACCGCCGGGCCAACGGCCCACCGCATCACCGTCCACCCGGAGGTCTTCCAAGCCGGTGCCAAGGCGCCGGACGCCACCTTCGGTTGCCAGAACCGTCCGATGGACGGTTCGCAGGGGCCGCGCTGCTATCAGGCGGCCCAGATCCAGAACGCGTACAACATCACCCCACTGCTCAACAGCGGCATCAACGGCACTGGGCGCACGATCGTCATCGTCGACGCCTTCGGCAGCCCGACGATCGCCACCGACCTGCAGACGTTCGACGCTGTGATGGGGCTGCCGAACCCGTCGTTCACACAGATCACGCCAGCGGGTTCGCCGCCACCCTTCGACGTCAATGACCCCAACCAGTTCGGCTGGTCGGTCGAGACGACGCTGGACGTCGAGTGGGCGCACGTGACCGCGCCCGGTGCGAACATCGTGCTCGCTGTCGCACCAAGCAACAACGACACCGACATCCTCAACACGACCAAGGCCGTGGTTGATAACAACGTCGGTGACGTGATTTCGCAAAGCTTCGGCGAAGCCGAGGCGTGCATGGACTCGACCCTGCTTGACCAGCAGCACGCGGTGTTCGCGGATGCAGTCAAGAAGGGGATCACGCTTTTCGCTTCGTCGGGTGACAGCGGCGCCTCGCAGCCGAGCTGCGACGGCACCGGTGCGCTGTTCTCCGCTAGCACCCCGGCCTCGGACCCGAACGTGACCGCCGTTGGCGGCACCACGCTGACGGCCGACCCAACGACGGGTGCCTACCAGAGCGAGACCGCGTGGACCGAGCCCTTCGGCTGCAACCCGCCGGCGGTAGCGCCGAGCGACGTGAACTGCAGCGGCGGCGGGTTCAGCAGCGTGTACGCACGTCCGGACTACCAGTCCGCGCTGCAGAAGAACCGTAACCGGGGCGTTCCCGATGTCGCCTACAACGCAGGCGTCAGCGGCGGCGTGCTGATCTTCAGCGCGACGATCAACGCCGCGTTCGGGCTTCCGCCGAACTCGCTGACGTTCTTCATCGTCGGCGGTACGAGCGCTGGCTCGCCGCAGTGGGCCGGTCTGGCCGCGGATGCGGACCAGCTGGCCGGGCACCGGATGGGCAACATCAACCCCGCGCTCTACTCGATCGCGCAGGCAAAGAAGCAATACGCCTCGGCCCTGCACGACATCACGACCGGCAACAACGATGTCGCCGAGATCGGCGGCGGTTTCGACGCCGGCGCAAGGTGGGACGCGGTGACCGGAGTTGGCACCCCGAACGCGGCAGCGCTCCTGCCGCTGCTCGTGAAGCGTACGAGCTAGCAACGCCGGGTTGTCCGCGCTCGCCGCGCAATAGGGCGAGCGCGGACAACCCGCAGCCGCAGCACGGCGCGTATCGATTAGTCATCGTCCTCCGGCGGCCACTCCTCGACGCGCTCGCCGAGTGCCCAGCGCCGCGCATCTGGGAACAGGACCCGGTCGTGGTTGCCGTTGTGGAGGCCATCGCCGAGGACTAGGCGGAAGTCGTACCCCGATTCGGCCAGTGCGGCGGCGACGCGCAGGTTGTTAGACAGCCAGTTCATCTCGGGCTGGTTCCGATGCAGATCTCGATGGTTGACCGCCATGAAGATGCGCAGCGGCTTGCGAGGCACGGTGGGGATGAGGTCCGGGTACGGGTTGCCGGTTCGTTGTCGTGACCGAGCGTCGGCCTGGGGCGCCGCAGGTGGCGCTACATCGCGCATCCTGCACTCGCCTCACGCCAGACGCCGGCGCAGGCCCGCATCTGTGGACGTGCGGCACGCGTAGGGTCCTCGAAACCAATTCAGCGAGTCAGTGAACACTGCCTGCCAGATGTGTCTATAGGGGGCCGTCGATGGACGCTGTGCAGACGCGACGAATGCGTGTGCTGCTCGACTTGATCGAGCGTCGCGTGCCGCTGAATGCCGCAGTCCAGGCGGTCCGCGATCTGGACTGGGACAGCGACATCGAACTCGTCGTTTTGACGCGGCGCCATGTCCAGGCGATGTTGCACGCGTACGAGGACGGCGCCCTCTCGGCAACGGACGTCACAACCTGGGCCGATGGACTGGAGAGCCGGGACGACGTCGGATTCGAACGAGGTTACGAAGACGAGCTCCGGCAGTTCTTATTCGAAGCAGCCACGCCTGAGATCAACGAGCCGATCACTCTCGACTTCGCCCGCCGTTGGCTGCGGATGCTGCTTGCGTAGCTTGTCCGGTCGCGCGGCGGCAGGGCCGCGGGTTGGCGGCGCGGTTTGGCTACAGCGCTGACTGCCGGCGCACTCGCCAGACCGCCAGCGGCAGCAGCAGCAAGCTGGCCACCGCGGGTAGGAATGGCTGCCAGCCGTGCAGCGTCCAGAAGCTGATCCCGACGGGCTGGTAGCGCAGCTGGAGCAGTTGAGTGTCGGCCGTTGCCACGACCGCGTACAGGGCGAGGGCGGCCAGTGGCCGCGCGTCGACTAGGGCCCAGACTGCCACCAGCACGGCGAGCACAGCCGCGTACACACTGATCAGGATCTGTGGCACCCAGGGCACGGTCGGCGTGAACCACTCGACGATCGGCACCGCCGCGATGACAGACAGGATGGCCAGCCACGGGCGCGGCATCCGATCGCCGCCGAGGACGAGCCCACCGAATAGCAGCAGCGCCCACGCCTTCGGATCGGATGGCCCTGGTATCACGGCTGGCAGCCAGCCGAACCGGACCGTCGGGATCAGGTAGTAGATGCCGAGCAGCACGCACGCCGCGGCCAACGTCCGCCCGGGTACGAACCAGGCCAGGCCGACGACGACCAGCACCAGCGCGGCCGGGACGATCGGCCACCAAGGCGCGCCCTGCCGGGCGGTGGCGACGCCCCACGTGATGCCCTGCACGCTGGTCATCGAGTGGACCAGGACCAGCGCCACCGCGAACTGCACGACCAGCCACAGATGCGTCCGCAGCGGCCGTCCGTGCGGCTGGACGGCACGCATCCGCAGCCCGGCCAGGGCGAGCGACGCACGGTCGCGCAGGCTCGGGCGGCCCTCGGTGGCGTCCATGAGGGTGCTCAAGATCTCCGGGCCGTGCTGCTGCCGGTACGCCTTCGGATACGTCCACAGGTAGGAGTCGCTCACGCCGGCCTCCGCCTCGCCCTGGGGGAAAGCCGGGCGGTCAGGGCTGGGGAGTCGGTGACCAGGCGGGCCGCCTCGGCCATGCGCTTCGCCTCCGCTCGCAGTGCCGTGGCACCGGTCTCGGTCAGTTCGTAGGAGCGGCGGGTGCGGCCGTTGACGACCTCGGTCTCCAACGGCCGCACGTGGCCCTCGGCGGTCAGCCGGTCGAGCGCGGTGTACAGCGTGCCGGTGGACAGGCGCACCCGACCGTGCGACGCCTCTTCAGCGTGCTTGATGATCGCGTACCCGTGCCGGGGGCCGTCCATCAGCGACGCCAGCACGAAGTAGGTGGGTTCCCGCATGCCACCACAATAGGTAGGCTATCGACATGTCGTCAACCGACCCATTGGACGACGTCGGCGTCCAACGGAGCAGTTGCACATCGAAGACCGCCACCGTAAGCGGCCCAGCCGCCGAGAACATGCAGGTCCGCGCGCAGGTACCCGATC
>DATFRR010000067.1:0-30809 GCA_035263025.1 Micromonosporaceae bacterium
GCGGTGAAGATCGCCAGGCCGATCGCGAACAGGCGGCGGCGTCCGAACCGGTCGCCCAGCGCCGCGCCGGTCAGCAGGAAGACCGCGAAGCTCAGCGTGTACGCGTTGACGGTCCACTCGAGTCCCTCGAGGCCGGCGCCGAGCTTGACCCGGATCACCGGCAGCGCGTTCGTCACGACGAGGTTGTCCATCGAGACCATGAACACCGCGACGCTCGCGGCGATCCAGGTCCACACGGTGCTCGATTGCTTGACGGAGGTCGGTTGCATGGCGGGCGCTCCCAATAGTGATTGGTCACTAACTTTTATGGGTACGAAGAATCGCGCCGCGGCCGGTTCAGCACCGGACAGCGGCGCGGCTCAGGTGGTAATGGCGACAGACGCGAGGCCGGCCAGGCTCTCGCCGAGTTGGTCCTTGATCCGCGCGATATCCATCGCGCCCATCACGTTGAGGAGCATGCCGGCCGCCATGAACTGCATGACGCGGTGGTCGTCGGCTCCGGTCACGCGCTGCGCGGTCGTCCACAGGCCAGCCATCCGGCGCCGGGTCACCTCGCGCACCTCGTTGTCGTGGCACGCAGTCGCCCACATCTGAAGCTGCATCTGCAGGATCCGGCGATCGTCGAGCAAGCCGTTGTAGGCCAAGCCCATGGCGTGGAACGCCTCGTCGCCGGTGAGCCCGTCGGAGGCGGTCTCGAAGAGCGACTGGACGCGATCGAAGCACCGGTCGACGGAGGCCAGGAAGATCGCCTTCTTCGACGGGAACAGGCGGAACAGGTAGGGCTGGGACACGCCAACGCGGCGGGCGATCGCCTCCGTCGACGTGCCTTCGTAGCCGGTCAGCCCGAACTCGATCATGGCCGCGTCGAGGACGGCCTCGCGGCGTTGGTCCGCGCTCATTCGGGTAGTCGGGCTCACGGGACCTAAGTTAGTGGCCAATAACTAACTTTGTCAAGCGGTCGCTGTCGGGTCGCGTCAGTGGAGGTTGAGTCAGTGAAGGTTGATCAACGCCGCGCCGGCCGCGACTGTCACCGCGGCGACGATGCGGGACGCGGCCGCGCGTTCGCGAAACACCGCCACGCCGATCACCGCGCCGGTGATAACGCCGGTCTCGCGGAGCGCCGCGACGACCGCGAGCGCGCCGGTGGTCTGCGCCCAGAGGACGATGCCGTACGCCGCCACACCGAGCACGCCGCCGGTCACGCCCGGGGCGAGGCTCACGCGGGCGGCGGCCCAGGTCTCGCGCGCCTGTCGCGATATTGCCCAACCGGCGATCAGTGGCCCGGACAGCAGGAAGAGCCAGCTCGCGTACCCGACCGAGGTGCCCGACGCTCGTACGCCCAGCCCGTCCGAGATCGTGTACGCGGCGATCGAGACGCCGGTCAGGACCGCTGCCCCGATGGCTCGGCCGCGCGGCTGGCGTACCGGTGAATGCTGGCCTCGAGGATCGCGGATCGCAGGCCGCACCAACGCGAGAAGCGCGAGGCCGGCGCAGATCACCGCGACGCCACACAACTCGGGAACGGTCATCCGATCACCGATGACGACCGTGGCGACGACCGCGACGAGCAACGGCGCCGTGCCGCGCGCCAGCGGATAGACCTGGTTGAAGTCGCCGAGGTGATAGGAGCGGACGAGCAGCGCCGAGTAGACGACGTGCAGTACGCACGACGTGGCCAGCCACGGCCACGCCGATCGGGCCGGCACCGCGGCGAAGACCGCACCGATCGCGCCGCACACCGCGGACGAGACGCCGAACAACACGAAGAACGCACGCCGGTCGGTGATCGCCTTCGCCATCGCGTTCCAGCTCGCATGCAGCATGCCGGCGCCGATCACAGCGAGCGCGGTGGACAGCGGGAAGGCGGCCGTGACGGCGATCGCGGCGACAGTCATGCGGGCTCCAGGAGTGTCCGGGTGCCACTGACAATAGGCGGCGCGGAGCGCTGGAAGTGCGTCGCAAGACATGCTGATGTCACGCTGCGTGTGGCTCGGAACGCTCACCGTCTACTTGACAGTGAATGGTCCGATTCGCGCTCACCGATCCGACGGTCTGTCCAGCGATTTTTTCCAGGCAGCCCTTTTCATCACCCGGTAGTTGCCGCTAGGTTGCACGTCGTGCAGGTGATGAACGCCACCTTCATGCCTGTGGTTGTCTCAGTCCGCGATCCGGACTACAGCGACCGGCACGTCCTTGACGTGCTCTTCGACGATCTCGCGGTGGGCTACTCCTTGGGGCAGCCGTACGGCGACCGACTCATGACGTGGCCGGACTTCGAACGGCTGCGCATGTCGCGCCGTGAGCTGCGCCATCGGGCGGCGTCATTGTTGGACGCCTCGATGGATCGGCTGCGCATCCACGGTCAACCTCCAGCGCTGATGCTGTCGTTCGACGGCATCGAGTCGAGCGTGTTGCTGTGCGACGAGTTCTGGGACGGCCTGGAAGGTCGGGTGCCCGGTTCGATCGTCGTTGGGGTGCCGGCCCGCGACGTCGTCGTCGTCACCGGCTCTCGCTCAGCGGCCGGCATGGCCAAGGCCCGTCGCACCGTGGATCGGATGTTCTACGCGGGCGGGCGGCATCTCGTGCGCCAAGGGCTGCTGGTCCGCCAGCGCGGCATGTGGCAGCCGATGCGCTGAGGTTTGCACCTTCGGCGCGGTTGCACCCTCGGCCGCTGCCAGCCGCCGCGGCGACTAGGCCGGCGCGTGGCGTCCCTAGTCCGGCAGGTACGCCCCGATCCACCGTCCCAGCTCGTCGAAGACCGCGTCGCGCACCGGTTTGCGCGAGAGCGTGAGGTCGTGGCGACCGCCGTCGAACCGTACGAGCGTCACGTGCCGACCGATGCCGGGTCCCCACCGCCACATGTGCGCCGGGTCGAGCACCGCATCGGCGGAGTGCGCCTGCTCGCTCCATTGGTCGGATCGGTACGTCGCGCCGGACGTACCGATCAGCACCGGTGCCGGGATGTCCAGACCGCGATGCAGCCGCGCCTGCGCCGCACGGATCGCGGTGAGCCACCCGGCCCGTATCGCGAATCCGCCGAGTGGCTTCCACGCCAGGTTGAATTGCCACTCGCCCTCGTGGTCGGCGTGGATGCTCCGGCCGTAGACCTGGTTCAGGCCGGACGGCACCAGCGCGTACGGACGGCGGCGTGCGACCGCAGCAAATGTCGGTCCAATCGACGCGCGCATCGCGGGCGACACGTTGAATTCGAAGAACGGGCTGTTGAGGAACAGACCGTCGATCACGCCGTCGGCTCGGCGCTGGTGCGCCCACAATGACGCGGTCAGGCCGCCGGTGGAATGGCCGCTGAGTAGCACTCGCGTATGGCCGTCCTGCTCCCGGATGATGCGCAACGCTTCGTCCAACTCGACGAAGTAGGACGCGATGTCGCTGGTGAAGTTCGCGGTCTGGTGCGAGTGCAGGCTGCGGCCGTATTTGCGGAGATCGATCGCATAGAAGTCGAGTCCGGCGTCGATGTAGAAGTCGGCGAGATGAGTCTGGAAGAAGTAGTCGGTGAAGCCGTGGATGTAGAGCACGGCGCGGCGGCTCGGCGGATCGCAGCGGCGGCGTACCAGGGTCGCGTCGACCACTCCTTCGTCGTCGCTGCCGAGGTCGATCGTCATCCGCTCGTACGGCGCACCGAGTACGTCTTCGTCCACGGCGGTAGGCTACCGCGCCCGCCGTGGCCCGACCGGCCGGCCGATGCACGTCGTTGCGGGAGTGACGCCGCCGGCGCGCGGCTGCGGGCGGCGGCAGGGCGGCTGTCCACAACCGCCCTGCGTGTCCACAGATCGGCAGGTTCCCGGTCGCGTCCGACTCGCGATCCGGCAAGGCTCTGGCCGCAGCGTCGGCGCACGGCGAGTCGCGCCGTCGATCTCACGAGGTTGAGTTTCAGATGAGGGAGAAGTCATGTTCGACACCGCGGTCACCTTGATCGGCAACGTGATGACGGCCCCGGAGTGGCGCCGTACCGCGCAGACCGGGACGTACGTGGTCACGTTCCGGTTCGCGTCCACGTCGCGGCGCTACGACCGGACGACCAATCGCTGGGTGGATGGAGACAGCCTGCGCATCAAGGTCGCGTGCTGGCGCAAGCTCGGCGAGAACGTGTTCGAGTCGGTGCAGCTCGGCGACCCGCTCGTCATCCACGGCCGGATGTATAGCCGCGACTGGACCGACGCGGAGGAGAACCGCCACACGTCCTACGAGCTCGACGCGGTGGCCGTCGGTCACGATTTGTCGCGCGGTGTGGCGAAGTTCGCTCGGCGCCGCGCGGTCGCCGGCACCGACACCGTGCACGACCCGGCCACCGAGGAATCCGTCGGCGGCGAGGCGGCCGAGGCCGTCGAGTCTCCCGGCCGGCCGGTCGACCTGCCGCCGGACAACGAGCTGTTCACCGACTTCGATCACGACCGGTTCGACACGTCGCCGGTGCCGCCACCGCCCGACGGCTCGTACGACCCGCGCGCCTCGGCCGACAGCGTGGACGACGTCGACGACGAGGACGACGAAGAACTCGACGACGAAGAGGTGTCCGTGGCAGCGTGACCCGCGTGGTGGGGACGTGTCATGCCGCCGCGGAGCGGAGCAGGCCGGTCGCCCGGCAACGTTGGCGGCCGGCCTCGCTTCGTGCCGGCAGCGCCTCGCTCCGTCCCGGCCGCGCGTCGCTTCGTCCCGATCGAAACGTCGCCCGATCTCACCGCTAGAGCGGTGGGCCGCCGACCAAGCGGCGAGCCGCGTCGATCTCAGCCTCGAAGACGAGCACATTGGTACGCCCATCCGGTGCCGGCCCGACGGTGGCGCGGATCCCGGCGGCGGTCAGGCGCTGTTGCATCGTTCGCGCCTCGAGCTGCGTGTCGACCACGGCCACCACGCTCAACAGGCCGTAGTCGCCCGGCTCACGGAAGATCTCGGCCTGCTTGCGAGCAAGATTCGGGTCGAACGTCCAGCGCAAGATCGCGGCGAGGGCCCCGACCACGAGGAACGCGACAATCGGCCCGAAGATATACACGCCCGAACCCGCCCCCACACGTCCAGTCTGTCACCGTGGGCCACACAGCCGCAGCACAATCTTGGCCGCCTGCGGCGGCCGCGCCCAGCTACCTACGAGTCCGCGCGGCTTCGCCACCGGAATGTCCGCAGCGCGACGAACAGCGCGCCCGCCGACCACAGTCCGAGGACGAGCGCCGTGCGCCCGGGTTCCCACCGGTGCGCGGGTTCGAGGATTTGAAGCCGGTCCGGCAGGAACACCGAGCGGTAGCCCTGCGCGATCCACTTCAGCGGGAACAACGCGCCGATGTACTGGATCGTGTGGGACACCTGGCCGAAAACGAAATACACGCCGGAAAGGAACTGCAGCACGAGCGCGGGTCCGGTGACGACGGCCGGCGCCGCCTTGCCGGATCTGGGCACCGACGAGTAGGCGATGCCGAACAGCGATCCGGCCGTCACACCGAGCACCGTCACGTAAAAGAACGTGAGCCACCGGTGCCAGTCGCTGGGCAGCGTCACCTTGCCGAGCAGCTTCGCCACGATCAGCAGGAGGATCGACTCCAGCAGCACCAGCGCAAGCACCATGATGACCTTGCCAACGAAGTACGCCGCCGGCGGCATCGGCGTGCCCTCGAGTCGCTTGAGCGTGCCCTTGTCACGTTCCACCGCGATCTGGATGGCGAGCGTCTGGAACGCGACGCCGAACAGCCCGACCGCGAGGATGCCTGGCACGAAGTAGCGCGCGAACGCGAGACCATTGGAGTTTGAGATCGTGTAGTTGAAGATCGATCCGAAAATCAGCAGCAGCATGACCGGGAACGCCAGCGTGAAGAACACTTGCTCGCGGTGCCGGAAGAACTCCGTGAGCTCGAGCTTCCCGCGCAGCCAACCGATGCGGAGCGCGGGACCCGGTCCGGCGCCGACCGAGGGTGCCGCCGTCGCAGTTATGGTCTCGGACGCCATCACGCCGTACCCTTCCCGATCATGGCGAGGTAGATGTCCTCGAGGGTCGGCCGCGCCACGGTCAGGCCCGGGATTTCGCCACCGAGTTCGCTCGCGAGCTTCTGCACGAACGCGGTTGGCGTCGCGGTCGCGTGCGACTGCCGGCCGCCCACCGCGTCCCAGCTCACCACCGTTGCGGCCTGGTCCCGCCCGCCCAAGATCGCCGGCGGATTGACCTCAAGCAACTGGCCGGCCGCGATGACACCGACGCGGTCCGCTAGCTCTTCGGCCTCCTCGAGGTAGTGCGTGGTGAGCAGGATCGTCGTACCCTCGCCGCGCAGCGACTTGATCAGCTCCCAGAACTCGATGCGCGCCTCCGGGTCGAAGCCGGTCGTCGGCTCGTCCAGGAAGAGCAGCTCGGGGTGCCCGATCACGCCCAGCGCAACGTCGAGCCGCCGTCGCTGCCCACCGGACAGCGCGATGCACCGCGCGTTGACCTTGTCGGTCAGCCCGACGGCGGCGATCACTTCGTCGGGGTCTCGCGGTGCCGGGTAGTAGGCGGCGAAGTGCCGGATCACCTCACCGACGGTGAGCGCATCGAACTCCGTACTCGTGGACTGCAGAACGATGCCGACGCGCGCCCGCCATGCCCGGTTCGGATGAGCGGGATCGGTGTCCAGCACGGTGACCTCGCCGGCCGTCCGGCGCCGGTACCCCTCCAAGATCTCTACCGTGCTCGTTTTGCCCGCGCCGTTCGGACCGAGCAGCGCGAAACACTCGCCGAGGGCCACGTCGAGGTCGATCCCGTCCACCGCTACGGCGTCGCCGTATGACTTGGCGAGACCGCGCACCCGGATCGCCGTTGCCTGTGCCATGCGACAAGGGTGCCTTATCCGCTCCGGCGGCTTCGAGGCAGGCCGGCAGAGTGTAGGGTCCGTTACCCGCCAGTAGAATCCGGACATGGCGTACCGGCTCGAGCGGCCCGACCGGCCGTGGGTGATGCGGACGTACGCCGGCCACTCGTCGGCGGCCGCCAGCAACGCGCTGTTCCGGGGCAACCTCGCGAAGGGCCAGACCGGCCTGTCGGTCGCCTTCGACCTGCCGACGCAGACCGGATACGACCCGGATGACCTGCTTGCCGCCGGTGAGGTGGGCCGCGTCGGCGTACCGGTCGCGCACCTGGGCGACATGCGGGCGCTGTTCGACGGCATCGATCTCGCCACCGCTAACACGTCGATGACGATCAACGCACCGGCCATGTGGTTGCTCGCGCTCTACGTCACCGTTGCGGAGGAGCACGGCGCCGACCTCGCGAACCTCAGTGGCACGACGCAGAACGACATCATCAAGGAATATCTGTCACGCGGGACGCACATCTTCCCGCCGGCCGAGTCGCTGCGCCTGACCACCGACACGATCGCGTGGACGGTGGCACACAGTCCACTGTGGAATCCGGTGAACATCTGCTCGTACCACCTGCAGGAGGCCGGTGCCACGCCGGTGCAGGAGATCGGTTTTGCGCTCGCCACCGCGATCGCGATCCTCGACGCGGTGCGCGCCAGCGGTCAGGTGCCGGCGGATCGATTCGACGCGGTCGTCGGCCGCATGTCGTTCTTCGTCAACTCCGGCGTGCGCTTCGTCGAAGAGATGGCGAAGATGCGCGCGCTCGCCCAGCTGTGGGACGAGATCACGCGGAACCGATACGCCGTGGCTGATCCGGCCGCTCGGCGCCTGCGCTACGGCGTACAGGTGAACTCGCTCGGGCTCACCGAGGCGCAGCCGGAAAACAACGTGCAACGCATCGTGCTCGAATTGCTCGGCGTCACGCTGTCGCGGGACGCGCGAGCCCGCGCCGTGCAACTGCCGGCCTGGAACGAGGCGCTCGGGCTACCGCGGCCGTGGGATCAGCAGTGGTCGCTGCGGGTCCAGCAGGTGCTGGCGTACGAAACGGATCTGCTCGAATACCCCGACATCTTCGAGGGCTCGGTCGTCGTCGACGGCCTCGTGGATGCGATCTCGGAGGGTGCGCGGGACGAGCTGGACAAGATTCTGGACGCCGGCGGCGCGGTTGCCGCGGTCGAGTCCGGATACCTCAAGAGCGCGCTTGTCGCGTCGCTTGCCGCGCGCCGGGCACGGATCGAGGACGGCACCGACACCGTCGTTGGCGTGAACCGCTTCGTCGAGACGGCACGCTCGCCGTTGACCGAGGCTGGCGCGAAGGCGATCGAGCAGGTGGACCCGGCGGTCGAGGCGGCCGCGATCGCTTCGCTGAAGGCGTGGCGGGAGCAACGCGACGCCACGGTCGTTGCCGCCGCACTGGAACAGTTGCGCTTGGTTGCGGGTACCCCCGAGAACTTGATGGACGCGACGCTGGCCTGTGCGCGCGCCGGAGTCACCACCGGGGAGTGGGCCGGCGCGCTGCGTGAGGTTTTCGGCGAATACCGCGCGCCGACCGGGTTGGCCGCCGCGGTTGGCGCGGACGCCGACCTCACCACGGTGCGATCGCGGGTACGTGCGACCGCCGCCGACATGGGCGTTGCCCGGCTGCGGATGTTGGTCGGCAAGCCCGGACTGGACGGGCATTCGAACGGCGCGGAACAGATCGCGGTGCGCGCGCGCGACGCCGGTTTCGAGGTGGTCTACCAGGGCATCCGATTGACACCGGCGGAAATCGTCGCGGCCGTCGTGGCCGAAGATGTCGACATCGTCGGGCTGTCGGTGCTGTCCGGGTCGCATCTCGGTGCCGTGCCGGCCGTGTTGGACGGGTTGCGCGCGGCCGGCGTACGTGTGCCGGTCGTGGTCGGTGGCATCATCCCGCCCGACGACGCCGCAACGTTGCGCGACGCCGGCGTGGCTCGGGTGTTCACGCCGAAGGACTATGCGCTCAGCGAGATCGTCGACGAACTCGTCACCGTGGTACGGGAGGCGAACGGTCTGGCGTGACCAGGTTCGCGGCCGCTTTCGCTTGCCGCCGCTTCATGCGGCTGCGTTTCATGCGGCTGCGTTTCATGCGAGCGTGCAGCCGCCACAACCCGATCACGATCACCACGACCATGACGATCACGAGGATCGGCAGCACAACCGCGACGATCGACATGCCGGCGCTGAAGCCGTCCTCGAGCGTGCTGGCCACCGGCGCACCGAAACCGAACGTGGCCGCGTTGATGACCGGGCGAGCACCGGCCTTCATGAGGTGCAGGATCAGGGCGATGATCGCGCCGGCCACGATGCCGACCCAGGCGTGACCATGGAAGAACGTGCCGGGATCGCTCACGCGGATCGTCTCGGATTGCGACGACGCGCCGAACGCGAGGCCGCCGGCGGCCGGGCGGACCCCGGTCTGTACGACGTCGTTGACGCTGTCGACCGCTGGCACCTTGTCCGCCACGACCTCGATCGCGAGCAGTACGGCGAGGATCGCGATCATCCATCCGTTGGACAGCCACTGCCAACCGGCCGGCAATGTGATCAGGTCGGTGAAGCGGTTCAGCAGCCCGATGATGAGCAACGGGATGTACGCGTTGAGACCGGCCGACGCCGCGAGTCCGATGCCGGTCAGCGCTTCCATGCGTACATTCAACCGGGTCGCCGCCACCCGCGGCGTCGACGGCGGTCGGGCCGCCGCGGCGGTCCGGCGGTCGGGCGGCGGTCGGGCGGCGCGAGCGGTTCGGCGAGATGGACTAACCTCTTAGCTAAGGAGGCGTTCCTATGTCTGGCGAGGCGACCGCCCAATTCAACATTCACGAGGCGAAGACAAACCTGTCCCGGATCATCGAGCGCGTTGAGCGCGGCGAAGAGATCGTGATCAGTCGCGCGGGCACACCGGTGGCAAAGGTCGTTCCACTTCGTCATGCGGTCGCGCGGCTCGGGCGCGGGTCGCTCGCTGGGTCGTTGACGCTGGCTGACGACTGGGACTCGGACGCAGTCAATGAGTCGATCGCAGCGGACTTCGGCGCCAACCAGTGAGATTGCTCCTCGATACGCACGTCGTGCTGTGGTGGCTGGCGGACGACACGCGACTGACCGACGACCTGAAGCACGTGCTCGACACCGATCCCGACGTCTACGTCAGCGCCGCAACGGTCTGGGAGGTCGCCATCAAGCAAGCGATCGGCAAGATTCGGGCGCCGGTCGACCTCGCCGAGCGCATCAGCGACGTGGGCTTCCGCGAGTTGCCGATCGCATCACGGCACGCCGTCGCGGTCAGCGGCCTGCCGCTGATTCACCGCGACCCGTTTGACCGCGTCCTCGTCGCGCAGGCGCAGTGCGAGGACCTCATGCTGGTCACGCGAGATGTCAACATCCGTCGGTACGACGTGCCGACGCTCGTGGCCTGACAGTCGGCGGGCCGCGACCGATCACGGCCGCACGAATCGCCGTCGCTTACGCTGGCGCGGTGCGTCTCGTCATCGCGCGGTGTTCGGTCGACTACGTCGGGCGGTTGTCCGCGCACCTGCCGCTGGCCGTACGGCTCGTCATGGTGAAGGCGGACGGGTCGGTATCCGTACATGCCGACGACCGGGCGTACAAGCCGTTGAACTGGATGAGCCCACCGTGCCGGATCGAGGAAGCGCCCGGCGTGTGGCGCGTGGTGAACAAGGCGGGCGAGGAACTGCGCATCACGCTCGACGAGATCTTCCACGACACCGCCTTCGACCTCGGTCCGGATCCGGGCCTGCAGAAGGACGGCGTCGAGGCGCACCTCCAGGAACTGCTCGCCGCGTCACCCGCCGTCCTCGGCGCCGGCTTTACGTTGGTACGACGGGAATACCCGACCGCGATCGGCCCGGTCGACCTGTTGTGCCGTGATCCCGGCGGCGTCACGGTCGCCGTCGAGGTGAAGCGCCGTGGCGAGATCGACGGCGTGGAACAGCTGACGCGCTATCTCGACTTGCTGAACCGGGATCCGTTGCTGGCGCCCGTGACTGGCGTTCTCGCCGCGCAGGAAGTCAAGCCGCAGGCACGCGTACTCGCCGAGGATCGCGGCATCCGCTGCGTCGTCGTCGACTACGACCATCTTCGCGGTATCGACAACGCCGACGAGAGACTGTTTTAGACACGTACGACACGGTTGGCCAAACCGACAGACGAATGATGCTGCTGGCACCGCCGCACGCAGGAACTGGCGAATTAACGCCTGGTGTACTGCCCGTTCCCTAACCCGACGCCGAGATGTAACTTCTTGGACATCGTCGACACGCCTCGTGCCCGCGGATCGGTGGATGAATGGATCCCAATCTGGCAATCGGTGCCGGATCGTTGCTGGCCACCGTTGTAGGGACAGTCGCGGCTGTCGTCGCCGTGCGGCGTCAAGGCGACTCGCGATCGATCCACATTGTCGGCGCGGTCGATTCGCGTCCGGCCCTGCGGGTGCTCCGCCGGCGCGGCACGGGTTCGAAGAGCAAAGACGCCGCCATACGTGTGCTCGCGAAGTTTGTATTCGTCAGCCATGAGGGCCGTGTCGTCGTCGGTGCACTCGATCAATTCGACATCACCCTGTTTCTTGACCTTTTCTCTGCGGCGACAGTCCTCGTCTATCGACGAGTTCTCGCCCGAGTAGTCGTCGACCAGATCCGTGGCACCCGATTTCACGAGACACCGACACACATCGCGGTGCCCAAGGAAGGCAACGTGCTGCTCGCGGCCGAAGTCGCGAGACAGCTGAAGCTACCAATCCTTGTGGTTCGTGCCATCGTGCCGGCAATTCGGTTCGGCGACCCGGTGGAAGGGCCGATCGCCGCGAGCGCCTGCGTGATCGTCGTGGACGACATCGCGTCGGACGGAGAGTTACTCGTACGGACGGTTGCGGCGTTGCGGGCGCACGGCGCGCGCGTCGCGAACTGCTTCTGCGCCGTAGAACGCATGGACGGAAACAGCCGAGAGCGCCTTCTGCAGCGCAACGTCTCACTTCATGCGTCTATCCAACTTGACGAAGGGACCCTTCGTGAACTCGCCGATCTCCCTCCAGAAGACGCCCAGCTGCAGGACTGAGGCAATTCCGTCAGTTGACTGGTGGGTGACGAGCCGATGCAATCTCACGTGCGACTTCTGTTACGGACCCAAGCCGTCGCACGATCCCACCGAGTTGCGTGACGCCATCGCACTGGCGATCCGTGAGTCTTCCGCCCGAGCAGTCACGTTCTGTGGTGGAGAGCCGCTTCTGGTGAAGAAGCTCTTCGAATACGCCGAGATGCAACAAGATGCCGGCAAGATGACGGTGCTCAATACGAACGGGGAGCTGTTGCTCCGTAGATGTGCGACCATGCGCGCACTGCCGTTCGACGTGGTGGGAATCTCCATCGACGGCCCTGACGAACCGACTCATCGTTTGATGCGTGGCGCGACCGCCGACTTTCGACAAACCGTGCGGGCGGCCGAGTGGCTCCGAGCCGAGCATCTCCCAGTGAAGAGAAAGATAGCCACCGTGATTTCCGCCGCTAACCGTGCTCGGATCGACGACCTCGGTCGACTCGTTGCGCGCCTGCAACCCGACATCTGGCGCCTATATCAATACAGTCCGTGGGGCCCACAGAACACTGGGCAGACCCGCCACCAGATCACCCGCGAGGTGTTCGACGAAGTGGTCAGACACGCAACGGAATCCGCGCATCCGGTCGAGGTTCGGGCTTCGTCGACGGACACGACCGGCGGCTGCCTGCTGGTCGACCCGTTCGGCCGGATCATGCAAACCGACGGCCTTGACTATGTCGAAGCTGGCAACTGCCTGCATGAACCCATCGAAGACATCTGGCATCGCCTGCCTGAACAGTCGGCCGTGAGAACGAACAAGCTTTGGTTGCGAACCCTATAGTTGTGGCGCGGACGAGAGGACCATATGGCACGAACCGATAAACGCGATCAGACGATGAGCGACGTGGGTGAAAAGGACTTTCTCTCCGAGACGCTCACGCGATTGACACCGCATCGATCGTTCCTCAACGGCTTCGGTGACGATGCGAGCGCTATCTCTGTCGACGTGGATCGGGTCGTCCTCTTTAAGATCGACCGCGCCGCGGCACCCGTCGCATCGCGCCGGGGTTGGGCTGACTACCGCATGTGGGGTCGTCTCGCGGTGACGAGCAACTGCAGCGACCTACTCGCTGGCGGTGGGGTGCCGGTGGCGGTAATGATTGCGATGATCTTGCCACGTGACTGGCCGGCCGCAGCGGCTGTCGAAGTGATCGAGGGCTGCGCAGAAGAGTGCGCCAACAACGACATCGCGTTCGCCGGCGGGGATACGAAAGAAGGACCGTCTGCCGAACTTGTCGGATCCGCGATTGGTATCGGCTCGCCGGAGACTGTACTCACGCGGAAGGGAGCGAAGCCTGGCGACCTCATTGTCGTCGCCGGTCGTCTCGGCGGATTCCTGGGGTCGTACCTACAGATCCTGGAGTCCCTCGATGACCACGGCCGGCCGGGACCACAGGTCGACCAACATTGGCTTCACTACATCACACACCCGCGAGCACGGTGGTCGGAGTCTGCGTACATGCGCGACTCGCGAGCGGCCACCGCGGCCATGGACACGAGCGATGGTCTGTACGACGCCGTGTCGACACTTGCGGGCGTTCGGGGCGCCGACATAAGCCTGGATGCGTTGCCGTACCACACCGCGGCGCTAGCCTGCGCAGACAAATTGTCTATCCCGCCAATCAACCTTGGGCTCGGCGTCGGCGACTGGAACATCGTGTATACGGTCGACTCAAGTTCTTGGATGGATCGCGGCGATGGCGGTGGCGATCTAGAGCTTCACGTAATTGGAACCATCTCGGAACAGCCAGGGATCCGGTGGCACGGCAATGACGGCACCGTTTACACATGCGACCCAATCGTGAATCAGCATTTTCGCTCTCGACAGGAGGACGAGGGGACGCTGATTACCCGGCTGCGTAGCGACCGCGTCCTTCATCGGGTCGGTGCCGACGAGGGATGAACGATGCGACAAGATCCTGAGATTCGCCTCGTTATCGTCGGCCACTTTGGCATCGCTGAGGATCGCACACCGTTTGGCAACTCACTCGGCAATGGTGGATCGGGGTACGCATGCGCGGTCGGCGCGGGCGCGGGTGATCCCCGACGCGTTGGCGTGGTCGCGCGCATCGGGGAGGACTTTGACTACGACGCGATTGTGCGCCTCGGCGTCGACACGCGCGGTGCTGTTCGGGTCAACGGCGGCTCGCCGCGGTTCAGGATCACTCAGCACTCACCGACGCAACGATCATTTGAATCGACGCTGGGCGTGGCGGCCACTCCGGCAATCGACGTGCTTCCCCCGGCGTACCGCGCCGCGCGTCACGTGCACATCGGGACCGTACCCATCGCAGAACAGCGGCATTGGCTCCAGATGGTGCGCGACGGCATGCCGCGATGTGCCGTTTCCGTGGACATGTTCGAGGCGACCGCGAAGGAGTCCCCCGCGGAGTGCCGCGAACTGGCCGGTGCCGCCGACCTTGTATTCATGAACGAGGCGGAGCGGCACATCTTGTACGACGATCATCCGCTGCCAGATGGCGAGATTCTCATCAAGAGTGGCGAGCGGGGAGCCACTCTGAGGACCGGCGGAGTGACGATTGAGGCACGTACGTCGCGGTATGCGGCGGTGGATACCACCGGCGCGGGCGAACTACTAGCGGGTGCGTTCCTATCGATGCGCGTCAGTGGCGTTGATGACCGCCGTGCACTGCAGTACGCAGTGATGATTGCTTCCGCGAAGGTGACCGAATTTGGTTTGGACGGTCCAAACCTGCGTCGCATGATCGAACGCGCGCACTCTGAGACGGTTGCGCGTACGCCCCGCGATGGTGGCCCCGTCGAGCGCGTTTAGCTCGCCGGGCGGGCGATCCAGCGCGCGAGACGGTCTTCGGTCTCCGGCAATAGGTGGCCGCGTGAGAGCCAGACATAGGACATCGCGCGCGCAAACGATGGTGTCGTTCGCGCAGTGTCGTCGAGTACGTCGACGAGTGCGTCGCCGTGTTCGTGGATCAGCGTTTCCAACAGGCCGCATCCGACGGTTCCACCATCGTCGTCGGGCGGCCCCGCGTCGTTGAGCGCCACAAGCAACGCCACGGCCTCCGGGCCGCCTTGCCGCACCACCGCGGCAACGGTGTCGTGTGCGGCTTCGACATCTTCGGGCTCGCCGAGCGACAGCCGCTTACGCTCCTCTCTCGATCCCCAGAACCGTCGCTGAAACTCCCACCAGTTCTTGAATAGCTCATCCCACTCGGCCGATTGCCGCCCAAGATCGGCGCGACGGGAAGGGTAGTGACCTTTCGCGTTCATGATCAGGTCCGTCAGGTTCCAGTCGGCGCGATGTTGCGGGTGCCGGCAACGCCGTCCGTGTCCGGCGGCAACCGCGGAAGGACTCGACGCAGGGCCTCGGCGTGCTGCTCAAGTCGTTTGCGGATCAGGTGAACGGAGCCGTTACCGCCATCGGTCGGTACGTCCTGCGCGGGCCCGAGGCCAAGGTCGACGTACCACCGATCGAGTTGGACCCCCGAAGCCGGTTGGTCGATCCATCGGAGCGTTGTGTCGAATCCGCATTCGTTCTTCCACGCCCAGAAGTCGATGTCGATCTGAAGCTGGCCGCGTTGATATCGGAGGCCTCCGGCGATCCGTTCTGGACCGGAAAAGCCAAGCTCGGTCAGGAACGCGAATGCCGCCGGGCCGTCGCGCCAGATCGTGCCGACCGGGCTGTGCGGTGTCGCAGCGGGCGCCATGCGACTACACCCGGGAGTACGCCGGCGTACGCGGAATCGTTGCCACGTCCCGATATCCGCGCGCGAGCATCGTCACCCAGTCGTAGATCGCGCCCTCGTTTGGCGCGAGTGGTCCGGGCTGGTGGTGCGGCGAGGCGAGCCCACGCTGTACGGACTCGACGGCCGCCCAGTCCTGCAGGTTCGTACGGTCCCAGAATTCCACGGCGTACGACGGATCGACATCGGGCGCCGCGAACAGCCACTGGCACTCGATGAACGTACGGCCGGGGGCCAGCGGGACGAGGCGGTGCGTCATCACGTAATCCGGGTGCAGCGACAGCAACAGGTGTGGGAACACGCCGATGTACGTGACGGTACGCGGGTTCACGCCGGCCAACGCTCGCGCGTGCGACACCCCGTCAAACGACATCGTCTCCGCATGCGGCAAAAGATCCATCGTCCCGCCGACCCACGCGCCCGGCCCAGTGCCGTTCGCGCCAGACGTCGGGGCGGTGACCGTACACAGTTCGGGGTGGATCATCGGGCAGTGGTAGCACTCGTGGTAGTTCTCCACCACGAGCTTCCAGTTGGCGGCGACCTCGTACGAGTGCGTGGCCGCGACGTGCAACCGTTCCGGTGCATAGGGCGCGACCCACTTGTCCAGCTCGCCGACGAACTCGTGGAACGGAACGGCGCCCGGGCGCGCGTTAACGAACACCCAGCCGTGCCAGTCGACGGCCGGCAACTCGACCAGACTCCACGGTGCGCGGTCGAAGTCTGCGGGCATGTCCGGCGCCGCTTGAAGCGTGCCGTCCAGCCGGTACGCCCAACCGTGGTACGGGCAGACGATCGCGCGCTTGTCGGCGTCCGTACCCACGGGGAGAAGCTCATGGCCGCGGTGCCGGCACACGTTCGCGAACGCCCGCACCGAATCGTCCGCTGCGACCGTGACGAGCACACCGAGATCGCCCACCGCGAACGCGCGGATGACATGGCGCCTTGCGGCTGATGCTTCGCTGCGGCGCTGCCCTTTAGACGGGCGCCGGCCCACGCACGTCCACGTGCCCGCGAAGAAGTTCGTGCGCTCCCAGGCCAGCACCGCGTCGGACGTATACGCCTTGGACGACAGCATGCGCGATTGCCCGAACGGGCCCAGCACGGCGTCGAGATCGGACGGATTTAGCAGGTCAGCGGGGATCACGGCGCCATCCTCGCCGATCCGCGCGGTTGCTGCCAAGCCTTTTGCGCGGCCAATGCTGAGTGACGGGTCAGGAACCGGTGAGCCACTTTACATCGATGCTTATCGTCGAATTCGGTGCGGTGCGTGTTTCGCGAGCACGAAACGTGCGGCGGCGTACCGTCCGTGGGGAGGTATTCGGATGAGTCAGACATTCCCGACGATAGCCGTGCCCGGCAGCGACCGGCGCCCGTTGCCGGGTGCGGTGCGAGTCGACGACGCGTCGCCCGACGAGACGGTCTTCGCGACGGTCGTGCTCCGCAGGCGCGGCGGCGTGGACACCGCCGGCGTGCCGGCGGACGTATCGGATGCGGACACGGTTCGTAGGTTCGCCGCCGCGGCCGGCATCGCGGTCGTCGACGTCAACCTGGCGGCTCGGTCGGTACGCCTTCGTGGCACTGCCGCGACGATGGCCCGCGCGTTCGGCGTCGACCTCGGCACGTATCGCTTCGACGGCGAGGGTTATCGCGGTCGGGAGGGCGCGGTCTACACACCGGCGGATCTGGCCGACGTCGTGGTGGCGATCCTCGGCCTCGACAACCGGCCGTCCGCCCGGGCACACTTCCGCATCGCCGGAGCACCGTCGGCCACGCTGCCGCCTTCCCGCGAGATGGCGCCGGCGGCTCGCGCGAGCGGTCACTCGCCTCGAGAAATCGCGGCCGCGTACGGCTTCCCGACCGGCGTCGACGGCACCGGCGAGACGGTCGCCATCATCGAACTCGGCGGCGGCTTCGACACCCACGACCTCGATGTGTATTTCGCCGACCTCGGTGTCGCGACGCCAACCGTCGAGGCGATCTCGGTCGACGGCGCGACGAACACGCCCGGCTCCGACGCCGACGGCGAGGTGATGCTCGACATCGAGGTGATCGGCTCGGTCGCACCGGGCGCGTCGCTCGCCGTCTACTTCGGCCCGAACACGACCGACGGTTTCTACGACGCGATCGCCGCCGCGGTCCACGATCAGCAGCGACAACCGTCGGTCATCTCAATCAGCTGGGGACAGGCCGAGGATGCATGGACGCCGTCACAGATGGACGCGTACGAAGCGCTGTTCGCGGACGCGGCGGCCGCGGCCATCAGCGTGTACGTGGCCGCGGGGGACAACGGTGCGACCGACGGTGACGGCGACGGCGCGCTGCACGTCGACTTTCCGGCGTCGAGCCCGTCCGCGATCGGTTGCGGCGGCACAAAACTCGTCCTCGACGGCACCACCATCAGCGACGAGACGGTCTGGAACGAGCTGGCATCCGGCAACGGCGCCACCGGCGGCGGCGTGTCGAGCCACTTCGCGACGCCGGCGTACCAGTCTGGTTCGGGCGTCCCCGCGGCGTCCATTGACGGCCGCGGCGTGCCCGACGTCGCTGGCAACGCCGACCCGTTGACCGGCTACCGGGTCCGCGTTGACGGACAGAACATCACAATCGGGGGTACGAGTGCGGTGGCGCCCCTGTGGGCCGGACTTACCGCGCTCGCAAACCAGCGCAACGGCGCGCGAGCCGGCGCGCCACATGATGTGCTCTACCAGGCCACGCAGGCGTTTCGCGACATCACGTCCGGCGACAACGGCGGCTTCGCCGCAAAGTCGGGTTGGGACGCGTGCACCGGGCTCGGCTCACCGATCGGCGACCAGATCGCGACCGCGTTGGCGGGTGCTGCCGCCACGGTGGCGTAGCCGCTCCTCGGTCTGCGGCGAACCAACAGCGACGCAGGTAACAGCGGGATAGGGCGGTCGCGGGTCGCGGCGCGGCCGGTGTACACGGCAGGATCGTGGCATGACCACGTCTGATCTCGCGCGCCCGACATATCCGGAGGCGGACCGGCTCGACATCGTCGATCGGCTGCACGGGGTCGACGTCGCCGACCCGTACCGCTGGCTCGAGGACGCCGACGATCCGCGCACCAAGGCGTGGTCGGCCGCGCAGGACGACCTCTACGCCTCGGTACGCGAGACGTGGCCCGGCCGGGACGAGTTCCACGCGCGGCTCACCGAGCTGCACGCGGTCGGCGAGGTGCACGTGCCGACATGGCGGAAGGACCTGGCGTTCGCGCTGCGGCGTTCGCCCGACCAGGATCACGCCGTGCTGTCGGTGACCGGCCCGGACGGCGTCTCCCGCGTCCTCGTCGATCCGATCGCTATCGACCCGTCCGGCTCCACCACGCTCGACTTCTGGGTGCCGTCGCCGGACGGGTCGCGGCTCGCGTACGGGCTGTCCGAGGGCGGTACGGAGGCGGCGATGCTCCGGGTGATGGACGTCGCGACCGGTGATGTGATCGACGGTCCCGTCGACCGGATGCGCTACACGCCGGTTGCCTGGCTGCCCGGCGGCGACGCGTTCTACTACGTCCGGCACCTCACCGACGAGGCAGCTCCGGACGGCGACGGCTATCTGCACCGGCGCGTCTACAAGCACACGATCGGCCGCGACCCGGAGAACGATCCGGTGGTGTTCGGTGCGGATGCGCCGCGCACCACGTTCTTCGACGTCACGATCTCCGACGACGGCCGGTGGTTGGTGGTCTGCCCGGCGCGTGGCACGGACGCACGCAACGACGTGTGGATCGCCAACGTACGCGACGGTGGCGCGTTCATGCCGGTCCAGGTCGGCATCGATGCGGTGACCGAGACACGGTTCGGTCGCGACGGAACGCTGTATCTCATGACCAAACGGGACGCGCCACGCTATCGGCTCTGCGCCGCGCAACCGAGCGAGCTGTACGAGGCCGGCGCGCGAGCAATGGCCGAGGGTGCCGCGGACCCGGGCACCGCGACGTGGCGTGAGGTGATCGCGGAGGATCCGTCGGCGATCATCGTGGACTACGGGATCCTCGACGGTTCCGAACTCGGGTCACCCCAGGTCGCCGTGGTCCGGGCGCGGCACGCGATCGCCGAGGTGACGATCCACGACCTCGCCACCGGTGCGCAGACCGCCGCCGTGACGCTGCCCGGCCTCGGTACGGTCGACGAGCTCAGTGCGCGTCACGACGGTGGATACGAGGCCTGGCTCACGTACACCGACCTCACCACGCCGGCACTGGTGCTGCGCTACGACGCGGTTGCTGGCGCCGTGGACGCCTGGGCGGAGCCACCCGGATCGGCGGCCACCAGGGTGCCGGTGGTCACGCGTCACGTCACCTACCCGTCGTACGACGGCACGGAAGTCGGATTGTTTGTGGCTAGTTCAGTCGTGGCTGGCTCTGCGACGCCCGCCGACGGCCCGGTGCCGACGGTCCTCTACGGCTACGGCGGTTTCAATATCTCGCGGCCGCCGACCTACGACCCGTGGATCCTCGCGTGGATCGAGGCGGGCGGCGTGTTCGCGCTCGCGAGCCTGCGCGGCGGCGGCGAAGAGGGCGAGGCGTGGCACCGCGACGGCATGCGGGAACACAAGCAGAACGTGTTCGACGACTTCCACGCGGCCGGTGACTGGCTCGTGGCGCAGGGCATCACGACGTACGAGCAGCTCGGCATCTTCGGTGGCTCGAACGGTGGTCTGCTGGTAGGCGCCGCGCTGACCCAGCACCCGGAGAAGTACGCCGCCGTGGTGTGTTCCGCGCCGTTGCTCGACATGGTGCGCTATGAGCAGTTCGGCCTCGGTGCGCTGTGGCACGGCGAATTCGGTACGGCTTCCGAACCGACCGAGTTCGGTTGGCTTTACGCCTATTCGCCGTACCACCACGTGACTGAAGGCGTCGACTATCCGGCCGTCACGTTCACGGTGTTCGACGGCGACTCACGCGTCGATCCGTTGCACGCGCGGAAGCTGTGCGCGGCGCTGCAGCACGCGACCTCCGGCAGCGGGCCGATCGTGATCCGCCGCGAGCAGAACGTCGGTCACGCGGGACGGGCGGTGTCCCGGACAGTCGATCTTGCCGCCGACCGGCTCGCGTTCTTCACGGCCCAGCTCGGCTGACGTCGCGGCCGCCGGGCGTGGCGATCAACGCCGGCGGCCGGGCGTGGCGATCAACGCCGGCGGCCGTGCAGCGTCTTGACAACGCGCTTGATGATCTCGACCTGCTTCGGAGTGCGCTCGAACGACATCGACGGCAGTAGCGAGCGCGCACGGCGCTTGGTGATCGCCTTGGGCCGGGCGAACTCGCGCAGGCCGTCCGCGCCGTGGATGCGGCCGAATCCGGAGTCACCGACGCCGCCGAACGGCAGGCTCCCCATGCCGGCGAACGTCAGTGTCGAGTTGACCGACGTCATGCCGGAGCGCAGTGATCGCGCGATGCGCATCGCGTCGCGTCTGCCGAACACTGCTCCCCCGAGGCCGTAGCGGGCGGCGTTGGCCAGCCGTACGCCCTCGTCCGCGTTCGCGACGCGGGAGACGGTGAGCGTCGGTCCGAACGTCTCCTCGCACACCGCGACCGAATCCTCCGGTACGTCGACGAGGATCGTCGGTCGTACGTAGGGCGCTGCCACCGCGTCGAGTCCACCGAGGACGGCGCGACCGCCGTGGTCCAACGCGTCGGCGATGTGGTGGCGAATCGTGTCGATCTGCGCCGGCATGGTGATCGGCCCGATGTCGGAATCCTGGTCGACACCCACCTTCAGCGCGCTGGCTTTCGCGACGAGCTTGTCGACGAAAACGTCATGCACCTTGTCGACCACGTAGATCCGCTCGATGCCGATGCACGTCTGGCCGGCGTTGGTGAGGCCGCCCCACGCGGCGGCGGATGCGGCCGCGTCGAGGTCGGCATCCGAGTCCACGATCATTGCGTCCTTGCCGCCACACTCCAGCAGCACGGGCGTCATGGTTTCGGCGCACGATGCCATGATCTTTTTGCCGGTCGCGGTCGAGCCGGTGAACGCGACCTTGCCGACGCCAGCGCGCGTCAGCATCGCGCCGACGTCGCCCTTGCCGTAGAGGATCTGGAGCACCGGCTGTTCCGGCACGACCTCCGCGAAGGTGTCGACGATCAGGCGGCCGACCGCGGGTGTGTATTCGCTCGGCTTGAACACGACGGCGTTGCCGGCCGCCAGCGCGTAGGCGATCGAACCCATCGGCGTGAAGATCGGGTAGTTCCACGGCCCGATCACGCCGATCACGCCGTACGGCTGATATTCCAGGTACGCCGAGAACTCAGCCAACGACACCGAGCCGCGGACCCGACGGAGTTTCAGCACCCGCTCGGCGTGTTTGGCGGCCCATGACACGTGCTCGATGGCGGCGAAGCACTCCACGACGGCTTCGGCCACCGGCTTACCGCCTTCGCGGCTGATCAGCTCGGACACATCCTGGATTCGGTTGGCGAGCAGCGACGTCCACCGCAGGAGGCGCTGCTTACGGCCGGTGAAGCCGAGCCCCGCCCACCACTCGGCGGCCGGGCGGGCACGATCGACCGCGGCTCCTACGGCATCGGCCGACGCGACCGGAAACGCACCGATTTCCGCACCGGTCGCCGGGTTGGTCGAGATGAGGCGGCCGTTCTCGATCACTGGCACGCCGGGCGTACGAGTGGCGGTCATGGTTGCGAAGCATAGCCCCGGCGCTACCAGCGAGTAACCCTCGGTCGTGGCGGCGATGCGAATGCCCGGATGATCCAGAGCGGGGTCAAACGGGATCGCGGCCGGCGCTCGGAACATCTACATTGGCCAATGCGCCACCCGGGTCGGGTAGACCGACGCTCACGGTGGGTCGAGTTGGGCGCGATTTCCTAGGAGCCTCGCATGTCAAGTCCTCTGCGCAAGACAGCAGTCTTCGGCTCGGTCGCAGCGGCTAGCGTGGTGATCGCGGTGACCGCGATCACCGGTGCATTCGCCAGCCACGGCGGGCCCGAGACCGACCGTAACGCCGGACTGACCGCGTGGTCCGGCAGCACCGTTACTTGGGGCGCAACGAACCCGCATTCGATTACTCTGTCGGGCGCGACCGCGGTCGGCGCGGGCGCGTGGTCGCCGGACGGCAGCCGCATCGCGCTGGTGGACAGCCAGGGTTTCGTTGACACGTTCCGATTCGACGACGGATCAGATGTGGCACTCGTCGGGATCAGCGGGACCGGGCACGCGTCGCATCCGACATGGACGTCCGACGGCGGCGCGATCGTATGGTCCGACGAGGATGTGGCGAATGGCGACACGCAGCCGACGATCTACTGGGTAGACAACGGCGACTTCTTCCTGCCGTCAAAGGTCAAGTTGGTCGAGGACGCCACGCACCTCGGCTACAGCAGCCCGGACGGCGGTCCGGACGGCGTAATTGTGCTGGCATCGAACAACGGCGCCAGCAGCGACGTCGTGGAGATCAGCGAGGCGGACCTGTTCTCGACCAGTGTGGTGACGCCGACGTTGGTGGTCGCGAACGGCTCGGAGCCGTCCGTCTCGCCGGACGGCACGCACGTGGCGTTCGTGCGCTCGGACGGTACGCACGACCAAATCGTTGTCACGGACATGTCCGGCGAGAACCCGGTAGAGGTCACATCGGACGCAGTGGACCACTCGGCGCCGACGTGGTCGCCGGACAGCACGACGATCGCGTTCAACGAGGGCAGCGCGGTGTTCACCGCACTCGCCGACGGTGGCCAGGCCGCGTCACCGCAGGCGGAGAATCTGACCGGTGCGCCAGCGTACGAGTCGGCGCAGCACGACACGATCTTCCGGCTGTCCGGGTCGAACCGGTTCGGCACCGCCGTTGCGACGTCGCGGGCACTGTGGGCCACCGCCGGCAACGCCTCAGATCCGCGGCAGAAGGCTCAAGCCGTGGTGATCAGCCGGTCGGACACGTTCGCCGACGCGCTAGGTGGTTCGTCGTTGGCCGCGGCTAAGGGTGGTCCGCTGCTCTTGACGCCGCCGACGTCGTTGAACGCGGCAACGGCCGCGGAGATCGCCCGGGTGCTGGGTCCGACGTCGTCGCTACCGGTCTACCTTCTCGGTGGCACCGGGGCGATTTCGACCGCGGTGGAGAACCAGCTCAAGGCGCACTACTCGCATGTGATTCGGCTGGGCGGAGCGAACCGCTACGCAACCGCCGTCAAGATTGCCGATGCGATCACCCCGGATCCAGCGAACATCCTGGTCACCACCGGCCTCAACTTCCCAGACGCGTTGGCCGCCGGTGCTGCCGCGGGGGCGCTCGACGCGCCGGGTAGTCCGGCAGGCCAGGCCGCCGTCGTGGTGTTGACCGCGGACGCGGTGCAGCCGCCCGACACGGCGACATATCTGAACGCGCACAGCAGCGCACAGCTATTTGGGGTCGGCGGTGCGGGCTTCGAGGCGGTCAAGTTTCAAGGAGCCATCCCGTTGCTCGGCGCAAACCGGTATGAAACCTCGATGATTGTCGCCCAATGGTTGCTCGGTGGCGCGACCAGCGTAGGGATCGCGACCGGCACGAATTGGCCGGATTCGCTGGCCGGCGGCGCCGCGATGGGCACGATCGGCGGTCCGATCATTCTGACGCCACCGACCGCGCTGCCGACGCTGCCAGTCACATTGGGGAACACGACATTTCTGTCGCTCGAGTCGGGCGCCTACAACCAGGCGATCGTGTTCGGTGGCACCACGGCGGTCAGCAACAACGTACTAACGAACCTCGGCACGTTGATCAGCGGGCCAGACAAACCGACCGTGACGGTCAACCCCACGATCGTGACGGCTGCGAACGGCAAACAACGCGGATTGGTCCACTCGTCGCGGGGCCATGTCCTGCGGCCGGTGTCGACGAAGCCCATCGAGGTGGCAGGCCAACATTGACGACGGGACGCCCGGGAGTGTGGGCACCGCCGCTCACACTCCGGGTTGCACGTACGCCGGTAACCCTCGGTGGAGGTGGCATGTGCGCCCGGTGCACGAACCGTTAACGGTGCGTGTCAGCTGTCACACTGTCCACATTTCGGCCGATGCTTTCTGTCCACCCGGATGACACACCGAGGGTCATCCGGTATCGCGCTCGGCTGGCCGAACATCTACATTGCCCCATGCGCCTCACGGGTCGGACCGGACGACACTCACGGTGAGTCGAGTTAGGCGCATGTCTCTAGGAGCCCCCTGCATGTCAAAACCTCTGCGTAAGAAGGCAATCCTCGCCTCGGTCGCAGCAGCTGGCGTGGCCATCGCGGTAGTCGCCATCAACGGCGCGTTCGCGAGCCACGGCGGGCCCGACCCTGACAACAATGCCGGACTGACCGCGTTGAACGGCAACACCGTCACCTGGGGCGCGACGAACCCCCACACGCTCACGCTCACCGACATCGGAGGCGCGACCCCGGTCGGCAACGGCGCTTGGTCGCCCGACGGCAGTCGCATCGCGATTGTGGACAGTGACGGCTTTGTCGACACGTTCCGGTTCAATAACGGAACGGACGAGGGCTTCATCACGGGCGATCAAAGCCCGAACGCGTCGCATCCGACATGGACCTCGGATGCCTTCGCCATTGCATGGTCCGACGAGTTGGGATCGGACACCCAGCCGTCGATCTACTGGTCGACCAGCGACGGCGGACTCCTGCCGCAGAAGGTCGACCTAGTCGAGGACGGCACGCACACGGGGTACAGCGGCCCGGACGGTGGCCCAGACGGTGTGATCGTGCTGGCCTCCAACAACGGCACGGGCAGCGACGTCGTGTCGATAACCGAGGCAGATCTGTTCTCGCAAACGCCGGTGACCCCAACGCTTGTTGTCGCGAACGGTTCGCAGCCGTCGGTCTCGCCGGACGGCACGCACGTCGCGTTCGTGCGGTCCGATGGAACTAACAATCAGATCTTCGTCACCGACATCAACGGCCAGAACCTGGTGCAGGTCACCTCGGACGCCGTCGGCCACTCGTCACCGACGTGGTCGCCGGACAGCACCACGATCGCGTTCAACGAGGGCAGCGCCGTGTTCACTGCGCTCGCGGATGGTTCGCAATCGGCCACTCCACAAGCCGCGAACCTGACGGGTACGCCGGCGTACGAATCAGCGCAGCACGACGCCACGTTCCGGTTGGCCGGGGCGAACCGGTTCAAGACCGCGACGGCGACCTCGCAGGCGCTGTGGGCCACCGCGGGCAACGCGGCTGACCCGCGCATCCCGGCGCAGGCGGTGGTGATCAGCCGGTCAGATACGTTCGCCGACGCGCTCGGTGGTTCGTCGTTGGCCGCGGCCAAGGGCGGCCCGCTGCTGTTGACGCCGCCCACGTCGTTGAACGCCGACACCGCCGCGGAGATCACCCGAGTGCTGGGTGCTACGTCGGATCTCCCGGTCTACATCCTCGGCGGCACGAGCGCGATCTCGACGTCGGTGGAGAACCAGCTCAAGAAGAACTACTCCAACGTGATTCGGCTGTCCGGGGCAAACCGCTACGCGACCGCAGTCAAGATCGCGAATGAGATCAACCCAAATCCGTCGATCATCCTGGCCACCACTGGGCTGAACTTCCCCGACGCGCTGGCAGCGGGTGCCGCGGCCGGTTCATTCGACGTGCCGGGTCGCCCGACCAGTGATTCGGCCGTGGTCGTGCTCACCGCAGATAACAAATTGCCCAGCGACACCGCTACCTATCTCAACGGGCACAGCGGAGCGGACCTATGGGGCATCGGCGGAGCGGGTTTCGCCGCTGTCGCAAGCCGAGGTGCCAGCCCGATTGTTGGCGTGAACCGCTATGACACGTCGGTGGGTGTGGCGCTCGTGTTCTTCGGCAGCGTGCAGAGCGTTGGCGTCGCGACCGGGACTGACTGGCCGGACTCGCTGGCCGGCGGTGCCGCAATGGGCACGCTCAACGGACCGATCGTCCTGACGACGCCGGCCGCGTTGCCCGTGCCGACGCAAAACGTGCCGTTCGCCACGACGAGTCTCATTTCGCTGGAGTCGGCCGCCTACAGTCAGGGCATCGTGTTCGGTGGTACGGCGGCGGTCAGCAACAACGTGCTGACCAAGCTCGGAACGCTGATCAGCGGGCCGGGCTCGCTGATGGCGAACGTGAACCCAACGGTCAACCGGACGGCTAGCGGCAAGGAGACCGCGGCGATCCATACGGCGACCGCGCATGGGCGCCTGTCGATTCCGAAGGAGCCGGCAAGGCTGCACCAGCAGCGCTAGCAGCGTAGGTTGCGAACACGCCAGTCGACCGGGGTCCGAGCATTCAGGCTCGGACCCCGGTCCGCGTTGAACCGATCGCTGTCGGGTATGGCGGCGCGACCGCTGACCCTCTAGATTCCTGATGCGCCGCCCGGGTCGGATGGACCGACAACACGAGGGTCGATCGGCGCACGTGGCGGGAGCCTCAAACATGTCACTCAAACGCAAGCCGGCGACGATCGTCATCGCCGCGGTCGCGGCGCTCGGCGCGGGGATCACCCTCACCGTCCTCAATGGTGCGTACGCAAGCCATCCCGGCCAACTGGCCGGTCTGACGACAGTCTCCGGACACACCGTCACGATTGTGAAACCGCCGCCGGCCAACCCGGCGACCCTCACCATCACGCCCGACGCCGCCGACGGCGGGGCGTGGTCGGCCGACGGTAGCCAGTTGGCGTTCGTGACGACCGACGGCGACGTGGAGACCGTACGGTTCAACGACGGTACGGCGACGACGCCGCTGACGGCCGGCGACGACTCGCCGAAGAGCCACCCGACGTGGACGTCCGATGGCAACTTCGTGGTGTGGGCGGGTCAGGAGCCGACCGACGCCGACTCGTCGCTCTACGTCGGCGGACTCGGTGGGCTGTTGCCTCCGACGCGCGTGGATCTTCCGACCGGCCTGGCCTACGGGAACCCGGACGGTGGCCCGGGCGGTGTCATCGTCTTCGACGCGACATCGGCCGGCAACACCGACGTCGAGAGCATCAACGAGACCGACCTGTTCTCGACCTCGACCCTCACCCCAGCGACGCTGGTGACCAACGCGTTGCAGCCGTCCATCTCGCCGGACGGCACGCATGTCGCGTTCGTACGGGCGGACGACGACGGGCACCTGCAGATCCTCACGATCGACCTGAGCACGCGCGTCCTGGTGACGTTGACGACGGATGCGAAGGATCACCTCGATCCGACGTGGTCGCCGGACGGCACCACGATCGCGTTCGACGACGGCGTCGGCGTGTTCACCGTGCCGGCCGACGGCAGCCAGGCGCCGAGCCCCTTCGGCGGTTTGAGCGGGCGGCCCGCGTACGAGCCCGCGAACGCCGATTCGGTGTTCCGGATCGAGGGCGCTAACCGCTTCGGCACGGCGGTGGCCACGTCGCAGTTCCAGTGGGGGACGGCAGGCGACCCGACCAGTGGCGGTACGCCGGCTGACGCTGTGGTGCTGACGCGTTCTGACACGTTCGCCGACGCACTTGGCGGCTCGGCGCTCGCGGCCGCCAAGAACGGCCCGCTGCTCATGACGTCGCCCAATGTGCTCAACGCGCAGACCGCGGCGGAGATCTCGCGCGTCCTCGGGCCGACCTCGACCGATCCGATCTACATCCTCGGCGGAACGAGCGCCATCTCCGCGGCGATCGAGACTCAGTTGAAGCACAACTACCCGAACACGACGCGGCTGTCCGGCGCGAACCGGTACGCCACCGCTGTCGAGGTCGCCAACGCCATCAACCCACACCCGGCGCACGTCTTCGCCACCACCGGTCTCAACTTCCCGGACGCGCTCGCGGCCGGCGCGGCGGCCGGTGGCTTCGACGAGCCGGGTCTGCCGACCAACGACGCGGCCGTCGTGGTGCTGACCGCGGACGGCAACCTGCCCGCCGACACGAAGACCTACCTGCAGCAGAACGCGGGTACGGACTTGTGGGCGATCGGTGGTCCGGCAGCCGCCGCGTTGCAGGCCGGTCACTTCAGCGGCAACGCGATCGTCGGCGGCAATCGATACGAGACCGCCCTCGACGTCTGGTTCACGTTTAGCGTTGGCTCGTCGGTAGTGGGCATCTCGACCGGGACGAACTGGCCGGATTCACTAGCCGGCGGAGCGCTGATGGGCACCGTGTTCGGCCCGATGCTGCTCGTGCCGCCGACCATCGTGCAGCCGTCGGAGATAACCGTGAACCTTGAGGGATCGTCGGCCGAGTTCGGTGCCGCGTTCGTCTTCGGCGGAGCGAGTGCCGTGTCGGACACCATCAAGACTCAGATCGGTACCTGGATCAGCGGACCGGGCGGCTTCGACTTGTTCGACATCACGCCGGGCGCCGGACATCCGTTGCCGCAAGCCGTACGGACGGCGCGCGCCGCGCATGTGCCGACCGGGGGCAGCCGCCACGTCCACGCACCAATCAACCTGTCCGCACCAGGGATCGTGCACCTCAGCGGTCACTGAGACCGGTTACTGATCTGCACCGATCGAGGCCCGCGCCGCCCCCAACAGGGCTCGCGCGGGCCTCGATGCTTGCCCGGACCGTCGCGCGCGGCAGTGCCGTGGCAGCCGACCAATGATCATGGGCCGCATGGCAGACTCGCGCGAAGGGGAGTTCGTGGGAGGAGCGTGCGGTGGCTAGAGAGTTCACCAGCATCGGCGTGGTCGGCCTCGGCACGATGGGCGCCGGCATTGTGGAGGTGCTGGCGCGCAACGGCCTCGACGTCGTCGCCGTCGAGGTGACCGACGCCGCGTTGGACCGCGGTCGCGGCCACCTGACCGGCTCGACCGATCGCGCGGTGGCTCGCGGCAAGCTGTCCGAGGCGGACCGGGACGCGCTGCTCGGACGCGTGACGTTCGCGGTCGGACTCGACTCTCTCGCCGACGTCGACCTCGTTATCGAGGCGGTACCCGAGCATCTGGACCTCAAGCAGCGGATCTTCACGGATCTCGACAAGGTCTGCAAGCCAGCGGCGATCCTCGCGACCAACACGTCGTCGTTGTCGGTGACCGAGATATCGGTCGCGACAACCCGGCCGGACCAGGTCGTCGGCATGCACTTCTTCAACCCGGCGCCGATCATGAAGCTGGTCGAGATC
Source organism: Micromonosporaceae bacterium (assembly GCA_035263025.1). Classification (GTDB taxonomy): domain Bacteria; phylum Actinomycetota; class Actinomycetes; order Mycobacteriales; family Micromonosporaceae; genus DASQPR01. Next base: position 29,727 of record DATFRR010000067.1, read on the forward strand.
GTCAAGTCCGTGGTCACCGCGCCGGATGTCGTCGCCGACGTTGAAGCGCTGTGCGCACGTCTCGGCAAGGTCGACGTGACCATCAACGACCGTGCCGGGTTCATCGCGAACGCGTTGCTGTTCGGATACCTCAACCACGCGGTGACGATGGTCGAGGGCCACTACGCGACGCGTGAGGACATCGACGCCGCGATGAAGCTCGGCTGCGGCTTGCCGATGGGACCACTCGCGCTGATGGATCTCATCGGGCTCGACACGGCGTACGAGATCCTCGACACGATGTACCGTCGCGGCGGCCGCGACCGTCGTCACGCGCCGGCCCCCTTGCTGAAGCAGATGGTCACCGCTGGACTGCTCGGTCGTAAGAGCGGACGAGGCTTCTACACGTACGAGAAGCCGGGATCGCCGGTGGTCATCGCCGATGAGTTGACGCCCGCCGCGACCGACCCGGCCGCCACCACCGCGGATATCCATCGCAAGATCCGCAAGGTTGGTGTGATCGGTTCCGGCACGATGGCCGCCGGCATCCTCGAGGTCCTCGCCCGCGGTGGCTACGACGTCGTGTCGATCACTCGCGGCGCGGAACGATCGGCGAGGTTGGCCGAGAGCGTACGCACGTCGCTGACGAAGGCCGTGATCCGCGGCAAGCTGGAGGAATCGGAGCGGGACGCGGCGCTGGAGCGGGTGAACTGGTCGGCGGCGCTCGACGATCTGGCCGACGTCGATCTCGTGATCGAGGCGGTGGTCGAGGAACTGTCGGTCAAGACCGCGCTCTTCTCGTCGCTGGACGAGATCTGCAAGCCCGGAACGATCCTCGCGACGACCACATCGAGCCTGCCGGTCATCGAGTGCGCGATGGCCACGGGTCGGCCTGCCGACATCATCGGCTTGCACTTCTTCAACCCGGCGCCGGTGATGGGTCTCGTCGAGGTGGTGCACACCATTCGTACCTCGCCGGAGACCGTGGCGACGGCGCGTGCGCTCGTCGAGAGCCTCGGCAAGCATTCGGTGGTGTGCGCCGACCGGGCCGGGTTCGTGGTCAATGCGCTGCTGTTTCCCTACCTGAACGACGCGGTACGCATG
>DATFRR010000068.1:0-37810 GCA_035263025.1 Micromonosporaceae bacterium
GCACCGGGGTGAACCGCAGCGCCGCGTGGCTGCGCAGCAGGGTGTCGTTGTCGTCGCGGCCGACCTGCCAGCGGTGGGCGTAGGCGAAGAACGCGGCCTTGCGGGTGATCGGCGAGTGGTTGTCGGTGCGCGCGTGCCACAGGCGGCGGTCGAAGAACACGACATCGCCCGGGTCGGCGCACACCTCGACGGAACCCTCGGGCTCGGGCCACACGATGTCGCGACGCGGCGGACCGTCGATGCGGTTCGTGACGTGGCTGCCGGGAATGACCTTGAAGTTGCCGCGGCCCGCCTCGGACACGTCCGACAGCCAGTAGGCGAGCTTCACCGACAGCCGCGGCCGCGGGTCGGTCTCGATCTCGCGGTTCTGGCGCCCACCGTCCTGGTGCCACTCGAAGAGGAACGGCTTAGGCACCCGGATCGGCGGATGCACGTCGAGGTGCGAGTGGTAGATGTGCACGTTCCAGCCGAGCATCGACCAGATGAACGGGAACGTCTTCGGGTGGTCGATCAGGCCGACCGCCTCTGGGCAGTTGGCGACGGCGCTCAGCTGGTGCATCGACGCGCCCGGTGCCACCTTTCCGGCGGTCTGCTGGGCCGCGTACACACGGTCGAGTGCGTCGTTGTAGAACGCGACCTCGTCCTGGCTGAGCGCACCCTTGATCACCAGATAGCCATCGCGCTCGAACTGTTCGCGCTGGTCAGCGGTCATCCCAGCCTGGGCAGGACTCGGTGTGGTAATCGTCATTGGGACCCCTGATTCGACGTCTGGGCAGGTAACCGACCCATCGCGCGACAATAGCGCCTCGGGCCCGATGGTGTGCCGTCGGTACCGTATTTCACCGTATGCGCGGACTCGATGGTTGGCCGAAAGTATGAGGCATTTCGACCAAAAGGCTGAGTCTGGGATTCATCGTCACGTACCACCCGGGTCGGCGCCCGGCGAGCCTACCTCAGCTGTGCAACAGCATCCGAATCCGAAGCTCGGCGAGGCGACGCATGTGTTCGACCGCCAGCTTCTCGGCCTTCGCGCCGTCGCCTTGGCTGATCGCGTCGGCGAGCGCCGCGTGCTCGTCGATCGATTCCTCGATCCGATGCGGCAGGCGCAGCGTCGGGTCCGGGAACCGACGTGACGCGTTCTGGATCTGGGCGAGCGATCGGTCCAGGTAACGGTTGCCCGCCGCCTGCCGGATCACCTTGTGGAACTCGAAGTTCAGGGTGACGAGATCCTCGATCGCGCCGTCCGTGCCGGCCGTGCGCATGCGCGGCAGCAGGACCGAGAACTGTTCGAGGCACCGCTGCGACGACCGCCGAGCGGCCAGCCTGGCCGCCAGGCCCTCCAGGACCTCGCGGATCGCGTACAGCTCGAGGATGTCGTCGCTGGTGGTCGACGCGACAACGGCGCCCTGATTGGCGTTCAGCGTGACGAGGCCCTCAGCGGCGAGCACGCGGAACGCGTCCCGGACCGGAGTGCGGCTGACGTTGAGTTCCTTGGCGATCTCCACTTCGCGCAGCCATGTGCCGGGCGCGAGCGCGCCGTCGAGGATGGCCTCCCGCAACGCATCGGCCGCGCTCTCCGAGGTCCGACCGCGCACCGGCGCGCCGTCGCCCTGCGGCAGCTTGAAGCGCGACAGTCCGGTTGCGTGGTCCGCACCGGTCGCGGGATTCGTCATTGGACTCCTTGGATCGACTCCCCGGCAGCCCGATGGTAAGCGAGAGGCCGCCGAACTTGCGAGATGTGCGCGCGCCGTCATCGATATGTCGGCGTTCGCGCAGATAACCACGCCGGACTGAGAAAGCGCTGTCAGCGCGCCTCGCGACCGCGCGGCGACCGCTGCCGGCCAGCGGCATGGTTAGCTCTGCCGCGTGACCGTTGCGCAGATAATCGCCGCGATCGCGCTCGCCGGCTGGGTCTGGCTCGCCGCGGCGCGCGGAATGTATTGGCGCACGAACATCCGGCTGCCAGCGGCACCCGACCCGATCGCGTGGCCGTCGGTCGCGGTCGTCATCCCGGCACGCGACGAGTTGGCGGTGTTGCCGACCAGCCTGCCGACCGTCGTCGGGCAGGACTATCTGGGTCGCATCTCGATCACGCTCGTCGACGACGGGTCGACGGACGGCACCGGCTCGGCCGTGGTGGTGCGGTGGCCCGAGGTAGCCGTCGTCGATCCCGGCGTACCCGACGACGGGTGGGCGGGCAAGCTGTGGGCGCTGCGAGCCGGCGTCGCGACGGTCGTCGGATCGGACGAAGATCCGGTCGACTATTTCCTGTTCACCGATGCCGATATCGCACACGAACCGGATTCGCTGTCCGGTCTGGTACGCGCTGCCGAAGCCGGCGAGCTCGATCTCGTGTCACAAATGGCGCGGCTCCGTGTGCAGTCCGGCTGGGAACGCCTCGTGGTGCCGGCCTTCGTGTACTTCTTCGCGCTGCTTTACCCGTTCCGGTGGAGCAACCGGCCGCGGCACCGTACGGCGGCGGCCGCGGGTGGTTGCACGCTGATTCGCCGTACCGCGCTCGAGCGAGCCGGCGGCCTCGACGCGATCCGCGACGCGGTGATCGACGACGTCGCGTTGGCCAAGGCCGTCAAGCGCAGCGGCGGCCGCACATTTCTCGGCCTGGCCGACCACGTGACGTCGATCCGCCCGTACCCACGGCTCGACACGCTGTGGCAAATGGTGGCACGAAGCGCGTTCGCGCAACTGAAGCGGTCGGTCACGCTCCTTGCCGGTACGGTCGTCGGACTCGCCGTGATGTTCTGGGTCCCGGTCGTGGCGCTGGTGGTCGGTGCCGCGGTTGGCGACGTCGGCACGGTAGCGCTCGGCGCGGCCGGCTACGGATTGATGGCCGCACTCTTCGTTCCAATGCTGCGCTACTACCGCCTGTCGCCCCTCCTAGCGCTGGCCTTGCCGTTCACCGCGACGCTCTACCTCGGCATGACAGTGGATTCGGCGGTGCAGCATTTCCGAGGCCGGGGTGCGAGTTGGAAGGGACGCACCTACCACGCAACGCGCGACGCCAATCCGCCTCAGCCGAGCAAGTCGTCCTCGTAGCACCACCGCCAAGCCTCGCCCGGCTCGACGCTTCGCATGACCGGGTGGCCGGTTGTGCCGTGGTGCGCGGTGGCGTGCCGCCGCGGGCTCGAGTCGCAACACGCGATGTGGCCGCATGTCAGGCACATCCGCAGGTGTACCCACCTGATGCCTTCGTCGACGCATTGTTGACATAGCCCGGGGGTGTCCGGTCGCGCGGTGCGCGGCGCCTCTTGAAGGTGCGCGCATTCCCCGGAACCGGGCACTAAGGTCAGCTCCTCGCGCAGGCTCACCTCGGCCTCGTCGAGCCGATCGATCATCGACTCCTCAAGGTCGAGCATCGCCATGACGACCTGCAGCACCTCGTGGTCGAAAACGCCGGAGTCGCGGACCCGCAGCAATTCTGCGCGCTCTGCGTTGAGCATCTTCAGCCGCAGCCGCCGGTAACTCTCGCTCGGCGTGCGACGTTCGGCCTCGGCGGGGCCGAGCCGCTCCCAGGCCGACAGCGTTCGGCTCTGGTCTCGCGCCAGCAACTGGTCGACCAGTTCGGATGGCGTCTGTTCGTTGGTGACGTCCCGAAGCTTCTGCTCGCCGACCGCCGTCACGCGCTGCAGCAGGTTCGCGATCTGGAGCGCGTCCTCGGCGCGGCTCGGACCGAACAGCTTCATGCGGCGTACGAGTGCCGGCAGCGTCGTGCCCTGGACGAGCAACGTTCCGCCGACCACGACGAGCGCCATGAGGACGAGAACGGGGTGGTAGGGCGTGTCCGCCGGTATGACGAACACCGCGGCGAGTGTGACCACTCCGCGCATGCCGGCCCAGGAGATGACCGTCGGGTAGGTCCACGGCGGCGGCGGGTCGACGCGCCGTATCGACGGGATCCGCCGCGGCAGGTACGTCGCTGGGAACACCCAGATCGGCCTCAGCACGACGACGGCGCCGAGCACCGCGAGACAGGCGAGGATCAGGCGCGCGTGCCCGAGGCCGGCGTGCCAGGCGGCCGTGACGACCGTGCGCACCTGCAGGCCGATCAGCACGAACACCGCGTTCTCCAGCACGAACTGGATGGTTCGCCAGTTCGTCCGCTCCGCGATGCGAGACGCCGCGCCCTGCCAGATGGCCGCGTTCTGGCCGAGAATCAGGCCGGTCGTGACGACCGCGAGCACACCGGAACCCTCGATGCGTTCGGCCGGAATGTACGCGGCGAACGGTGCGAGGAACGAGATGGTGGTGTCCACCACCGGATCGGTCACGTGCTGACGGATCAGGCCGAGCAGGTACGCGGCGGCGACGCCGACCGCGATGCCGCCCACCACGCTCAGAAAGAAGTCCCGGCCGATGTGCCAGACGCTGACCGCGCCAACGGTTGCGGCGATCGCGGTCCGCAGCGTGACAAGCGCGGTGGCGTCGTTGAACAGCGACTCGCCCTCGAGGATGGTGACGATCCGGCGCGGCAGCCCAGTGCGACGGGCGATCGCGGTCGCGGCAACCGCGTCGGGCGGCGCGACGACCGCGCCGAGTGCCACCGCGATCGCGAACGACACCGGCAGCAACGCCCACACCACCAGCCCGACGCCGAACGTGGTGAAGATGACAAGGCCGACCGACAGCAGCATGATCGGCCGTTTGTTGGCCCGGAAGTCGACCAGGGAAGTCCGGATCGCGGCGGTGTAGAGCAATGGCGGCAGGAGCCCGACGAGGACTAGCTGGGGGGTCAGCCGCAAGTCCGGCACAAACGGCAGGTAGGACGCGCCCAGACCGATCAACGTGAGGGCGAGCGGCTCCGAGACGCCGTAACGCCGCGCCGCCGCGCCGGCGGCGGTCGCGACCGCGACGAGCACGACGAGCCAGCCCGCGAGACTCACCGGTCGATCATAATGAGAGGCCCGAGACCGTTGGCCAGGTCAGTACGGTCGCCTTGGCGGGTTCAGCCGGCGATGAGTTCCAGGACGCGCTCGCGTGGCATACCGCGATCCGGCGGCGGAGCCTGGCCGTCGTACTCGGCCATCTTCGCCGCCACGTACGGCCGCGCCAGGACCTCCTGCGGCAAAGCGAGGCACACCACCGTCTCGATCATTGCGCGGAACACGTCTGCGTCGTTGATCGCGGCGAGCATGAGCCGCGATATCGTCGGGTTCGGCGGCGGCAACGCAGCATCGGTCAACAGCGCCACCATTTCCGCTTCTCGGGCTCGGTCAGCGTTGATCTGATTGCGGAAGAAAGGCGTGACGTCGCGCTCGGTCGCGTCGTCGTACGCGGTGGCGAACACGGCCGGCCGATCGAGGTGCTCGCGTACCACGTTGCGCAGCACCTGCGCGTGCACCGTGCCGACGCTAAGACCCCGTCCGGCCGACGGGTTCGTACACGCCCATGCGTCGCCGACCGCGGCAAAACCAGTGACGACAGGCTGCCCGTCGACCACGAATCGCCGGTAGCGGTCCATGATGCCGGCCATCGGCAGTACGTCGGTGATCGCCCGCCCGTCGAGCCAGTGCGCATGCCGTGGCAGTGCTCCGACCAACCGCTGGAACGCCGCGGCATCCCGCAATCCGCGCAGGTCCTTGTTTCTCGACGTGGTGAACACAGTCACCGACCAGGTGTCGTTGTCGCCGTCGAGAGTCAGCAGCGAGAACGTACCCATCGGGATGAGCGCGCCGCCGTAGCGCACCGGCCGATTCCCGGTGAAGAACCGCGTGTAGTAGAAAAAGTTGCTGTCCTCGACTTCGTCGACCGGCGGCCGGGCACCGATGCCGGCGAGCCACTCCGGCGCGCGGCTGCGCCGTCCGGTCGCGTCGACGACGAGGTCTGCGCGGATGTCGTCGCCGTCGGTCGTGCGTACGCCGACCACATGCGGTACGCCGGCGATCGCGGCCGGACCGGTGAGCAACTCGCGTACCTTCGCACCCCGTACCACCGTCAGGTTTGGCTCTTGCTCGGCCATCTGCGCGACGGCCATCTCCACCACCGGCCGGCGACCGGTCACGAACCGCATCGCAGCGTCGCCCGGACGTGGCGTGCGATCCGTGATGGCGGGCGGAAGCGACCTGTCGTTGAGATAGTCGACCCACACGCAGCCGGACGCGAGCAGGCGGTCGGTCAGGCCTGGCACTTCTTCGTCGCAGATGGCGCGGAAGCGGGTGAAGAGATTGTGCGGCTGGCGGAACTGCGCGACGCCGTCGCGTTCCCACGACGCCCACGCGTCGGCGGGCGACGTCGGGGCGGCGTGCGCGTCGGACTCGAGGACTGTCACGTCGTGGCCGTCGCGTGCGATCATGGTCCCGGCGATCAGGCCGATCATCCCACCGCCACCGATAACGATCTTGCTCACAGGGCCTCCCGTGCCATACTCCGGTACCGGAGTATGCACCTCCGGCACGCGGCAGTAAAGTGCCGATATGCCAGATGATCTACCAACCACCTCGTACGCGGTGCTTGGGCTGCTTGCACTGCGTTCGTGGACCGGATACGAGCTGACCCAACAAGCACGCCGGAGCCTTGCGTTCTGCTGGCAGAAGGAAGAAAGCGTGCTCTACGAGGAACCGCGCCGGCTGGTGGCGCGAGGGTTGGCCCGATCATGGCGGGAGCGGGAAGCTGGGCGCTCGCGCAATCGGTACGAGATCACCGACGAGGGTCGCGCCGCATTGCGCGAGTGGCTGGCGCGCCGCAGCGAGCCGCCCCGACCGCAACTGGAACCGTTGCTGCGTCTGACGTTCGCGGACCAGGGCGGCGTCGACGACGCACTGGCCGCGCTGGCGACGTTGCGTGAGTGGGCCGTCGGCATGCACGTCAAGGGACAGGCAATGCTGCGCGAATACCGGTCCGGTCAAGCGCCGTTCCCGGACCGGATGCACATCAACGTGCTCAACGCGGTCTACTACATGGGCATGTTGCAGAACGCGATCGCCTTCGCAGATGTGGCCGAGAAGGAGATCGCCGCGTGGGACCGTACCAACGGGCTCGGCATGACCGAGCGGACGCGCGAGATATTGGACAGCCTCATCGACGGCGGGTGAACGAACCGCGCCACGGCTGGCGGGGACGAGTATGGAACGCATCGACCGGCGGTTGGCCGCGCTCGCGTCGGCGTACGGAGTCGCAACGTCGTACGTGGACGCCGACCGCCGACGCCGCGGGGTTCGCCGGGAAACCGTGGTCGGCGTGCTGTCGCTGCTGGGTGTGGACGCCGAGACGCCAGCCGCCGTCGACCAGTCGTTGCGTTTGGTGCGCGCGCGGACGGATCCGGCGCGGCTGCCGGACACCATCGTGCTGCGCGCCGGTGCGACCCGGCCGTTACCGTCGCGTGTCCGCCTGACGCTCGAGGACGGTACGCGCCGGGACGTCGACGAACTGTCCGCAGACCTGCCGCTCGGCTGGCACCGCCTGTCGTACGCCGACCGGGACGGCGACCGGGACGTGACCGTGGTCGTGGTGCCGCGACGGCTGCCGCCGGCACCCCGTACGTGGGGCTGGATGCTGCAGCTCTACGCACTCCGGTCGCAGCAGTCGTGGGGAATGGGTGACCTCGCCGATCTCGCCGACTTCGTACGGTGGGCCGGCACGTCGGCCGGTTTCGTGCTGCTGAACCCGCTGCACGCGGTGTCACTGCAGCATCCGGTGCCGGCGTCGCCGTACTCGCCGTCCAGCCGACGGTTCGCTAATCCGCTCTACATCCGCGTTGAGGACACCGATGAGTTCCGGTCGGCGGACGCGACGCTGCGAGCGCGCGTACGAGCGCTCCGACCAGACCGTACCGATCTCATCGATTACGACGCGGTGTGGACGGCGAAGCGTGCCGCACTGGAGCTTCTGTTCGCCCGCGCGCCACTGATCGATCTGGATGCCGACTCGGAACTCGCGGCGTTCGCTACCTACCAGGCGCTGGCCGAGCGGCACGGCGCGGACTGGCGGCGATGGCCGGCTGATCTCCGTCAACCCGATGGGCCAGCGGTTCGGGCGGCACGCGAGGCAACCAACGACCGGATTGCCTTCCACGTGTGGCTGCAGCGGACGTTCGATGGTCAGTTCGGCGCGGTGGCGGACACCGCCGCAGCAGCCGGTATGCCGATCGGGACGGTGGCCGATCTCGCGGTCGGCGTTGATCCCGGCGGCGCGGATGCCTGGCTGCTCGGCGACGTGCTCGCGGCGGGCGTCCGGATCGGCGCCCCACCTGACGCGTTCAATCAGCTCGGCCAGGATTGGGGTTTGGCCGCCTGGCGTCCGGATCGGCTCGCCGAGACCGGCTATGCCGCCTACCGCGACATGCTCCGCCGAGTGCTGCGGGGCGCGCACGGGCTGCGCATCGATCACGTCGCTGGGCTGTGGCGCCTCTGGTGGATCCCGCCGGACGCGGGTGCGGCGGACGGCACATACGTGCGTTACGACCCGGAGGCGATGCTGGGCATCCTCGCGTTGGAGGCGGAGCGTGCCGGCGCGGTCGTGATCGGTGAGGATCTCGGGACGGTTCCAGCGCCCGTCACCCGTGGTCTGCGCGGTCGCAACATGTTGAGTTCGACGGTGCTGTGGTTCGCCCGCGATTGGAACGCGCCGAACGATCCGTTTCGTACGCCGGACGAGTGGCCGGCACGAGCGCTCGCGTCCATCTCCACACACGACCTGCCGACGGCGTACGGGTTCCTAGACGCCGAGCACGTGCGAGTCCGCGACGAGCTGAACTTGTTGGTCGGGAGCGCCGACGAAGAGTTGGCGAACGCCGACCGTGATCGCGGGCAGCTGCTCGCGATGTTGCGCGATGCGGGGTTGCTCGGCGTTGCGGTCGCCGGTCGAGAAAAGACCGCGGCGGACGGCATCCGGCCGGCCGTCGACACCGTGGTGGCGAACGAACCCGTGGCCGCGGATGACGCCGTGGCGGCGATGCACGCGGCGTTAGCGGTGAGCCCGTCGCGTCTCGTCGCCGCGTCGCTCTACGACGCGCTCGGCGAAATACGCCAACCGAACGTGCCCGGCACCACCGACGAGTACCCCAACTGGCGGTTGCCGCTGCCGCTATCGCTGGAGCAGATCCAACGAGACCCACGCGTGGCCCGCGTCGCCAGCCTGCTGGCCGATGCGCGGCCGCCACGTCTGGCCGATGCGCGGCCGCCACGTCTGGCCGATGCGTGGCCGCGAAATGGAGCTCGCCGCCGCGCTGCCCGCCGAGCGCCGCCGGCCGACACCGTCGGACCTAGCGACTAGGCTCGGTTGACATGCGCCTGGCCACGTGGAATGTCAACTCGGTCATCGCTCGGCTGCCGCGGCTGTTGGCCTGGCTCGCCGATACATCGCCCGACGTGGTGTGTCTGCAGGAGACGAAGACGTCGGAGTTTCCCGAGCGGGAGTGCAACGACCTCGGCTATGACGTCGCCGCCGAGGGAAGCGGGCGGTGGAACGGCGTCGCGCTCTTGTCGCGCATCGGCCTCGACGATGTCGAGCGAGGCTTCGAGGGACAGCCGGGCTTCCCGGATCGCGAGGCACGCGCGATCGGTGCCACGTGCGGCGGTGTACGGCTCTGGTCGGTGTACGTGCCGAATGGTCGTACCATCGACGACCCCCACTACACGTACAAGCTGGAGTGGCTGGCGGCGCTGCGCGAGGCGCTGGCTGCGCCGGTCGCGGCTGGCGAAGCGATCGCGGTGTGCGGCGACTTCAATGTCGCACCGACGGACGCCGACGTATGGGATCCGGCCGCGTTCGTCGGCGCGACGCATGTCACCGCGCCGGAGCGCAAGGCCGTGGCAGACCTGCTGAGCCTCGGCATGCGCGATATCGTGCCGCAGCCAATGAAGGGTCCCAATCCGTTCACCTACTGGGACTACCGCGCCGGCATGTTCCACAAGGACATGGGCATGCGCATCGACCTCGTGTGCGCCACGCCGCCGGTGGCCGACCGGGTGCAGCGGGCCTACATCGACCGCGAGGCGCGTAAGGGAAAAGGACCGTCCGACCACGCACCGATCGTGCTCGACCTGACGTAGCCCGACCGCGCATCGGTCGACGGCGTAGCGGACGATCGCCGCATCGCGACCTAGGCTCGACCGCGTGCGGTGCCTGCGGTGGTTCACCTCGTTTCTCGTCGTGATGACGACGCTGTCGCTTGGTGCGTGTACGGCGGAGCGCACGGCGGTGGCGCCGTCGGAGGTACGCATTTCGTGGCGCGCCGTTGGTCTGCCGTCCGATCCGCGCGGTCGCGATGTGGTGCGGGCAACGGCGGCGTGCGGTGACCACTGGTACGCGGCCGGCGCGATCCTGGCACCGGACGGCGGCACGTCGCCGGCCTTGTGGGTGAGCACGGACTTTACGAGCTTCACGTCGGTACCCGTACAGGCAGTGAGCGTGTACGGGCCGAGCAACGTGCTCTACGGACTCGCGTGCCGGGGCGCCGACGTGGCAGCGGTCGGCGCCAAGAACGGTGGCGCACACGGCAATCCCCGAACCAGCACGTGGCTGCGTCGCGACGACGGGCCGCTGCGCGAAGTGCCGGCCGGGTTCGAGTTGTTCGGCGGACCGAACGCGGGTTTCGTCGGCCAACTGTCCGCCGGGCCGGGCGGATACCTCATCGTCGGCGCTCGAATCGACGCGCACGGCGGGCCCGGCGCCGCGGTCTGGCAGTCCGCCGACGGAAGCACGTTCACGCTCGTCGACTCGGATCCGGCGCTCGAGTCGGACGCACGCGGCGCCACTGAGGTCCACGGTGGAGTCGTGACCTCGCATGGGTACGTCTCGGTCGGCGGCATCACGCCGGTCGGAAGTCGATTCGCGGCCCGTGACCCGGTCGCGTGGCGGTCCAGTGATGCGCGGACGTGGCAACGCGTACCCCTGCCGCACAGCGCAGCCGACGACGTCATGCTTCAGGTCGTACCCGTCGGGGACTCTCTTCTCGCGGTCGGCTCGGACGGTGGTCGCTTCCGGGTCTGGACGGCGGACGCGAGCGGTGCTCGATGGCAGACCGGGCCGACGTTCGGCGGCGCCGGTGATTCGGCAACCGTGCCAACGGTGTCGAGCCTCGCGGTCATCGGCTCGACCGTCTACGCCGTGGTCGCCAACTCGGCCACGTACGAGATGTGGCGCGGCGGCACGACCGGGCCGTGGGAGCGCGTCACGCTTCCGATCGCCGTTCCCTCAGCGCCGGTGACATCTGGACCACGCGTCGTGTCGGCGACCGCATCCGGCGGCGCGATGATGCTCGCGACTGATGATGGTCGGCATGCCGCGGTGTGGTTCGGGCACGCGGCCTAGCGGCGGGCACGCGGCCGAGAGCCGGGCGCTCAGGTGGCTGGCGGGCCGGCCTAACGATCGTCCGCCGCCTCATGCCCGTCGGCGTGCTCATCCGCCCGACCGCGCTCGGGTTGCGCACTGAGTCCGGCCGGCAGGCCCGAGTCGCCCTCTGCGGTCGGCGTGCCGATGTCGTGCGCGGCCGCCTCGGCGGTCTCGCCGCGCGGATGTCGGAACGTCGGCGCGCGGAACTGAATGACCTTGACCTCGCGGTGCCAGCCGTCCGGGTCGGGGTTGCCGCGCACCCATGTGCCGAGCCTTCCCTCGTGGCGTCCGATGACGGCGCCGAGCGCGCTGCAGACCACGAGGGTGCCGGTGATCACGACGAACCACGATTCCACCGCGAACACCACGCCGACTGGTCCGTACTTGGCCTCGTTGCTGCGGATGGTGCGCGGCATGATCGCGGTGGACAGCCAAACGGCGACGATCTGCGCCGCCGTGATGAACACCGCCGCGGGCAGCAGCGCACGAGCACGTACCCGGCCGCCCAGGAGCAGGAACGGTGTCCACCACCACAGGGCGAAGCCGAGCACCGCGGCAATCGGCTGGACGACACCCCCGTGCTTGATCCAATGTGCGATGGCACCGAGCAGGCTGAGATAGGCAATCAGTCCCACCAGCCATGCGAAGCCACGCCAGAGTGCGCGTAGGCCGAGCTTCTCCAGGCCCCATGCGTTCTGGTAGACGCGCTGCAGCGCGCGAGTGAACGCGGTCGCCGAGCCGAGCACGAGAAGGAAGCTGAACGCGGAGAGGCTTTGCTGCACGGCGCTGCGCTGCGCCAGCAACGTTTGTGCCGCGCTGTCGGTCAGCCCGCTCAGGCCGTACTTGGACTTGAGCTCGTTGACCAGGCCGTCGGACGCTCCGGATGGCATCACCGCGGTCAGCACGATCACGAGCGGGAACAGCGCGAGGAACGCCTGCGCGGCAAGCACGATCGAGCTTTCCACCACGCGTACGGCGATCAGGCGCTGCCCGAAGTCGCGAAGCCACGCGACCGTCCTCGTCAACGCCGGATGGGATCGTACGGACAACTCCGTCACCCCCCATCGCGCTCGGTTGGCGTACCCCCATTAAAGGCCCTCGACGCGCCGTAACAGATCGAATCGGCCGGGTTTGGGGTTGTGACCGATGGTCGGTCGCCCGGTCACGCCGTCGTGACTTGCCGCGAAGCGGCTCCGGCGAGCGTCCCGAGTCGCGACAATGAATGCACCAAGCGCCGAAGGCGGGCGGCAACGCGGATGCGACCGGGGGAACGACGATGAGCCGTGGACCGATGGAACTGGTAATGATCGAGTTTCCGGACCACATGCCCGGAGAGCAGCTGGCGCCGGAACTCAAGCGGCTCCTCGACGCGGGCGTGATTCGAGTCGTCGACCTCGCGTTCATCGAGCGGAGCCGGGACGGTGGCGTGGCGACGTTCGAGTTGAGCGAGCGCGAAGGCGAAGCCGCGTACGAGGCGCTCGATGCCATTCCGGAGACGATCGACGGACTGATCTCGGAGGCCGACTTGACCGCACTCGCCGAGAACGTCGACCCCGGCTCGACGGCCGCGGTCATCCTCTTCGAGCACATGTGGGCGCACAAGCTGCGCGACATCGTGACGGCGGCCGACGGCACGGTCGTTTACGGAGAACGGATTCCGGAGGTCGTCGCCGAGGCGGCTGCCTCGGCATAGTGCACCGGCATCGGACAGCGGCCCGCTGAGGGCGCGGCGAGGAGGCAACATGTTGATGCGACCCATGGTCGCCCGGCGAGGACCGGGCCTACTCGGCGCCGTTGCCCGGACCGCAGTCGTGGCCGGCACCGCGACGGCGACGGCCAATGCGGTCAACGACCGTCGAGCACGGCGGCAGATGATGGCCGACCAAGAAGCGCAGAGCCAGGCCGCCTACGACCAACAACAGATGGCTGGCCAGCAAGCGCCAGCAGGCGGTGCGGATCTCGCGACGAAGCTCAAGCAGCTTGCCGACCTGAACGCGTCCGGCGCGCTGTCGGACGCGGAGTTCGCCGCCGCGAAGGCGCAACTCCTCAGCGGCTGATCGGCTAGCGAGTCGGGTCGTCGGGACCCTCATCGCCATCCGGTCCGGTCTCGCGGCCACGCGGGTCCGACTCGGCATCAGGCCGTCCTTCGTTCCCGGCACCCGGCGGTGTGCCCTCCGGCTGCTGGCCCTGGGCCGCGGCCGCCATACGTCGGGGCTTCGGATCGAACCGAGCGACCACCACGGCGACCACCGACACCAGGTAGAGCTGGCCGGTCAGCGCCTCGATCGTGGCGATTGCGCGCGCGACGTTCGCGACCGGCACGATGTCGCCGTACCCGACCGTGGTCAACGTGACGAGGCTGAAGTAGAGCGTGTCCGATGTGGTGGGATGCGCGCCCACCCCGCCGAGATAGTTCGTGATCAGCGCAGCGAAAAAGCTGTGCAGAGCCGCGAACAGCAGGCCGAGCAATAGATAGATGGACAGCACACCGCTTACCGTGGAGGCGTTGACCGATCCCGACGTAACCACGCTGCCCGCCAACACTGCGATCGCGGCGATCACGAGCATCGCTGTCGAGCCTTGCGCGACGCAGGTCAACGCGGTAGCCGAGCCGGAGATCACCGCGATGATCGTGGCGGCGACCAGCACGGTCGCGAACGCCAGCGATGGCATTGCCCAGGCGCCGGCCCACCGCTTCGTCCGTACCGCCATGATCAGGATCACGCCAGCGATCGCGACGCGCAGCGGCGCGCCGACCCTCTCCAGCGGTGCGAGAATGATCAGCAGGTACAGGAAGCCGATGCCAACGAGTAGGTGTTGATAGCCAGCGCGCATCAGGACTCGTCCGTCGCCGTCAAGCCGGCTGGCCGCGAACCGATCCGGCCATTCGGGAGAGTATCTCGATTGCGATGATCGCGAGCACAATGCCGAACGTCAGCCACAGCACCGCGCCCGGCGAAGGCCGGTTGGCGAGGATGAAGATGATTACGCCGACCACGCCGAGGATCAGCTCCAACGGCCGGCGAATCGTGGTCACCGCGCGTCCGACATTGCCCGCCCAGGCGCCGGTCCGACCGAGTGCGTCGCCCGCCGCCGACAGTGCCCGGCCGATCTGGTGGCGGATCCATCGAGCCGGTCGGCTTGGCCCAGCGAGCAGCGCGGCCGCCAGGATCACTATCACGGCGACCAGGATGGACTGCAGCGCCTCGTTGAGGAACCGCAGCACGGTGTCGTAGATGTCCTCGGCCGCCTGCGGTGACTGGACGGTGGACGGCAACTGGTCCAGGTAGATGCTGCGGCCAACGGCGAGACCGGCCAGCAGCAGAATGTCGACGACGCCGAGCATGAGGACGCCAGTGATGATGCCGCGTCGGCGATTCGGAACGGTCAGGACTCCGCCCACGAACATGGCGAGCGCCACCCAGGGCAGCCAGGTTGCGACGGCGTTCAGGATGCGTACGTACGTGCGGACCTTGGGCAGCTTGTCGGAGGTGACGATCGTGTAGGGGATCGACACGGTCGGGATCCGACTGGCGAACGTCAGCCCGTTGCTGACGAGTTGCTGCTTGATCGGGACGAGCAACTGTCCGAGGTCGATCGTGATGGTGCGGCCATTGCTCTTGACGAGATTGCTGTTCTGGCCGGTGAGCACGCTGACGATCGCGGCGTGCGCGGTCCGGTTGATGTTCTCCCACACGGTTTGGAACTGCGGCGAGGCCAGCAGCTTGCGGATGGTTGTGTCGAGAAATGACGTGATGCCAGAGATCAGCGGCGGCACGAGATCCTGGACGCGTGGCGGCGCACCCTGCTTTACCAAGCCCGACGCGAGATCGCCCGCGAGACCCTTGAGGTCGGTTTGCGTAACGATCACCGTGGAGAGTCGTTCGGCGAGCGCGTCTTGCACCGAAGGCTCGGCGATCAGCGGCGTGACCGTCTGCACGTACGTCTCGGTGTCGAGCACATGGTCGCGTACGTAACCGGCGATGACCGCGACACCGCCGAGTACGGCGGCGAGAAACAGTACGACGATGCCGGCCGTCCAGCGACTGATGCTCGCCCATGGCGGCCGCCCTCCGTTCGGCACCGACTCGGCGACCTCCGGTGGGTCGGCACGTGGCGGTGGCGTCGCGCCCGGCGTTGGTGCGCCGGTCGGAGCACCCGGATCACCATGCTCGGTCGGCTCCCGAGGTTCGGGTGCCGACGTCGGCTCAGCGCCGTTGCCGGGTTGGTCTTCGCGCACTCCATCAGCGTGGCGGACCATGAGGCGTCATAAGGCGAATTTTGTGTAATTCCCCTCGCATTCGTCGTTAACTCATCAACATCGACATATGACCCAGCGATCGGGTAACGGGCCAGATCCGGAAGCGCCTGGTGTGGCGCTGCTGGAGCGCTTGGCGATGCCGCGTACCCGTCTGGCGCCGGGCTCACCTGCCGGTGCCCGCCTACCAGATTGCCTGGTTACGACCTCCTCTGCCGGTAATGGCCGCTATGGTCGGGCCCGGGCGGCGCGGCCGTCGGGTGGTGCTGGGGGTGTCGCCATGGGTGCCGTGATCGGCGATGTCCTCGCGCTCGCCGTCGGCGTCGCGATCAGCCCGCTGCCGAACGTCGCGGTGATCCTGGTCCTGCTCGCCCCACGCGGGGTGCGACATCGGCCGGCTTCGTGGGCGGTTGGCTCGTCGGCATCGTCGTCGGAACGCCGCGATTTCGGTCGCCGCACCGGTCATCGCCTATCGGCTTGCCAGGCAGCGAGCGAGTGCGTGGCTGACTGGGCTGAAGACCTGGCTGGTGGCGAACAACGTCACCGTGATGGTGGTGCTGTTGCTAGTGATCGGCGTCGTGCTGATCGGCAAGGGAATCGAGGCGCTATGACCACAGCGCATCCAATGACCGTGCCTCGCCCCAACCGGGGTACGCCGCGCGCATCCTGCCGGAGCGCGTCGACAACGAGAAAGGGTTGGTCGAGATGAGCTCCATGCGGACGAACTCGAGCACATCGAGTGCGTGGGCGACCGGCGGCGTGATATTCGCCGCGTGCATCATGATTCTCAGTGGCGCCATGGCGCTGATCCAGGGAATCGCCGCGGTCGCCAAGAACCACATCTATGTGACCACGCCGAACTATGTGATGAAGCTCAGCCTCACGTCGTGGGGATGGGTGCACATCATCCTTGGCGGATTGTTGATCCTGACCGGCTTCGTGCTGTTCACCGGCGCTGCGTGGGCGCGGGCGCTCGGCATCTTCTTCGCCGTGCTGTCCATCTTCGCGAACTTCTTCTTCATTCCGTACTACCCGTTCTGGGCCCTCATCCTCATCGGGCTCGACGTGTTCGTGATCTGGGCGCTGGCCACCGCGCCGCGTATGGATGCGGACTCGGGCGGGTACGCCGACTCACGCTCCGGGTCCCATTCGCGTATGGAGTCGTAGCGTCGGATGTCGGCGGTCGGGCACGGGCCGACGTCGGCGTGGTGGCGCCATGACCAGCGATCGTGGCTGGTTGGCGACGTCGTCGCCGCGCTCGCCGTGTGCGGCGGTGCTCGTGCCCGAATCGCTGGCGTACGCCACCATCGCCGGCGCCGCCCGCGCCGATGCCGCCGAGAATGTCTGATCGGGCGAGGGTTCGGCGATAGCCGTGCACGGTCGGAAAGAGCCGACCGCCCCGCCGCATCGCGAGCCTCCAATACGGCCGCGCGAGTCGCCCGGCTCTGATCGCATGGTGCGCCCGGCGAACGCCCGTTCTGGTGCTTTCCGGACATCCCGCCATGTGATCGGCTACAACGGATCTGTGCGCATCGTCGAGTCACTGCCCGTCGCGCCGGATCGCCCGCCCGGCAAGAACATGGCGTGGGTGCCTGGCGGCACGTTCCGGATGGGTTCGGCGGACTTCTATCCCGAGGAACGCCCGGTGCACTCTGCGACAGTCGATGGCTTCTGGATGAACGTCCATCCGGTGACGGTCGCGGAGTTCCGTCGATTCGTGAAGGACACCGGCCACGTGACCGATGCGGAGCGGGCGCCGGACGCCGCGGACTATCCGGATGCCGACCCGGATCTGTTGGTACCCGGTTCACTGGTGTTCCGGCGCACCGCCGGACCGGTTCCGCTGGACGATTTCCGGAACTGGTGGGCATGGGTACCCGGTGCGGACTGGCGACATCCGGAGGGTCCCGGCAGCACCGTCGACGGTCGGCAGCGCCACCCGGTCACCCACGTTTCGTACGCCGACGCATCCGCGTACGCGCGTTGGGCGGGAAAGGTTCTGCCGACCGAGGCGGAGTGGGAGTGCGCGGCGCGCGGCGGGCTCGACGGCGTGACGTTTCCGTGGGGCGACGACGAGATGCCCGGCGGCCGTGCGATGGCCAACACGTGGCAGGGCGAGTTCCCGTGGCAGAACCTGTTGCTGGACAAGTTCGAGGGGACATCACCGGTCGGGTCGTTCCCGCCCAACGGGTACGGCCTTGTCGACGTGGTCGGCAACGTGTGGGAATGGACATCGGACTACTTCACGCCGAACCACGCCAGTCACGCCAACCACGCGAACCACACCAACCACGCCAACCACGCCGCCGCGACGGCAGGCGGCGACGGACACTGCTGCGTACCCGCGAATCCTCGCGTTGACGAGCCGGCGACCAGCGAGAGCATCCCGCGGCGGGTGATCAAGGGCGGATCGCATCTCTGCGCGCCGAACTACTGCCTGCGTTACCGGCCGGCGGCTCGTCAAGGCGAGGCGGTCGACACGTCAACCTCACACCTGGGGATCCGTTGCATTATACGGCCGTAGGTGACCATAGCGGAGATAAACTCACGTTCCTCACTAACCGCCAGCATCGCGCCTTAACCTGAGCCGACAACGGCGGCGGCACCGGATCCGGCGCTGCCACCGTGCCGTCCGCGCGAGGAGGCGACATGCCGGCGAGCAAGCCCTTCAAGGGAGTCATCAACGTCGACGTCCGAGACTCGACGCCCGACTGGGAACCGTTCCTGCCGCCGAAGGCGCCCGACGGCGCGCCGAACGTGTTGGTCGTGCTCTATGACGACACCGGTCTCGCGGCATGGTCGCCGTTCGGTGGTCGCGTCCAGATGCCCACGCTGCAACGGTTGTCGGACAACGGATTGCGCTACTCCCAGTGGCACACAACCGCGCTGTGCTCGCCGACCCGGTCGATCTTCCTGACCGGCCGCAACCACCACCAGAACGCGATGGCGTGCATCACCGAGGCGTCGATCGGCTACCCGGGATCAAGCGGCCACATCCCGCCGTCCTGCGGCACCATGGCCGAGGTCATGCGTCAGAACGGCTACAACACGTATTGGGTCGGCAAGAACCACAACGTGCCGGTCGAGGAGGCGAACTCCGGTGCGACGCGCCGCAGTTGGCCGCTGCAGATGGGCTTTGACCGCTTCTACGGATTCATCGGCGGCGAGACGAACCAGTGGTACCCGACTCTGGTGGAAGACAGCCACTTCGTCGACCAGCCGGCGATGCCGGAAGACGGCTACCACCTGTCGCAGGACCTCGCCGACCACGCGCTGCAGATGCTGCGCGACACCCAGCAGTCGGCGCCGCACCGGCCGTGGCTGATGTGGTTCTGTCCCGGCGCGAACCACGCGCCGCACCACGTCGCGAAGGAGTGGGCGGACAAATACAAGGGACAGTTCGACGACGGGTACGAGGCGTACCGCGAGTGGGTGCTGCCGCGAATGATGGCGCAGGGCATCGTTCCCGACGGCACCGAACTGACCGGCATCAACCCGATGCCGTCGGGCACCTACGACACCAACGACGAAATGCGGCCATGGTCGGAGCTATCCGATGACGAGAAGCGGCTGTTCGCTCGGATGGCGGAGGTCTACGCGGGATTCTCCGAATACACGGACTATCAGGTCGGTCGCATCGTGGACTTCCTCGAAGAAACTGGCCAACTCCACAACACGCTGATCCTCTATTGCGCGGACAACGGTGCGTCGGGCGAAGGCTCACCGAACGGATCCGTGAACGAGAACAAGTTCTTCAACGGCTATCCGGACGACCTCGCGGACAATCTCGCGCACCTGGACGCGCTCGGCTCGCCGGAGACGTACAACCACTATCCGACCGGGTGGGCGGTCGCGTTCTCGACTCCGTTCAAGATGTTCAAGCGCTACTCGTACGCGGGCGGTACGGCCGACCCACTCGTCATCCACTGGCCGGCCGGCATCAAGGCCACCGGCGAAGTGCGCAACCAGTACCACCACGCGACCGACATCGTGCCGACCATCTTGGACTGCTGCGGTCTCGAGTTCCCGGCCACTCTGAACGGCTACGACCAGGTGCCGTTGCCGGGCGTGTCGATGCGCTACTCGTTCGACGATGCGAACGCACCGACGCAAAAGCAGCGGCAGTATTACGCGATGCTCGGTACGCGCGGCATCTGGCAGAACGGCTGGAAGGCGGTCACCGTTCACGGGCCGACATCCGGTCTCGGCCACTTCGACGACGACGAGTGGGAGCTGTTCCACGTCGACACGGATCGGTCCGAGGCGCACAACCTCGCGCGTGAGGAACCGCTCAAGCTCCGCCAGCTCGTGCAGACCTGGTTCGAGGAGGCCGGCCGCTACGACGTGCTGCCGTTGGACGACCGGGTCCCGATCGAGATCCTGAACGACCCGCGTCCGCAACCACTGCCGCCCCAGGACACCTACCGGTACTACCCGGACGCGGCCGAGGTGCCGGAGACGATCGCGGCGAGTATCCGCGGCCGCTCGTACCGCGTGCTCGCCAGCGTCGACCTCGACGACGCGGACGCGACCGGCGTATTGCTGGCGTCCGGGTCGCGCCATGGCGGACACGCGCTGTTCCTGAAGGATCGCAAGCTCTGGTACGTCTACAACTTCCTTGGCATCGACGAGCAGCGGTTCGTCTCGTCGCAGCCGATCACACCCGGCAGCCATGTGCTCGGGATGGAGTTCACCAAGGAGTCGATGGGCGAGCACCGGGAGTCGGTCGGCAAAACGCGGCTGTTCATCGACAACGCGGTGGTCGCCGAGGGTCCGATGCGCGCGCAGGTCGGTTCGTTCAACCTGTGCGGGGACGGGCTCTGCGTCGGGCGCGACTCGAGCGATCCGGTCACGGACCAATATCCGACGCCGTCTGCGTTCCGCGGCGGCACCATCGCCCACGTCGAGATCGGCGTTGGCGCGGATCAGTACATCGATATGGAAAAGGTGGCGTTCGCCGCCTTGGCGCGGGAGTGAAAAGCACCGCGCCGACAACGGACGCGGGCAACGTCAACATTCGGGGGGTACGGACATGAACGGACTGATCGCGGTCGGCTATCCGAACACGATGGCCGCGAACGAAGCGCTCACGCGCCTGTCCGAGCTGCAGTCGCAGATGATCATCGAGCTCGACGACGCCGTCATCGTCGAGCGACAGGGCGACGGCCGGGTCAAGCTACACCAAACGACCGGCAGCACAACGGGCCGCGGTGCCGCCGGCGGCGCGCTCTGGGGCGGCCTGATCGGTCTGCTCTTCTTCGCGCCGCTGCTCGGCATGGCGATCGGTGCCGGCACCGGTGCCCTGGCCGGAAAGGCTGTCGACACTGGCATCGACGACAACTTCATGACGGGCCTCGGCGAGCGCCTTCAACCGGGCGCTGCGGCGCTGGTGCTCCTGGTACGTAGCGCGACCGTCGACAAGGTGCTGCACGAGATGCACGGTCAGTACGGCGGCGAGGTGCTGCAAACATCGCTGTCCTCGGAGGATGAGGCGGCGCTGCGCGCCGCGGCCGAGCGCGCACGCATGGCGACCTGACGACCTGACCCGCCGGTGGCCGGAGCCGCGCGCTCCGGCCACCGTGAGGGTTTGGCGCGAACGCCGCCTCGCGATCATGCCGCCGCCCGACGGTTCGGTGGCGGGCATATTTGCGGGTGGACGCGGTTTTTGCCGAACCGTCCGCGGGTATGCCGAAAGGAGCGCGCGATCGGACCGGGCGGACCACGCGGCCGTAGCTGAATGAGGGGAGAACCCGGTGACCTTGCCCGACAACGCCGACGTGATCGACCTGTTGGTGCACCAGCACCACGAGGTCAAGCGCGCGCTCGCCGAGGTCGACGGCTTAGAGGGCGAGTCAAAAGTGGCCGCGTTCGCGCGGTTGCAGAAGCTCCTTGCCGCGCACGAGAACGGTGAATTGCGCGTGGTGCACCCGGCGGTGCGGGATCTCGCCAAGGCACCCGATATCGCCCGCGATCGGATGAACGAAGAGGAGCGGGCCGACGCGGCGATCGACGAGTTGCAAGCGCTTGGCGTTGGACATCCGGACTTTGATGCGAAGTTCGACGCCTTCCGCGACGCAGTGCTCGCCCATGCCGAGCAAGAGGAGACGCTGGAGTTTCCGCGACTGCGCGCCACGGTGTCGCAGGAGCGACTGCAGCTGCTGGCCGACGAACTCCGCTCCGTACAAGCGATGCGGTGAGCCGCCGCCTCGGCGCGACGCGGACGGCTCGCGACCCGACGGGTCGGAAGGAGGCGAGCACGATGGCGATGAACCACCACTCGGACATGGTCGACGTGCTGCTGATGCAGCACGACCGGATCGTGTGCGCGCTTGACCAGGTGGAGGCGAACACCGGCGAAACCCGGGCAACCGCGCTGCGATCGCTCGTCAGGCTGGTCGACCAGCACGACGCCGTCGAGGCAGACGTCGTCCATCCGTTGACGATCCGCTCGGTCGTCGACGGCGATGCAATCGCGCGTACCAGCGCGACTGAGGAGGATCGCGTCAAGGAGTTGCTCGGCCGGCTCGGCGCAATGGACGTGAGGAGCGCTCGCTTTCCAGACGCGTTCGCGTTCTTCCGGAGCATGCTGGCGCGGCACTTGCACCGCGAGGAAGCCGAGGAGTTCATGCCATTGCGAGCTGCGGTCGAACGCCGGCAACTCGTCGACCTTGTCGATGCCGCACGGATTCGTTGACCCGGAACAGGTTCCCTGAACACCACTTCAACCTGCGGTTATGCTCCGACTAGTCGACCAGATGGGTCGGCGTCGGGAGAGTGCGCCGTGTTGATCGTCACGACCGAGGAGATTGCCGGTCGCGTCATCGAAGAGGTGCTCGGCGAGGTGATGGGCGTCAGTGTCCGGACCCTCAACCCATTCAGCGAGGGCATCAAGCGAGTTGACGGCCGCCCGGCGACCGAGATCGTGGTCTCCATGATGCGGTGGCGCAAGGAGGCCTTGGCGCACTTGGCCGAGGAGGCGGAATACGTCGGAGCGGACGCCGTCACCGGGATGAAGTTCGACAACCGGATCCTGTCGTCGACGTGGACGGAGATCTGCGCGTACGGCACCGCGGTGCGACTGGCGCCGGTTGACGTACCCCTTGACGCACCGCACATCGGTCGCGCGCGACCGGTCGCCGCGTATCAGACTGCGCCAGAGTATGGCGGCGAGTACTTGAGCGGCTCCTGATCCGCCGCGGCCGCCCGGCCGGCCGGTCACGCGGCGCCTGCGGCGACCCGATCACACGCGGCGGTCGGAGACATCGTCACACGCGGCGGTCGGCGACGTCGTACTCGACGGCGCAGACGCTGATCCCGTAATGCGCCAGGAGTCGTCCGGCCAGCGGAAGGGTGCGCTGGTTGTGCATGATCTGCTGCCAGCGGTGGCGGGTACGGATGCGTGGCACCACAACGATGACGCGGCCGTAGCGTGACCGCGCCTCGCATGCGTACTCGACGACGTTGTCGATGATCCGGCCGTACGGGTCGTTGATGATGTCGAGCGGTACGTCGGGCGCCCACGCGGTCCACCGATCGCGGAACCGCGCCGCGCCGTCGTCGTCCTTGACGCTGACCGCGGTTACCGGCCGGCCGAGTCCGAGGGCCACGTCGAGCGCGTGCCGTGTCACACGGCTGACGTCGGCGACCGGGACGATCACGACCGCGCCAACCGGTGCGGGCTTACGCGGCATGTCGTCCAACGCGATGTCGTGCGCGAGGCGCCGGTAGTAGCGTTCGGTGCCGGCGAAGAGCAGGACGAAGACGGGGATCGCGATGAGCACGATCCACGCACCCTCGACAAACTTCGTGATCAGCAGAACGAACGTCGTCACGAACGTCAGCACCGCGCCGAGCGCGCAGGTGGCCAATGGCATCCACCGCCGGTCTGGCCGAAGCCGGCGCACCATGCCGGTCTGGCTGATGGTGAAGCCGACGAACACGCCGATCGCATAGAGCGGCAGCAACTTAGCGCTGCGCCCGTCGCTGACGATCAGGAGCAGCCCGGCCGCGATCGCGAGCGCCGTGACACCGACCCGATAGACCGGCCGCTCGGCGCGCAGCGCGAAGAGGTGCGGCGCACGTGAGTCCTTGGCCACCAGGCTTAGCAGCACCGGTAGGCCGCCGAAGCTGGTGTTCGCGGCGAGCGCCAGCACCAATGTGACGATCATCATCATCACCTTGTAGAGCACGCCGTGGCCGTATGCGCTCGCGGCGATCTGGGCCAGCAGTGTGAGTCCCGGCACGGGCACGAGATGGTCGAGACGGACCACGACAGCGATGCCCAGCAGCATCGTGACGAGAATGACGCCGAGTGTGATCTCGGTGTGCTGTGCCCGCCGCGCCCGCGGATCGCGAAATGCCGGAACGCCGTTGGCGATCGCCTCGACACCGGTCAGCGCCACGCACCCTGCCGCAAACGCCTTCAGCACCAGGATGAAGCCGCTGTCCGCGCCGGGTCGCGCGGGCACCGGTGGACCGGTCGACGCGTGGTGGACGACGAGACCGCCGATGATGATCGCGAAGATGACGACGATGAACAACGTGATTGGCACCATCAACACCCGCGCGCTTTCTGCGATCCCCCACAGGTTCAGCGCGGTCAACACGAACAGGCCGACCAGGCATTCCAGCAGCAGGTGTTGCTGAAGCGCCGGAAAAGCGGAGGCGAGTGCCTCGGCGCCGGCGGCGAGGCCGACCGCGGCCGTCAACACATAGTCGACCACCAGGCTGGCCGCGGCCACCATGGCGACCGGCCCGCCGAGCGTCGCCTTCGCGACCGCGTACGCACCACCGCCGTCCGGGAACGCGGCGATCACCTGGCAGTAAGAGATGACGAGCACCAACAACAGCACGGCGAGCGCAATCACGACCGGCAGCGCGAGCGCCACCGCCGCGCTGCCGGCGACCACCAGCGCGGCGACGATGGCCTCGGGGCCGTACGCGACCGAGGAGAGCGCATCCGGCGAGAGCGCCGCGAGTCCGCCGCCGACGCCGAGCCGGGAGCGGTCTCCCTCGCCATGCCGCAGCGGGATCCGTGGCGGCCTGCGACGGATCTCGGTGTGCGGTTGTCGCATCGCGCGTCTGCCGTTCGGTTGTCGGGAGTCGTCTGCTCATGAGTGTGCCGCTCTGGGCGGTTCCGACATGACCAATACCGCCGATCGGTGCGTGCGCGTCCGGCCGCCGGAGTAGGAAACGCAGTTGTGGACGGTACGGAGACGGCGCGGCGCACCGCGCTCGCTAGCCCGCAGGGCACCACGACCAAACCACGCGTCGTGGTGGTAACCGGCGCGACCGGCGGAGTCGGGCGGGCCGTGGCTCGCCTGTTCGCTCAGCGCGGCGACCGGGTGGCCTTGCTGGCGCGCGGCGAGGCCGGACTCATCGGCGCAGCGGCCGAGGTGGAGAAGGTCGGCGGCGACGCGCTATCCATCCCACTGGATGTGGCCGAACCCGCCGCGGTCGAGGCGGCCGCGGACATCGTGGAGCGAGAGTTGGGGCCGACCGATGTCTGGATCAACGCCGCAGCGACGTCGGTGTTCGCCCCGTTCATGGAGGTGGGTGCGGACGAGTTCCACCGTGTCACGGACGTGACCTATCTGGGGTACGTCAACGGAACGCGCGCGGCACTGCGGCGCATGCTTCGGCGCGACCGCGGCTCGATCGTCCAGGTTGGTTCGGCCCTGGCCTACCGAGGAATCCCTTTGGAGAGCGCGTACAGCGCAGCAAGTCACGCCGTGCAGGGCTTCCACGAGTCGGTTCGCTGTGAGCTGCTGCATTACGGCAGCAGCGTCAACGCAACGATGGTTGCGCTGCCGGCCCGCAACACACCACAACTCGACTGGGTCGTCTCGCGTCTGCCGCGCCGTGCCCGACTCGCGCTTCCCCCGTTTTCCACCGAGACAGCGGCGCGAGCAATCGCGTACGCAGCCGATCATCCGCGGCGCCGCGAACGCTGGGTCGGCGGCTGGACCATCGCGACGCTGATCGCCAACGCTGTCGCGCCCGCCGCTCTCGATCGGTACCTCGCGCGCACCGGGTTCCGATCACAAGAATCCGACGCCGTCGGAGATCCTGGTCGTCCCGCGAATCTCTGGCATCCAGCCGATCTCCGGCGGCCGGAAGACCTCGAGAGCGGTGGGTCGCATCGGGCCGCAGCGGCCGCATCGAGATGAGGCATTCGCTGATGTACGCGCCGGGATCGTGACAGGGTTGGGGTGCGGGCGAAGGGGCACATGTCGGTAGCCAACGCCGGACATGGCTGGCCGGAGGTGAGTTCGCGTGACCGAAACCGAGCAAGCGTTCGAATCGACCGCGATCACGCCGAGCGGCAACGGATCCGCGCCGGCGAGATCTGAATCCGGCGGCACCGGAATCGCGACAACCGGAATCGCGCTTAACGGCGGCCGGTCCGCGTCCACCGCTGATCTCGTACGGCTTGCCAGCGAGCAGGTGCAGTTGCTGGTACGGGACGAGTTGGCGCTCGCCCGGCTCGAGATGACCACCAAGGCGAAACGGATGAGCGTCGGCGCGGGCCTGTTCGGCGGTGCCGGTGTGGTTGTCGTCTATGGCGTTGGCGCGCTCATCGCGGGACTGGCGCTGCTTCTCGCGCTCGTGCTGCCCGCCTGGGCCTCTGCGCTGATCGTCGGGGGCGGGCTGTTCCTGATCGCCGGACTCCTCGCGCTCGTCGGTCGAAGCGAGGTGAAGCGGGCCGGCAAGCCCATGCCGGACGAGACGATCGACAGCGTGAAGACGGACGTGGCGACGATGAGCCAAGCGGTGAAGGACGGGAGGGCCTGATGAGCGTGACCGACCGAGCAGCCAGCGCTGCCCCGACCGACCGAGCCGGCAACGCGACCGAGATCGACCGAGCCGACAGCGCGACTTCGATTGACAGCGCCCGCGTCACGGCCGTGACGCGCCGACTGAATAGCGCACCACCGACCGACGCGGCCGCGCTCCGCGCCGAGATCGCCGAGACACGTGCTCAGCTCAGCGAGACCGTCGAGGCGCTGGCCATGAAGACCGACGTGAGGGCGCGCACTTCGGATGCCGTCCGGCACAGCATCGCGGACGCCAAGGATCGTGGTCATCGCGCCGTCGCGCAGGCGCAGGACGCGCTGGGACGCGGTCAGAGTCGGCTCGCCCGACAGCGCGAGATGCTCGTCGAGCGACGTCAGGCTCGTGCCGAACAGCACGAGGCCGCCGCGGAAGCGCGGCGGGCGGCCGCCGAGGCCCGACGGGCGCTCGCCGACGAACGTCGTGCGGACGCCGATCGCCGCTTGGCGACCGCTGATCGTCGGCGTACGGCGAGCCACGCGCGAAGCAGCCAATCGCGCCCGATGAGCGTCTGGGCCGGCGCAGGACTTGGCACCGCGATCGGAGGTGTCGTCGCAACGATCTGGGCGCGCAACCATCGGATGCGCGAGTTGGAACGCGCTCTAGGCCCGTGGGAGTTTGCCAGGATGCGCGCTGTCGAAGCGACCGCTCGCGTGCGCGGCTAACCCACCTGGGCGCACTGGTCGCTGACATCACGCTCGGCCGGCACGCCGGCTAACGGATGCGTCCCGCTCCGCTGACGAGTCGTCAACGACGGCAGACGATCTCTCCGTGCAGGATGGCCAGCCAACCGTCGTCGGCCGCCGCCCACCGCCGCCATGCCGCGCTCATGCGCGCAAGGTCATGTTCGGTCGCCTCGCCTCGCGTGACAGCCTGCCGAGCGAAGTCGGAGTGCAGCACGCGCTCGGCCCACATGCCGCCCCACTCCTCGCGGTCCGCTTCGGTGGCGTAGAGCCAAGTCGACGCCGACGCTGTGACGTCGGTGAACCCGGCCGCGCGTGCCCAGGACATCAACCGGCGGGCAGCATCCGGCTCGCCGCCGTTTGCGCGTGCGACACGTCGATAGAGCGCGAGCCAGTCATCCAGCTCAGGTAGGAGCGGAAACCAGGTGAACGCCGCGTAGTCCGCGTCACGGGCGGCGACCAGGCCGCCCGGCCGGGCAACTCGGCGCATCTCGGCGAGCGCCCTGATCGGGTCGGCCACATGTTGCAGTACCTGGTGCGCGTGTACGACATCGAACGACCCATCCGCGAAGTCGAGCGCGTGTACGTCGCCGACCACGTACGTCAACGGTGGCCCGCCACGGCGCTCCGCCTCGCTCCGAGTCAGCGCCAGCGCGGACGTCGTCGCCTCGAGCGCGGTGACGGGTCCGGGAAAGACGCGCTCGGCAAGGTCGAGCGTGATGGTGCCGGGACCCGAGCCGACATCAAGCAGCGACATACCCGGCGAGAGGTGCCCGAGCAGGTATGCGGCCGAGTTCTCGGCGGTACGCCATCGGTGCGACCGCAGGACTGACTCGTGGTGGCCGTGGGTGTACATGACCGCGACGGTAGTTCACCGTCCCGCGTTTCGGGCGGCACGTCCTGTCTGCTGAGCGATGCTAGGCCGACGTCCGAGCGTCGGTCGAACGTTCGTGGTCGTGGAGGGCCATGGTCACGCGGATGGTCGTACCGTAGATGCCGCTGTCGATCGCGAACGCATCACCAAGTTGCCGACTGATCCACAGGCCTCGCCCGCCCGACGCGCTGGGTGCTGGCCGGATCGTGCCGGCCATCGGATCGGACACTCCGGCGCCGGCATCGACGACCTCGCAGTGGAGATGGCCATCGGCCGACCACAGCCGGAGGCGTCCCCGGCCGCCGCCGTGCAAGATCGCGTTCGTCGCCAGCTCGCTCGCCACGATCAGCAGGCGCTCCACGACATCGCTGGTCGCGCCCAGCTCGGTCGCGCACGTGGCCACTCTGGTCCGGACCGCGTGCAGCTGACCGGCCTCGAACCAGAGGTCCAACGCAACGTCCGCGGGCAACGTCCGCGGCCCGTCGCCGACCGAGCCCGCCGAGCCAGCCGAGCCGGCCGAGTCAGACGATCCGGCCGGGCCGGCCGAGTCAGACGAGCCGGCCGGGCCAGCCGAACCGGCCGAGTCAGACTGGACCATCGGCATCCGCCACGTGTGCCTCCCCGCCGGATCGCGCGCGCGGCCGGGCCTGAGCCGTGAACGCGTCCTCGCCGTATCTTTCCGTCAACGCCGGTTACCGGCCATACCCCGGGGCGCATCGATCTACGCACGCCGTTACGTTGACCTATCAGGCAACCTACGCGCGCGCCGGTCCGGTTGACCCGCGTACCACGAGTTCCGGCTCGAAGAGCAGCTCCTCGGTGGTGACGGTGGCGCCCTCGATCTGACCCACGAGCAACGTCACGGCGGCCCGACCGAGAGCCTCGATCGGCTGACGTACGGTCGTGAGCGGCGGATCGGTGCACGTCATGAACGTCGAGTCGTCGAATCCGATGACCGAGACGTCGCTTGGTACGCCGAGGCCGGCACGTCGAGCGGCTCGGATCGCGCCCAGCGCGAGCGGATCGCTGCCGCAGATGACGCCGGTGACGCCGCGACGGAGCAGCCGTGACGTGGCCGCGTGCCCGCCCTCGAGGGAGAACAGCGCGTGCTCGACGAATCCGACGCTGGCCGTGTCCGAGGTGGCGCTGTCGTTAGACGCCGAACCCCGGCCGCTCCCGTCACACAGCGCGCGGAAGGCGGCGAGCTTGCGCTGTGACGGCATGTGGTCTGCCGGCCCGACAATCATGCCGATCTGCTCGTGACCGAGCGACGCCAGGTGGTGGTAGGCCTGCTCGACCGCGACCGCGTCGTCGGTGGACACCCGTGGGTAGCCGAGATGGTCAACAGCGGCGTTGAAGAGCACCACCGGCAGGCCGCGTTGATGCAGCCGCTCGTAGTGATCGTGCGGCGCGTCTGCCTCGCCGTACTGCCCGCCGGCGAACACGACGCCCGACACGTGCTGGTCGAGGAGCATGTTGACGTAGTCCGACTCGGATAGGCCGCCGGCCGTCCGGGTGCAGAGCACCGGCGTGTACCCACGCTGTGCGAGCGCACCGCCGACCACCTCGGCCAGCGCCGGGAAGATAGGGTTCTGCAACTCAGGCAAAACGAGGCCGATCAACCGGGCGCGGTCGCCACGCAGCTGGGTGGGTCGCTCGTAGCCGAGCACGTCAAGCGCCGTGAGCACGACCTCGCGCGTGGCGTCGGAAACGCCGGGCTTGCCGTTGAGGACCCGGCTCACGGTCGCCTCGCTGACGCCCACCTTCTGGGCAACCTCGGCAAGTCGGCGGGTAGACGTACGCACCATGGGCGCAAGGATACGACACAGCTGAGCAAATGCTTGCATCAGATTGCGAGCAACGTGCCGGCACGCTGCGCGAATCAACGCAGGTCACGGCAGATAGTTCGAGTTCACCGTAATCAAGTCGTGTCTTTGCAATATCTCATCGATACCTTGCGGAACCGTGGTGACGTCGTTACAGTGACCGCACTCATGTCGCGCCCTGGCGGCGCACGCAGGTCGTTTCGAGAGTTCGGACCAGGTCGAGACCATTGCCGCGGTGATCGCGCCGCACAGAGCATCTCCCCGCTCGGGAAAGGATGGACGAAATGTCCGCACGGCACTATCGGAAGGTCGCCGCCGTCGCGTTGGCGACCACCGTTGGCCTCGGGCTTGCCGCCTGCGGGAGCAGCAGCGGCAACGCGGCGGCCTCAGCAGGCGGCAAGACCACGATCGTGGTGGACTGCGCGCCGTTGAAGACCGACAACGGCGGCAAGACGTTGCAGCAATGGAACGCCGACGTCGCGGCGTTCGAGAAGATCCACCCAGACGTCGTCATCCGGAGCATCTCGGTCGGCGCGCAGTGCGACAACCCGCCGGACTTCACCGCTCGTCTGCAAGGTGGCACGCAGGCCGACGTGTTCTACGGGTACATGACCGACCTCAACCAGGTGCTCGACGCGGACCAGGCGGCCGACATCACCAAATACGTCAACAAGGACACGGTGCCGAACTGGGACCAGATCACCGACGTTGCGAAGTCCGCGTTCACCGAGGACGGCAAGATCTACGCGGTGCCGTTCTACTCGTACACGATGGGTCTGGTCTACAACAAGAAGCTGTTCACCCAGGCCGGCCTCGACCCCTCGAAGCCGCCTGCGACGTGGCAGGACGTGCGCACCGCGGCGAAGGCGATCGCGGCGCTCGGCAACGGCATCGTGGGCTACCAGGACTACAGCGCACAAAACACCGGCGGGTGGCATTTCACCGCCGAGCTCTACGCGCGCGGCGGTGCCGACGTATCGGCGGACGGCAAGACCGCGACCGTGAACACGCCGCAGGCGCAGGCCGTGCTGCAGACCTTGCACGACATGCGTTTCGTGGACAACAGCATGGGAGCCAAGCAACTGCTCGGTTGGGCGGACCTGCTGAACAACGCGGGCGGCGGCAAGGTCGGCATGTACATCGGCGCACCGGACACCGTGCAGTCGATCGTCAACCAGTTCAAGGGCAGCTACGCCGACTGGGCGATGGCACCGATGCCCGGTGACAACGGCCCCGCGCAGGCCACGCTCGGCGGCGGCAACGGCTACTTCTTCAAGAAAGGCGACACGCCGGCGCAGATCAAGGCGGGCCTCGAGTGGCTGAGCTTCGAGGAGCTCACCCCGGGCCAGGGCCAGTTCAACTACGTGGCACAGAAGGCCGAAGGGCTTCCGGTCGGCCTGCCGTTGTCGCAGCTGTTCACGGTCGGTTCCGCGACCGGGAAGCAGATCGACACGCTGGCTCAGCAGAACACCAACCTAACGCTGACCGACTACGCGCCGTACGTGAACAACCCGGTGAAGGCCATCATCGAGCCGCCGAACGCGCAGGCGATCTACGCGGTGCTCGACGGGCCGATGGGCGCCGTGCTCACACAGCCGAACGCGAATATCACGCAGCTGCTGAGCGACGCGAACACGAAGATCCAGACGATCCTGTCGCAGGGATCGTGAGGGCGGCCGTGCGGGGGCGGAAATCGCCGTCCCCGCACGGCATGCTGTTGGCACGTTCACATGTCGGCGAGTCGAGGAGTTGGTGATGGCGGCCACCACCGTTGCGCCATCGGCGAAGGCGCCGGCCCGGCCCGTCATGCAACGGGGGCGCGCACACCGGCCGGGCCGATTGCGCCGACGGGCGGCCGACAACCTGACCGGCTACGCGTTCCTGGTCGGCGGCGTGCTCTGCTTCGCGTTCTTCTCGTGGTACCCGATGGTGCGCGAGTTCATCATGAGCTTCCAGCGGACGCGTCGCGGCGTGACGACCTGGGTCGGCTGGGACAACTACGTTCGGGTCTGGCACGATCCGGCGTTCACGGCGGCCTGGAAGAACACCATCGAGTTCACGTTGCTTGCGTTGGTGCTCGGCTATGCGCTGCCGTTTCTGATCGCCGTACTGCTCAACGAATTCCGGCACGCACGCGGCTACCTTCGAGTGCTCGTCTACATCCCGGTGATGCTGCCGCCGGCATCGGGCCTGTTTCTGTTCAAGTACGCCTACGACCCCGGCAACGGCGTCTTCAACGAAGTCCTGCGAGCGCTGCATCTACCGACATCGCAGTGGGTCCAGTCCGAAGCGATGACGATCCCGTCGCTCGTCATCGCGTCGACATGGTTGAACATGGGCAGCGCGGTGCTCATCTACCTGGCGGCGTTGCAGAACGTACCGGGGGAGCTTTACGAGGCGGCCGAACTCGACGGTGCGGGTCTGCTGCGACGGATCTGGCACGTCACCGTTCCGCAGACCCGACTCATCTTGTCGCTGATGTTCCTGCTGCAGATCGTCGCCACCATGCAGCTGTTCATCGAGCCGTTCATCCTCGCGGGTGGCAGCGGTGTGCAGAACCACGCGGAGTCGATTGTCTACCTGATCTACCAGCACGCGTTCAGCTTCAACCACGACCTGAACGGCGCCGCGGCGCTCGGCGTGATGCTCATGCTCGTCCTGCTCGTGTTCTCCGGGTTGTATACGTGGCTCAGCCCGAAGCAGGACTAACCATGCCGCACAGCACGCGTTCGAGGCAGCACAACGGGAGTCCCAGAAGGGAGGGCACGCGGAGATGGCAGTCCACGACGCGGGTACGCGTACGTTGATCTCGCCGGCACGGTTGAACCGGCCGGGTGCCAGACGCGTCTACTGGCTGCTGGTCATCGCCGTGGTGATCGGATTCTCGCTGGCGTTCCTCGGCCCGCTCTACTGGATGGCCACCGGCGGGCTCAAGTCCGGCCAGGAAATCGCCCAGGTTCCTCCGACGCTCTACCCGCGGCACGCGGAGTTGGGCAACTACCGGGATGCGTGGACTGCGCTTGGCCTCGGCCGGCTACTTCTCAACACCACGTGGTACGCGTTCGGTGCGCTCGCATTCCAGCTCGTGCTGGACGTGCTGGCCGCGTACGCGTTCTCGAAGCTGCGGCCCCGGTTCGGCAACGTGGTCCTCGGTCTGATGCTCGCCACGCTGATGATCCCGTCGACGGTGCTCATCATCCCGCAATACGTCACCGTGATCGACCTACCGATTGTGCACTGGCACATGCTCGACTCGCCGTGGGTGATCTGGCTGCCATCGGTCACCAACGCGCTGAACATCTTCCTGCTGAAGCGTTTCTTCGACTCGATACCCGAGGAACTATTGCAGGCGGCCGCCATCGATGGTGCCGGATCGTTGCGCACGCTGCGGTCGGTCATCCTGCCGATGTCCCGGCCGATCCTCGGCGTGGTGTCCATCTTCGCGGTCACCGCCGTGTGGAAGGACTTCTTGTGGCCGTTGCTCGTCGAGCCCGGCCCGAACACGAAGACGGTCAACGTCGGCATTTACGCGTTCGCGCAAGGACTCGGTCAAAACGTCGTCATCGCGGCCGCGTTCATCGCAGCCGTACCAACGATTGCCTTTTTCTTGATCTTCCAGAAGAACATCATGTCCGGGCTCACCGTCGGCGGTCTCAAGGGGTAATTCAGGCAGGGGTTTCACGACAACGTTCCGTCCGGTCGCGCCACCGGTAGCGGCGCACCGCGAACGGATCGCCATCCATTCGGTATCCGCGGCGAGCGGCCGGCTTGGCCGTTCGGCGGGTGACGTTCGCTCCGGCGCCAATCCGGGGCACGACAGACATCAGAGGCAGGTTCGGCGTGGACGGTCAGCTCGAGGTGCCAACGGTCGCCGGACGCGTGCCGCCATCCGCCACCGGGTGGTGGCGGTCGGCGGTCATCTACCAGATCTATCCGCGCAGTTTCGCCGACGCGAACGGCGACGGCGTCGGCGATCTGGCAGGCGTTCGCGCGCACCTGCCTTATCTCGCCGACCTCGGCGTGGACGCAATCTGGTTCAACCCTTGGTACGCCTCGCCACAAGCAGACGCCGGCTATGACGTCTCCGACTACCGCATGATCGATCCGGTGTTCGGCACCCTCGACGAAGCGGAGGCGCTCATCCGCGAGGCGCACACGCTCGGCATCCGCACCATCATCGACGTGGTGCCGAACCACAGTTCGGACCAGCACGCGTGGTTCCGCGAGGCGCTGTCGGCCGGACCCGGCTCCGCGGCGCGCGAACTGTTCTGGTTTCGGCCGGGCCGCGGTCCCGACGGATCGATGCCCCCGAACGACTGGCAGTCCATTTTCGGCGGGCCGGCATGGACGCGCACCACGAACCCGGACGGCTCGCCCGGCGAGTGGTACCTGCATCTGTTCGCCGCCGAACAGCCGGATCTCAACTGGGAGAACCCGAAGGTCCGCGAAGACTTCGAGGACGTGCTGCGGTTCTGGTTCGACCGCGGCGCGGACGGCGTACGGATCGACTCCGCCGCCATGCTGTGCAAGGACCACGATCTCGTCGACTTCGACGCGGACGACCCGCCGTTTCCGCATCCGTACTCGGACCGCGACGAGGTGCATGACGTCTACCGCGCGTGGCGGGCGATCGCGGATTCGTATCCGCAACCGCGCGCCCTGATCGGCGAGGTGTGGCTGCCCGACGTGGTGCGGTTCACCGCCTACCTCCGCCCAGACGAGTTGCACACGGCGTTCAACTTCGCGTTCCTGGGCTGTGCGTGGGAGGCCGGCGCACTCCGTACGGTGATCGATGAGACCCTGGCGTCGCACGCTCCGGTCGGTGCGCCCGCGACGTGGGTGCTGTCGAACCACGACGTACCCCGCCACGTCACACGCTACGGTCGCGCCGACACGTCGTTCAGCCTCGATTTCCGGCAGCTCGGGGTGCCGAGCGACCGCGCGTTGGGGACTAGGCGGGCGCGTGCGGCCACCTTGCTGATGCTCGCGCTGCCCGGATCCGCATACCTCTACCAAGGAGAGGAACTCGGGCTGCCGGAGGTCGAGGACATCCCGAACGAGCTCCGGCACGATCCGATGTTCTTCCGTACCCGTGGCGAGAACCTCGGCCGCGACGGATGTCGGGTACCCATGCCATGGTCGGGTGACGCTCCGCCGTTCGGCTTCAGCCCAGCGGGTGCGACCGGCGCGCCGTGGTTGCCGCAGCCGATCGGTTGGCGCGACTACACGGTCGACGTGCAGCGCGCCGATCCGTTGTCGATGCTCAACCTCTACCGCGTGGCGCTGTCGATCCGGTCCGCCGAACTGGCGCTCGGCGACGGGCCGATGGCGTGGCTGGACGCGCCCGGTGGCGTGCTCGCGTTCGCCCGCGGCTCGGCGTCGGAGTTCTACTGTCTCGTCAACCTGTCGGCGGAGTCGGTACCGATCGGGCCGATCGTGGCTGGCGACAGCGATACCGTGCTCGCCAGCGGACCGATCGTCGGCGCGTTGCTGCCGCCGGATACCGCGGTGTGGATGCGGCGGCGCTGATCACGCGGCCCGGGCCGACCGGGTTAGCGCGACGACAGGTTGCAACCCGAATACGGCACCCCGGCGAGATCGTTGAAGCCGGCCTGAACCGTGGCGCGGTCGTTGTCGTAATTGACTTGGAAGATCACCGGGTACGAGTCCGGGCACGGCACCTTGACGGCGACGATCGCCGACACCCACGTCGCCTCCCCGGGTGCGAGCGTGATGCCGGACGGCGGCGCCGACGCCGCGCCGATGCACTCGCCCCACGCGGTGCCGACGAGCTCAAGTCCGTTGCCGGGCAACTCGACGCCGATGCCGTCCAACGTGATCGGCCGCGTCGACCGGTTGGCCAGCCGCGCGCCCAGCCGCAGCGTGGTGCCGAGCTGCTCGGAGCACGTCACGCCGGTCGCGGCCATGTCGAGGGCCGCCGTCGCCGGGTCCGAGGACGCCGCCGATCCGGGGGTGCGGTTCGCTTGTGACGCCGCGGACGTACGTCCGTGCTGATCGCCGATGACGTAACCGATCCCCGCCGCGACGAGGAGCGCGGCCACCGAGATGAGCACCCGCCATGGCATCGGACGCCGGGTCAGGACGGGCTCCGGCCCGATCTCGATGACGGCCGGACTGGCGACCGCACCGGCGGCCGGATCGCCGGCCGGATTGCTGGTCGCGGCGACGGCCTCGGAGCCGGCCGGATCCCCGGCGTCCTCGCTCGAGATCACGGCGCCACGTCGCAAGCCGTCGCGGGAACGTTGCCGAGGTCGTTGAAGCCAGCGGTGACCTTGGTCTGACCACCGTCATAGTCGACGGTGAACTCCACCGGGTAGGTGGCCGGGCAGGACGCGTGTACGACCACGATGGCGGAGACCCACGTGGTCGCGCCAGCCGGCAGCGGTCGGTTGCCCGGTGCCGTCGTCGTAAAGCGAGACGTGCACGGCCCCCACGCGGTCGCGACCAAGTCCAGATCGTTGCCGGGCAGACCGATCGTGATCCGGTCCAACGTGACGTCGTGCAGACTCTGGTTCGCGACGCGTACGCCAACGTGCAACAGTGCGCCCTGCTGGAGCGAGCACGTCACGCCGGTGCCGGATATTGCGCCGAGTGGCGCGGTCGGCGATGGGGCCACGGCCGGTGTGCGGGCGGCCGCCACCGCCTCGGCTCGACCCTGTTGGTTCCCGACGATGTAACCGATCAGGACAGTGGCCACGAGTGCCGCCACCGCGCCGATCATCCGCCACGGCATCGGCCGAAGGCCCGCCGGCGGTGGTTCCTCGTCGACGTCGATGAGCTCGCCGCCGATGGGCCGCGCCGACGGCTCGGGCGGGCGTGGCGCGGCCGGGCTCATGCGACCGATTCTAGGTCGGCAACCGCGCTACGACGGCCCTCGCGATTCTCGCCCGCCCGCAATGTCGGCCACTACGACGCCGCGACGTCGACCGTTTCCGCGTTGGCCGCCGCCCGCAGGTCCTCGGAGACGGCGTCCCAGTGCTCCAGCCCGGCCGTGTCCGCCGACACGGTCACGTTCGGCACCTCCGTACGCATGGAAAGGTTCTCCGCGGCCTTGGCGCGACGCACCGCACCGATCAGCTCGGACGCCGCGTCCAGCACGGCCGGGTCGCCGGCACCGCCGAGCCGGGTCGGCCACTCGGCGCGATGGATCGAACCGGTGCGCCACCACGACCAGACTTCTTCCGTCACGAACGGCAAAACTGGCGCGAACAGCCGCAGCAGCGCGTCGAGCGCCTGGCGCAGCGCAAGCCGCGCGGACTC
Source organism: Micromonosporaceae bacterium (assembly GCA_035263025.1). Taxonomy (GTDB): domain Bacteria; phylum Actinomycetota; class Actinomycetes; order Mycobacteriales; family Micromonosporaceae; genus DASQPR01. The sequence goes on from DATFRR010000068.1 coordinate 37,042, forward strand.
GGCGCCGGGACCGGATCCGTACGCGCGCTGCTTGACGAGCTCGACGTAGTCATCGCAGAACGTCCAGAAAAACGCGTTCGTACGCTCGAGTGCGCGTGTGTAGTCGTACGCCTCGAGGGCCGCCGTCGCGTCGTCGATCACCAAGTCGAGCGACGCGAGCATCGCGAGATCCAGTGCCTCCGTGACGTTGGCAGACGGCGACGGCGACGGGAATCCGAGGACGAAGCGGCTGGCGTTCAACAGCTTCATGGCGAGCCGCCGGCCGACGCGCATCTGGTTCGTGTCGAACGCGGTGTCCGCGCCGGGTCGGCCACACGCCGCCCAATAGCGGACCGCGTCGCTGCCGTATTCGTCCAGCAATTCCATTGGCGTCACGACATTGCCGACCGACTTCGACATCTTCTTGCGATCCGGGTCGATGATCCAACCGGAGATCGCGGCGGTGCGCCAGGGCAGCTGGCCGGTCATCGCCAAGCCACGCACCGTCGTGGTGAACAGCCAGGTACGGATGATCTCGTGTGCCTGCGGCCGCAGATCCATCGGGTACACACGGCCGAAGAGATCCTCGTCGTCACACCAGCCGCCGGCGATCTGCGGCGTCAGCGAGGACGTCGCCCAGGTATCCATGACGTCGGTGTCCCCGGCGAATCCACCCGGCCGACCGCGATCCGCTTCGCTGAATCCGGGTGGCTGCTGGGTCATCGGGTCGATCGGCAGCACGTCCTCGGCCGGCACGATCGGCTCGTCATAACGTGGCTCGCCGGTTTCA